>NZ_JAOTPL010000014.1:0-84424 GCF_025631005.1 Haoranjiania flava
AGCAAAGCTGTTCCGCAAGATCGGGAAGTAAGGAATATATAATCTCTGCTTACTCAGCGAAAGTTTGCGTGAAAATCAGCACTATAAAATAAAAGTCCTTATTAATTTGCTTGCCAGAAAACTTTACAGCTTTCCTAAAATAGCAGAAGCAATGAATTCCGTAGCTTCCATGTTCAGGCCGCCGCCCATTACCAGCATGTCTGCACGCTGCCTGGAGGGCTTGATGAATTCTTCATACATCGGCCTCACTGTTTTATAGTAGCGTTGCAAGACTTCCTGCGCTGTGCGCTCGCGCTTTTCCATATCTCTTTCTATAATCCGTGAAAGACGCAGGTCTGCATCAACCTCCAGGTAAATGCGCATGTCCATTGTTTTACAGAGGGGCAGGTATGTGAAAATGAGAATGCCTTCCACCAGTAAGATTTTCTTCGGCGCTATGTGAATTGTTTCTTCCAAGCGCGTACAGCTCAGGTAGGAGTAAGTAGGGCACGCTATTGGCTGCCCGCTTTTTAATTGCTGAATATGCGTCAGCATCAAATCCCATTCAATGGAATCCGGGTGATCGAAATTTAATTGCCGCCTTTGTGCCAGAGGAAGGTGCGCAGCATCTCTATAGTAGGAATCCTGTGCCAGCACGGCAATCTGATCATAAGGAACTTTCTCAAGAATGGAATTTACCAAAGTGGTTTTGCCGGAACCGGAGCCACCCGCAATGCCAATGACGAACATATCTCTATTCAAAGCGAAGAAATTTTATCAGCCACAAAAATAAGTTTTTGTTCAACGCATATACTCATTGCGTGCAGGAATATTTCGTATTTTTAAGTGAACAAAAATAAAACTTATGAACGCGGCAGGCACTTTCTTTCATACCTGGCTGGAACAGCTCGGCAGAATGGCATCTATAAATGAAAACATTGAACAACTATACACAAAACAATCCCCGGATGATGCATATGATGTGGAACAAGGAAACCAGGAGGAATTGGAAGCAGAGATACGCCGGTTACAATCGGAACGGAAAAAAATAAAAGACGCTGCTGACCACAATAAAAAAGCATTAATACAGATGTTGGAGCAGGCGGAGAACCAGGAACTGATCATCAGTCCGCGCCAGGACACCGGCGGCTTAACACCGCATGCCTACAGGGTTTACTTAGAGAAAGGCGACTTGAAATACCTTACACTGAGCTGATAATTATGGAGCAGCGCCATCTTATCGCAGCTATATTTTCCACAGCGCTTATCAAGTGGTATGCTGGCTGAAAATTTAAATCCGTTTCCTTTAAGAAAAGCATTTTGTATATTGCCTGTAATAAAAATAATTATATTATGCAACAGTACTTTCATTGTGTTACGTTTGGTGAAATACTTTACGATATATTAAACGATCATAAAGAAGTGGGCGGCGCTCCCTTTAATGTGGCTTATCACCTGGCCAGGATGGGCATTGGCACTGCCATGATCACAAGAGTAGGCAACGATGAAAACGGGGCAGGGCTTTTAGCGTTTATGCAACAAAAACATTTAACTACCGCTTTTGTCCAGATCGACCATGACCATGAAACCAGCACTGTCATTGCATCGCAGAGTGATGCAGGTGAAATGTCGTACGAGATCAATGAGCCCGTAGCCTGGGATTTTATTGAGTGTTCGCAGGAGGCAATAGATGTAGTAAGCAAAGCAGCATGGTTTATTTTCGGCAGTTTATCATCACGTAATAAGGTTACAGAAAAAACATTACTCAAACTGCTTGAGCTGCCGGTAAAAAAAGTTTTTGATATCAACATGCGCCCGCCATATGTAGATAAAACCAGGATTGAGCAACTGCTGATGCTGAGCGATGTAGTGAAAATGAATGATGTGGAATTTGATACTATCTGTAACTGGAACCATATTGCTTCATCGGAGGATTCGCTAAAGACCATCATAAGCAGGTATGAGCTGGAAACGCTTATCGTGACAAAAGGCAGCAATGGCGCATTTATGTACCACAACGGGAAACGCTATGATAACGCCGGCTATAAGGTAAACGTTGCCGATACTATTGGCTGCGGCGATGCTTTCCTTTCCGGGATAATTTATGCTTTTATCAATCACATACCGCCGCAAGAGGCTGTGGACTTTGCTTCTAAGTTAGGAGCTTTTATTGCTACGCGTTCCGGCGCCACGCCGTATTACGACAAGCAGGACGTGTTGGCTATAAGCCATTCATAGCGCTGGTTCACGATATCATCTCCATAACTCCATCACTTGATCACTCCATAACTATTCTATATTAACTCGCTTTCTTCCTGGCTCGCATACTCGCTTTGGAGTTTAGGCAATACTTTAATAACTGAATCTTTCAATGAGATCAGAGATGATGAAGAATACAGGCCTATGCCATTGGCTGAATATTTATAATCTATAAGCGTGAGCTTTACTTCGTTGGCGAGCGTTAGCTCTATATAATTTCCATAGCGGATCAGCTTAAAGAAAAAAGTCCTGTCTGTAGGTATTGCAAAATTATTTGATTGAATATTGCTGTACACAAAGTTTGAACGGTTATCGTCAGGATTTAACCCCCATGCCCTGATCTGCACAAACCCATTCTGTACGTCAAAGGAAATAAAGTAGCCGTTACCATCTTTATCCATGTCTGAAACAAGGCCGAGTTTGCCCATGCCTTCAACTTTTAAAATACCCTCCCAGATAAAATTCTCAGATGGTTTTTCGAAATAAAAAATTTCATAGCCGCTTCTTGAGCCACAGGTAAATTTATTTTCTTCCACAAGCATTTCCGCCGTATGATTACCAAACAATGGTACGATCTGGCCAAAGTCTTTCTGGTGTATTTCACGCTGCACCATTTTTTCCCAACGGTAATAGCTCTTTAATACCAGGCGGCCTCTTTCATCCACATCAAGTTGTTTGGGGGGCGGCAATACCCGTAACTGGTTTATTTGCCCGGCATAGAAAAAATTGTATAAAACTATATACCCGTCTTTTTCTTCAATGATCCTTGCAGCATAGTTTCCCTGCGGCAACAGCGTGCTTGCGTGAAAGCAATGGTATTCTCCCAGGAAGTCGGGGGAGAACCAATAGCGTACTTTAATATCTTCGCGGATGGAACCGATGAGGTAATAATTGCCTTTGAGATAAAATACGCACGGGCACTCTACATCATCATACATCCGTGGAAAATGCATCGGCGGCAAGTGCTTCATTTCATTAGCCTCCAGCTTGGCAAGGCCTACACACCCCCTGCGCGAGACCGGCCCCTGGTTTACTCTTGCACAGATCAGGAAATATACTTCATCCTTATATTCATAGCGGAAAGGGTCGCGGTAACTGAGCCATTTCCTGTCGTTATAGTCCAGCGTTTCATACTCTTTTCCTTCCGGTGCAAAAGGGAATAGCTGATTGGTGACTTTTGTCCAGGTGTACAGGTCTTCAGACACTGCCAGCCCTATGCGGGAAATGATGCCCCTGTCCCTGCGTTGCAGGCCTGTATAGTACATTTCAAACTTTCCGTTTACTTCGCACACATGCATGGTCCACAGCATGTCATCGTCCCACTCACCGGGGTCGCCGACGAATATAGCATTCTTTACACGGCGCCATGATATACCATCTTTAGAAATTGCGTGTGCTATATAGTCGTGGTTGGGAATGATAAGATGAAACAAATGATAAGTGTCTTTGTGCTTGATCACTGTAATATCGCCTATCTCCCAATCTGAAAACCCTGATCCTGAATACATAATTTTTAAATACTTATTTTGATATTTTGCCTATTCTTTTGTTTATTTACTTATACTTGCACACATACATTTAAACTATAAGATGAAATATTATATACAACTTTTTAGCCCACACGGTTTAATCCGCTACCATGAACCTGAAATAGGCAGGGACAAAGATACAGGCGGCCAGGTGAAATATGTGCTTGAGCTGCTTGAAGCTCTGTCCAATCATCCAAAAGTACGGAGAGTAGATCTTTTTACACGTAAAATAAATGATAAAAGAGTCTCACCTGCCTATGCAGAGGAGATAGAGAATGTAAATGACAAAGCAAGAATTGTGCGGATAGCCTGTGGAGGCAATCATTACCGCGCAAAAGAGCAGCTCTGGCCTTATCTTGATGAGTTTGTAGATAAGACCATCAGGTTTATTGAAAAGAACGATGATTTTCCCAACGTGGTTCACGGCCATTATGCCGATGGCAATTATATCGCCGGCGAGATCAGTAAAATTTTCAGCATACCTTTTATAGCAACCGGGCACTCTTTGGGCAGGAATAAGAAAAATATCCTACTGCGCGACGGATGGAGTGAAAATAAAATTGAAGAAAAGTTTCACATGCAAAAGCGCATAACTGAAGAGGAGAAAACCTTGCAGCATGCAGATACCGTGATCGTAAGCACCAACCATGAAATACAGTTGCAATACGCATCTTATCAGAACAAAGAAAAGGCAAATTATAAAGTAATCTCTCCCGGCATCAATACAGATATCTTTTACCCGTTTTACCGGGTAGATATGCCTTCTTTTAAAATGACTATTGAACAGGAGAACGCTGTATACCGTGTGAACTCAGAGATTGAGCGTTTTTTGTTTGCCCCGGAAAAGCCTTTGATCTTGTCAATTGGCAGGGCCGATAAAAGAAAAAACTTTGAAACGATCATCACCAGCTATGGCCAGGATAAAGAACTGCAGGCAATGGCTAACCTCGCCATCTTTGCAGGTGTAAGAAAAGATATTACACAAATGTCGCCCGACGAGCAGGAAATTCTTACCAACCTTTTATTGCTGATGGATAAATATGACCTGTACGGTAAAATGGCGCTGCCTAAGAAGAATGACCCTACCAATGAAGTGCCTGAAATATACAGGGTGGCAGCACGTAAGAAAGGTGTTTTCGTGAATGCTACACCCGGGGAAAACTTCGGGTTAACCATCATAGAAGCAGCAGCCTGCGGGCTTCCCGTGGTAGCATCGCCAACCGGAGGGCCAAAAGAAATCATAGAGCAGGCCGACAATGGTATACTGGTTGATGTGGGTGATACGAAAGCAATTTCATCTGCATTGAAGAAAATAATTGCTGATAACAATCTGTGGGACACATATTCTTCTAACGGTATTAAAGCAGGCCAGGAAAGCTATACCTGGGAGAGCCATGCAAAAAAATATATAGAAGTAGTGGATGAACTCTATGCCAAAACTTCTTTTCAACAACAATCACCCGGCAGCAACTCCTCTGTTGGTAAGCGTTTGCTGCATGGCAAAGAGTTTTTAATATCCGATCTTGACGGTACGCTGGTTGAAGGAGAAGATACTACAGGGCTTAAAGAGCTTAGCAAATTCATTGAAGACAATAATATTATTTTCGGAATTGCATCCGGGCGCAACAAGGAACTTACTTCCAAAGCTCTGCAGGATTATGATCTGCCGCAGGCCGACATATTGATCTGCTCTGCCGGCACTGAAATTTATTATACCCATAATTTCTTGCCCGACCCGGGATGGGAAACACACATCAGCCATCAGTGGAAAAGAAAGGAACTGCAACAGTCCTTGCAAGGTTATGCCAAAATAAAATTACAGGAAGAGGATGCGCAGTGGAAATACAAACTTAGTTACTACGTAGACAGCAGCTTTAATGAAGATGACCTGGCCAACTTATACAAATTCCTCGACGATAAAAAACTGCGCGCACGCATACTGCTCACCGACAATAAATACCTGGACATTATACCTGTAAGAGCCGGCAAAGGCAATGCAGTGCGCTACCTCAGCTACAAATGGGAGATACCCATAACACAGATATTCACAGCCGGCAACGGCGGCAATGACATCGGCATGCTCAAGGGCAGAACCAAAGGTATTGTAGTTGCCAACTACAGCCCGGAATTGGAGTCTTTACGCAAAAGCAGGTATATTTACTTCGCAAAAAATAAATTATCTGCCGGGGTGCTGGAAGGTATTAAATATTATAAAGCCAAGGGTGAATAAGTACATGTGTACTACAAATTTATTTTAAGATTGCTGATGTATTCCTGTACGCTTTGCCCTTTGATGGCTTTGAACTGCTGGTAAAAAGTAGTGCGCGAGCGGTAGCCGCAGGCTTCAGAAAGCGCTATTATAGACATGTCTGCATCTTCCTGTAAGAGTTCACATGCGTAGGCAATCCTTTTCTCATTCAAAAACCGAATGAAGGTTTTACCGGCTTTTACATTGAACACCTGCGATAGGTGTGCCTTCTGAATGCCTGTCTTTTCTGATAATACACTAAGATTAAACTCAGGGCTCAGGTACTCATCAAGCTCTTTTGCAAAGTAGGCCTGTATTTTTTTTAAATAGTAATTCAATGTATCATCATCCAACAGCACTTTCATGTATTTGGTATCATTCATTTTCTCCGGCAGAGCTTCTATTTCGGTTTCTATAGCAGGTTGTGCATCGGTTTTTGGTAACGCAATTGAAAAAGGCTGTAAGATCGCCAGACGCTTGTTGCGCATGTTTTCCAGCTTGTACTTGTATTGATTAAAAAGTAAAAGATACAAAGTGATTACAGTAATAAACTCGAGTATTTTTATCATGTATATCGCCAGCCTGTTGGAAGCGCCGGAAAATAGGGTAAAAAATATGGAGAAGGTAAGTGTAATGGTTATCAGTAATCCAAGGAACATCAGAGCGTCAGTAAAATCCAGGTTTTTTAACTTAGAAATTTTTTTGGTGCCATACATTGGCAACAGCACCAGGAAATAGGTAGCGCACATTATCAGTCCTGTAATCTGCCTGCCCAGATAATGGTCTTTAGTATCTGTGAGTATCAGGGCATAAGCGGTCTCTACAGCTATGAACGCGAGCATCCATAATATTGCAGGTAAAAAATTAAGCAGCTTTACCAGCATGGAAAGCCGTTTGCCTGTAATAGTTTCATATAAAAAGAAAAATAGCAGCACCAGAGCACACATGTCAAGCGGCGGCATTATTGTATACATGTATGCCTGTGTTTCTTTTACCTTGAAAAGATAAAGAATGTAAACAGCTTCAGCAGCAAAACATCCAAGTATCCAGGGTATGTATCTGAAGCGTTCCTGTTTTAAATCTGTAATATAATAGAATACCAGTGTGAGCAGAGATAAAATTACAGGGGTAAAAAATATTGTTTGTTCCATGCTGTACTTATATTACTTGATTGTTCATGTGGATATTTTATTTGTTTTTCATTTGCCACATGGAATAGCCTTTATTCATCCGCGGTTGGTATGCAATTTTGCTTATGGCTATTTCATGATTTTTTTTCATTGAGAAAACTGCTTCTGAATTGTGAAGGTGTGCAACCTTTTAACTGCTGAAAGTTTCTGTAAAAGGTAGCTTTTGAACCAAAACCGCATTCACCCGCAAGCTTGTCAAATTCATTTTTAAAGTCATCAGACCTTAAGACTTTACAGGCCATGTCTACCCGCTTGGAAACTAGGAGCTTCGCAAAGGTTGTATTGTAGTACAGGGTTATTTGATCATTTAGTGTTTTCTGGGTTATGTTCAGTGCGGTTGCTGTGTCTTTTATGGTCAATGAAGGATTGCAGATAGGCTCTGATGCAAAATACTTTTCTAATGCATAGAAATTTTCATCTTCGTTTACCTGGGCTTGCGCCGTTTGTGGTATTGATACATTTGCCTTTGGTGCTTCCTGTTTTACTTTAGGTATTGTATGCTTGCGTAAAGAGGGAAAATACTGTGCTCTGAACCTGTTGAACGATTCTGACAATAAAATCAAGACACCCAGGCACATAAATACTGCTACCGTTACTGCCGAACTTTCAGGAGTTGTCTTTTCATGTACGTGCACACCTGTTGTGATAAAAACATACGTGAGAAACAACATGAATAGCCCTGAAAGTATACAGTACCATGCAAAATAATTGATTTTGGAAACCATTACCCTGAACTTTCTTCCTGAAACTACCACATAGCCTGAATAAAGAACCATCGATAAGCCTATGCTGCCATAGACTACGGGATAATACCATATTTTCATCTGCTCCCTGAAAGCTCCATCAAAAACAAAAACAAAATATATTACCCAGAACATCAACACAGGCAGCGAGTGTTTAATAATGTTTTTCATGGATAATGTTTTTGAAATGGTGGCCCGATACAGAAAATATAATGCCGGCCCATAGGATAAACTAAATGGCGCAGCTTTATCTAGGTAGCCATATTCATGGATACCTGCCAGGAATATAGGAAATATAAAAGATACATGAATAAGGTAAAACAACAATACACTGCCGAAAACTTTATCCTGTAATGATTTTTTACGCAGGTGGTAAAAGAAATGTAGCGCTGCAGCCAGCAAAAGAACCATTAATATACGCAGTGGAACAAACATTTTTTCTATTCCGGTTTCATAAACTCAGAAGGCAGTTGGCCTTTGATCTTCTGAAAATATTTATTAAAAGTTTTTAGTGATTTAAACCCGCATTCATGAGCTATGGCCTCCAGGGTAAGCATTTTTCCCTTTTCCTTCATCATGGCTATTGCATAAGCTATGCGGTATTCTGCAATAAACATTTTGAAATCCTTTTCGATGTAATGATCGAAAAAATAAGAAATATCTTCTTTAGGTACCAGGCATTTAGCTGCTATGAACTCTTTATTGCAGTTGTGCTTTAAAAAACATTGGTCTTCTTCCAGCATTTTGCAGAGCTGTACCTGTATGCGTTCCAGCCGGAGCAGGGAAGGCGGCATATATTCATTTGCCATTTCAGACTGCTGTTTTTTTTCGTGATATATATAATCTATTTTCAGCAAAATACAGGAGATAAGAAAAGCAAACATTATCGCTGTGGGAGGCAGCCGGTAAACGGGTACCCTGCTTTCATTTGAGCCATCAAAATAGAGCAGTGCTGTTATCACTATTACGCCCATAAACATCAATAATGACAATTGTTTCACCAGCAGCTTGCGCTTGGCTGCAGCAGCATTGTTTTCGTAATGCTGCGAATCCAGGAAAACAGCCAAAACTATTATTAATGCATATAGGCCGTATACAACAGCAAACAGCTTGATCCATAGTTCCATACTCATTTCGCCAGGCGCAATAACAAAGAGGTACAATTTCAGCAGCATGAAAACTACAAAGGGTATAAAAAGATACCACTTGGCAGCTATGCTTACAGGTTTATTCTGCAGTCTTAGATGTAACATGTACAACATAGGTGGAAAAAGCATTGCCAGGGGTATAGATAGTGATAAACTTCTTAATAAAAATTCCAGGATCTCCAACAACAGATAAATGATTATTATTTGTTTGAAAGATCTGTTTTTATACAAGTACTGATTTGCTTTTTGTACGGGCAACATCCTGATTGTGTTTAATAATAGGATATGCAGATGGACTACCTGCTACTATATTAAAAATAATCAAAATTACAATAAATTTATATATCACTGCAGATTCATAAAACTGCCCGTTGTTTCTGCGTGCTAATTAAAAATCTTCATCCATGTAATAACCTTTATTATTTTCATTACCGTCTACCAGGTCTTTTACATTGCCTCCTTTATTTTTCTCTTCCTGGTACAGCTCCTCGTAGTCTTTGGTATACATAGCATTGGGCACTACATGCACATCGAATGTGATGTCAATTTTATCGGCAGTGGCCAGATTGCCATAAAGGGTTATATAATGCTTTACATAGCCTATATTCTTTGTGCTGTTGTATTTCAGTAATAAACGGCCTTCTGCCCCGGACGGTATCGCTTTTACAGATGACGTGTTAGCCGTGATGCATCCGCAGGAAGTAATAATATCTGTAAGCATAAACGGGTGCATACCTGTATTTTTTATAGGAAAGACTATCTCCAGTTCCTGGCCTGTAAGAATGGGGTAGTAGTGCCGGCCATTGTCTTCTACAGCCACTGTCGTCTTTATGTCTTCCATATTTTTACAACCTGCAATGCTTAACAGAATTGTAACCATGATCAGGAATGCTGGTAAAAATTTAAATCTTGCTATGTTCTTATGCTTTATTTTATGCAGATGATCTATCGTAGGTTGGTTCATGTGTGTATATTTTTTAGTGCGTTGCTTGTGGTTGTTTTCAGCCACATAGCGGCGCGAAATAATTACAAGGTTTATATGCAATAACTGTGTTTTTTATTTATTCATATGCGCTAATCTTTAAAATGGAAATATTGTAATGGGCACTATTTCAAAATAAATATTTCATCAATCGCTATCTTACTTTTTACATCTTTAGGCCTGTAAAATTTCAATTCAATGTTTTTTGTTCCCGCTAATGGTATCTTGGCTTCACAGGCAGCAACGGCTCCGGATAATGCTATTTCTTTGTTAGTGATGGTCTTTATCAGTCTGCCGTCTGCTTTTATTTCTATTTTTTCAGGAGGCAGGAATCTGTGGTCTTCATTATACAGGAACCTGCATTTTATTTTTCCTGCATTTTGTAGTTGCTGAGCCGGGAAGCTTATATGCAGGTCGTCTATACTGCTTATATACCAGCCTTGGTGATAATCGGTAGCAAAGCCGGGCAAGCCGTCATTTAACACTCCGGGCGTTTCATAGCCTTCATCTGCCCTGGACAGAAGCTTTATGGATGTTCCTTTTAATTGGTTTGGTGTTTTGATGGTTGTTAACAGGCTTTTCCATTCATCCATATATGCAGATAACTCTCCGCCGCTTTCGCGATAGCGTTGCATATCCGCATAGCTTTTATAGCCTTCAAGCGTTTCCAATAAAATTTTTAACTCCCCGGCAGGCATTTGCCTGATAGCATCTGTACCTTTGGCATAAATAAGCTGAAGCCTTGTAAATGTCAGCGCCGTGTACAGTTTCTTGAGCCGCGCTTTTTCTTCACCGGATGCTTTGCCCGCAACGGTTCCAAGCGATGTGTGGAATTTTTCAAAATCCGCAGCATTAAGGTAGGTTGCCAGGTTATCGTTTATGCCGCCATACATGTTGTAGGCTTTACCTTTTTTATCGAAATCTTTTTCAAGTTTTAAATAGTAAGCGGTAAGCAGTGCGTGAGCTGCCGGGTAGTTTTTGGCAAAAAACTTTTTCACCAGTGTTTCTACGTCAGCGTTTGTGTTTTTTAGCAATGCGCCAAGTACGTAGGTTTTTACGTCGTCAAATGGTATATAATCGTAGCCGCCCGCATTGGCAAACACGCCTTTGATGCCCTGTTTTTTAAAGAATTTAAATTGTTTTTGTGCGGCATAGAGTACAGGCATCGGTGAAAGGTAATCATCGAAATTGGCTGCATAATCCCACACATAGATGTTGGCCGTTTTTTGTTTCCATGCTTCCAGCTTGTCCAGGAAAACTTTTGTTTTATTGTTGTTGCTGTTAAGTTCCACGCCCTTTGGCAGGTCAATGGTACTCAGGAATACGCCCGTGTTAGCCGCCATCTGGTGTGCGGGCGGGGCTTTCACCGTGCGATAAGCTGTGATAAAAAATTCGTGTTTGGGAAATCTTTCAGCCAGCTTTCTTACAAATTCATTCACTGCAGGAGTGGCATTGTTTTCTGTATTGCCTGCTTCCGTACATGTGGCACAGGAGCACACCAGGTCATTGTCATTAGGCGTTATCATAAACCTGGTACCTTTGTCAGCTCCGTCTCCATAATTGTCAATGATGTAGTTTACTGTTATGCCTAACAATTTTTCAGAAGTAAAAGACAATTGGTCTTTGTTTCTGCGGTTATTCACCAGTGCATATACTTCTTCCGGCGCCTCTGCTGCTTTTACTATTTTTGAAAGGTTGTGTCCCCATATGCCCCAGTCGGCTTCCACGTTGTTGTTTCCTGCCACAGGTGCGTATTCCGGCTGCAGGTTTGGCGCAAAGTGCGGGTCGCGATATGCGAAGTCAAAATCACGGCAGCCGTTGCTGAACTTGATGGTTGCCGGCGGCAGGTCTTTTGCTTCTACACGGTTATCAACGGAAGAAATGGACTCAATCAGTTCATAAATTATCCATACGGCTACTTCCTTATTTTTTATACGCAAGTGCAGGCGTTCGCTGCTATGCTGTATGCAATAATCATTCTTAAGGTCAGCAGCGATTTCCACGTGAATGACTTTGGAGCCCTGGGCTAAACTTTTCTGCTGCGGACGCTTTGATATTTCCACAGACCCTTTATCTGTTATTCTTTTTGATAAATGATTGAACAGGTATGTTGCCCATTGTTCGCTTTGCGCATCTTCTTCAAATGAAATAACGTACCGGTCTGCCTTGAGGCCCGGTGTATTGCTGTTGGATGAGCAACTGCCCAATACAATCAGTAAACAAAAAAACAAGTTGAGTATATTTTTAAAATGCCACATGTATGCTAAGATGTATGTTGTATAAATTTTTATATATGCCGCTGTTTGTCTGGTAGTTGTGCCAGGAGCCCAGTAGGCCTGCAGATACACTGCGATAGATCATATGGCTTCCTCCCAGGCCTACCATTGTGTTGAGGACAGAAAATCCGTTATAGAGTTGATAGTCAAGCAGGTCCACATCCGGCGAGGAACCAAAGCTTCCTACTGCCATTAGGTAGCTTTTGGGTGTAGCAAAATAATAGCGTGTGTCTGCAGACAGGTTGTACAGATAGGTGCCGTCCAGCATGAAGTTATTGAACCTCGTGTTTATTCTCCACGGGTCAAATTGTTTGGTGGCGCCTAATACAATATTCATCAGGTTTTCTCCGCCAGGTAATTTCCTGTAGCCTGCGCCCAGCTCCGCTTCCAGTCCATTCATCAGGTTCAGTTCCCGGTACACCGATGCGTTTATGCTGATTGACGGAAAGAACTGGTTTGCCCAAGCAGCGTTGATCTTAGTGCGGGTATTTATATTCCATTGACGGTCCCATTCTGCCTGCAACTGTACTCCTTTTCCTGCTTCCCTGCCGGCGTAGTGCGCCCTGCCGGTGTATGTATTCTCTCCTGCAAAGCGGATATATTCCAGAGAAGAAATTGAGGTAATGGTGTAGTTATCGCCAAACCTGCTTCTTAAGTGTGAGAAGCCAACCTGGTTTTTATAAGTGCGCGATTTCAGATACGCCAGGTAATGTTTAAACTCAGCCAGTTCCAGCAGTGAGGGCTCGTAAAACGATTGATAGATGTAAGCATTTTCGTAATCCTTCAGTTTCTCATAAGCTGTTCCTTTCAGGTACTTCAATGTTTTGTTGTTGGGCGCATATACCAGCCCTTTATCCAATACCACCAGCGCTTCTTCGCTCTTGCTGTTTTTTATCAGGTATTTGCCGAAATCTTCAGACAACTGTACAAAGGTATTCACCACATCGGGGTGGTGCGGGTTTTTTTTCAGCTCTTCTTCCAGCTCTGCATATACGTTGTGGAAGTTTTCCGGTTGCAAACCGTTTATCTGTATAAGCTTGAGTTTAAAGAATACATCTGCAGGATACGCGGCAGCGCCCAGCGTAGCATATTTTATTACATCTTCACGGTTCTTGGTTTCGTTAGAGATGTTCACAGCGTAGTGAAGCGCCAGCTTGTTTTTCGGGTCTTTTTGCAGCCATCTTTGCACATAATCCATTGATTCCTTAAACCTGAATTGTTCGTTCAATCCTTTGATGATACCTGTAAGCATATCTCCGTATCCGCCGAGGTAAACGGGCTTCAATTCATCGTTTACCAGGTCAATGGCCTGTTCGTAAGCTGCCAGTGCCAGGTCATAATTGCCCGTTTTTTTATAGATGTCAGATTTTTTTAAATACAGTTCTGCGTTGCCGGGGCTTGCTGCAATCATTTCGGTGAGTATTGCCATGGCATTGTTGTAGTTGTCCATATTCAGGTAAGCATTGTACAGGTTAGCCTGTGCTACTGCATACATTTCACGGTCGCCGTAGCGCTTCACTGTTTCCCAGTCTGCAAGGGCTGCTGCATAGTTTTCATCGGCCATTTTAGCTTTGGCTTCTTCAAGCACAATTTTCACATAGGCAGCTTTCAGGTCGCTGTCGCCGGGATACCTGGCAAATAATTCCTTTGTAAAAGAATTTGCCCTGCTGGTGTTGCCCGTTCTCTGGTAAATAACCAGCTCTTTTAAATCGAGGCTCTTATTATTGCCGCGCGAACGGCGGTATTTAGAAAGGATGCTTAAAGCTTCTTCATATTGCTGGTTGCCGAAAGCATTGTTGAATACGTATGAAAATGCTTCATCGTCTCCGGGGTTTTTATCAAATATTTTTCCGTAAAGTGTGGCAGGGTCCTGTTCTTTGGCATTCCTTGCCGCTTCAAGCAGATAATAGTTGTACTGGCTCTGGAGCGATGTATTTCCCTTCCTGATCTGCTGCTGTAAAAACGGCAACAGTTCGTTATATCTTTTCTGCTCTGCCAGTATGCCCAGTTTTTTATTGATCAGCGCGCTGTTGGCCGGCATCAAGTTCAGTCCTCTTTCCACGTAGGCCATGGCGTTTGCCTGATCGCCGGCCTGCAGATAGTCGTTTACGATCATCAGGTAGTGTTCGGGCTTCCTGGTTTCTGCGGCAATCAGTTGTTTGCGGATCTCAATAGCCTCATCAAGCTTGCCCGATCTTCGCTTATCGTTGGCTTCAAGCTCGCTATTGTAAATAAGGTCTGCTTTCAGCTTGCTGTCTTCCGGGTATATCTGCGCAATGCGCTTGCGTAAGCGGTTGGCCTCTACAGTATTGCCGTCCAGCTCGTAAAGTTCTATCTTTTTACGCCATAAGCCTCTCCAGTAGGGGTTTACTTCCAGCAGTTCATTTACATAACAGATAGCGCTGCTGTATCTTTTTGATTCGGTTTCTACATTTACCAGGATGTGCTTGGCGTCTACATTCCCGGGATTTTGTTCCAGTGACTTTATGAGTTCGTAGCGCGCTTTATCGTATTGTTTTTTGTGATGGTAGTATTTTCCGGAAAGCATTTTCAGGTCTGAGTCTTTGGGATATTTTTTAAGCCCTTCGTCTATGGTTTTTTTTCCTGCTTCCCAGTGGCCTATATCAAAATCGGCTTTTGCTCTTGCTGCATACTTGTCGCGGTCGTCAGGTTTTAGTTGTACCTGTGCAGTGAGCGGCACCATAGTAATGGCGGTAAGTACCACTGCGCCTAAGTATTTCAATAAATGTAAGCGCATTTTCATGGATGCTAGTATCATTTCTTTTTCAATTATAAATTAATTCGCAATAGTGTTAGTAGGTGCTACCTGTGTATTTTTAGTAAAACCCTGCCTGGTCATGGCGCCCCACTTAAAGTTTTTCCTTGTCAGGAACTGCCAGTAGCCTCTCAGGCTGAAAAAAACGATCAGGGGATGGTATAAAATGGCCTCGAATGCCGACAGTACCACCAGCTTTAAATATTCCCTGAACGTTTTGTACTGCTTCTTTACAGCCATATCGTAGGATATAGTTACCAGGGAAAAAGCTGCTCCTATCATATAGGCAAAGAACAGCATCAGCCAGAAAGTATTGTAGTTGATCTGCTGCGTAAATAACAGGAACAG
Source organism: Haoranjiania flava (assembly GCF_025631005.1). Lineage (NCBI taxonomy): Bacteria > Pseudomonadati > Bacteroidota > Chitinophagia > Chitinophagales > Chitinophagaceae > Haoranjiania > Haoranjiania flava. The sequence continues at coordinate 15,479 of NZ_JAOTPL010000014.1, forward strand.
TAGAAATGCCACACCTGTCAGTTCTATTATCGGGGCCAGGAACTCAAAGATCAGTGCATAAGGCAGTATCACCATGCCCAGCCTGCCATAACGGCGGTTAAAGATCAGCCTTCTGTGTACCACAAATATCTGTAGCAGTCCTCTGCCCCAGCGCGTGCGCTGGCGGCTCAGAACCTTCAGGTTGGGCGGGCCTTCTGTCCAGCAAAGACTATCGGGTATCTGGGCTATTTTATATTTCTGGCCGCTGTTTCTTACGTTGGCTGCAATTCTTATGGTCATGTCCATATCTTCTGCGTGGGACAGCGGGTCAAAGCCGCCGGCATCTACCACGGCTGCTTTTTCAAAAAGCCCGAAGCCTCCTGAAACGTTGGGGATGAGGTTAAACCTGGACCATCCCATCTTTGCAACCAGGTAAGAACGCAGGTACTCTGTTTCCTGGAATGCAGGTATAATGCCTTTCGGCGGGCGTACGCGCCTGATCCTTCCGGCTTCAATGTCGCAGCCGTTTGCCATTCTCATAGTAGCGCCTACAGCGATCACGCGCTCATTAGAGTCAAGTACCGGCAGGATGATCTTAGATAATGTATCCGGTGCGAGCAGGCAATCTACGTCTGTATTAATGAAATAGTCATGCCTGGCAATATTAATCCCTGCGTTCATGGCGTCTGCTTTGGTACCGCCGTTTATTTTGTCTACTACTATCAGATTGCTGTATTCGGCAGAAGCAGATTTGAAAATGCGCTTTACCGGCTTGCATCTTATTTTTTCAATATATGGATATGGCGCTTCGTACAGATCGAAGTTTTCTATCAGCAATTCGAGTGTGCGGTCTTTACTGCCGTCATTTACAATGACAACTTCAAAGTTCGGATAATCAAGATTTAAAAGCGATTTTACATTATCAATGACAATTACTTCCTCGTTGAACGCGGGAGCAACCACAGAAATGCCGGGAACTATTTGCTTATTTCTGATGATGTCATCATCTTCATGCCTGGTATAGTTGATCTTGTATTTTGATATTTGAAAGAAACTGAAAAATGCCAGTAAAAAATAGATTATGGTTACAGAGAGCGCATAGAAAAATATCAGATACTGGTATATGTATACTACGTAATTCATAGAAGGGTGGAGTTTTAAATCCCTGCAAACAAAGATTCCTCATGTTTAAAAATATTTTTCTCGAAGTCTGTGCTGGCGCTGTTTTTCAGTTTTTCAAAGACTTTTCTTTCCTTATCTATTTTACAGATATTGTGTACAATAGTTATCAGCAGATCATGATTGTGTGTATTGCCGTAAAGTGTTTCCAGGAAGCTCAATGCGGCCTGCGATTTAAACTCACCCAGCGCTTCAATAATATTGCGTTGTACCGGTATGGGGTTATAATCATATTCGGTTTCAAAAACAGGAATGGCATTTTCATATTTCAGCATACCAAGGGTTTGAGCTATCTGCGCTTTTACCGTGAAGCTTTCAGTGTTTTTAAACAGATTCAGCAGCTGTTCAGCACTTTCTGCCTGGCGGAATAAACCTATTTCTTTAATAAGAAATGTCTGATATTTTTCATTGGTTGCAGTGTGTACCCAACGTATCAATGGGGGTAAAGGCTTTTGCTCGGAACGGAACTTGAGCGCGTTGTGTATTCTTATGGCATCAAGTGAATTAAAGTCCCTGTCGAAATTATCATCGAGAAATTTAAAACCGTCAAAAGTAGAGAACTTTATGTATTGGCTTCTTGCGTGCTTTCTAAGGGCTTCATTCTTAGTATTTACTTTGTGAGCAATCAGGCTTCCGGGGATGCTTTGTGAAACCGTATCGAATTTCCGCAATGCTGTCTTATTTTTAAAAAGGCTGTGTTTTCTAAGCCGTTTTTCCCAAAACTCTACCAGCGACAATGCGGTAACAATATTGTTATAGTTATTTAAGTTAAGCTTTTCTTTGTTTTCCTCTTTCAATGTGGTGAGCAATTCGGTCATTTGTTTATATTCCCAATCGGACAATATATTGTCATTCAAATTAAGTATGGTACTAATTTCATCCTCGCTGACATCAGTTTCGCTCAATACCAACTTTTCGACTTTTTCTCCGTATTTCTTTTGAAATTTCCTCAAACGGATTTCTTCTTTCCGGGCTTTATAACCCATAATAAATATCCTGAACATAGAAACAAGGTAGATAAGTAAGAGAATGCTTACTGCAAATACGGTTATTCTTATAACCGGCGCATATCCTGTAAATTGAGACTCAAGATAGTACAGGTAGAACTTTATATTACTCATAATTAATGGTTTTGGTACTGCAAAGATGTATTTTGACACTCTCAGTACTGTTCAAAAAAATTAGTAATAGGGTAAAAATGGGAAAATGAGAATCTTAAAAGTTTATATTAATATTTTTTTAAGGAAACTTTTATTTTCCGTCACAAGGAAAGATCGGTATGATTAAGTATGTATGTTCCTTTTTACCTTTTACCATTATTTTAAATTTTATTGGGTATAAAAGATTCTCTTCTTCAGCTATCACTGTTGCCTTTATGTAATTTCATCAAGCTGCAATAGATTACATGATGTCTTGAGCTACAAATCAAATGGTTCCATGCCTTGTTTGCGTAGCTCTTTAGGGATGGTTCCAGTAAATTCTGAATTCTTAGTTCATATTTAAGAAAGTATATTCCTGATCGCTTCGTATTTTTCCTTGTATTCGCGGCGTATTTCGTCACTTCTAAGCCAGTTTACGGTGCTATCGGGGTGAATAACGCTGCGGATATATTCAGGGGTACAATTGAATTTGTTTGCCAAAAACTTTACAACCTCCGCACGTTTTGCATCGTATTTTCGCCTACTTTTGTTCATTGCTCATATGGTTTTGTAGTTTGAAAGCAAATTTAATGATAATTGTCATTATATGCCAAATATCCTTTGATAAAAATCATGACAGATAAAGAGAAAATAATACAATATCTTAACTATAAGGGCATTAGTAAGAACAAGTTTTATGCAAAAACAGGACTTTCAGTTGGTTTTTTAGACAGCGGAAGCAGCCTTGGTGTTGATAAATTGCGATTAGTCATAGATAATTATCATGACTTTAATCTTGACTGGCTGATTACGGGTAAAGGATCAATGATAAAGACAGAGCATAAAGATGAATCATTATCGGGCGAAATTGACATTTTAAACCAGGAAATTAAAAATCTTCAGTCCGAAATAATTAAACTACAAAAGCAAATAATAAAAATGCATGAAGAGCAACATGCTATTAAAAGAACTCACAGCAAAACTGACTCTAAATCCGAACTTGAATTAGCACAGGTATTACAAAGACTAATGAATATTGGAGAAAAAAAGAAACAACAAATGTCCGGGAAATAATCGATTGTGTTTACAGAACGGTCGCGCAGCAGCAACTTCTGTTTATTGCCCAGGGCTTTGCTTTTCATGGTTTGTTCAAGCATGCAAGTGTTAGTATTAATGTGGTAGTTATTATCATAATACTACAATCCGATGACAAAAGCTGTTCCTTTTCCCTCTTCACTAAAAACCTGTATAGTTCCTTTGTGCAGCAGTATGATCTGTTTACATAAGCTCAGGCCTATGCCATTGCCGTTTTTCCTGGTACTAAAAAAGGGTATAAATATTTGTTCAGTGATTACTTCGCTCATACCAATACCGTTATCAACCACGCGTATATATTTTTTGCCGCTTTTTTGGTAAGCAGATAAAACAATATGTGCTTCAGCCACTTCTTTGACCGCTTCAATTGCGTTAGTCAGCAGGTTTATTAAAACCTGTTCAATAAGATCTGTATCAGCCTTGATTTTTAAATCGGGCTCTTTTAGAATTACATCTAATTCTATATTTTTTTGATCAAGGGTTGGCTGCATTAAAGTTTGCAGATTTTCAAAAATATCCCTTACAAAAATCTCCTTAATGTTTAATTTGGTTATCTTATTCAGGTTTCTGTAGGTAACAGCAAAACGCTGTAAACCATCACTTCTTTTCTTTATCGTATGCAGACCTTCGAGAAGGTCTTCGTTATCTTTATTTTTACCGGCCGTTTCTTTATCTAACTGCTTGATCAAAGTATCAGCCAATGAAGAAATGGGCGCTACAGAGTTCATGATCTCGTGGGTCATTACATTCAATAATTTTTGCCAGGCTCTGGATTCTGTTTGGTTCAATGGCTCATTTACATTCTGAATTGCTATTAGTTTGTTGTAATAATTGCCCGTTTTAAATAGTGTGGCATTTATTAATAACTTATCTGTTACAGCTCCCTTTTTAAAACTGAATATTTCTGATTGACCCGTTTTCATATGCAAGATCAAATTGAGAAAATCATGGTTGCGCTTTTCAAAAGCATGAATATTTTTAGCATAAGGAATGTTGGTTAAATCTTTGAAACATTCATTGATCATAAATATTTCACCGGTTTCAGCATTAAACGAGATAATTCCAATATTTACCATTTCCAATATCTTTTGGAGATAAGTTTTCTCCGTATTTTTCTCCCTGATGATATTTTTAAAACTTTCACTGATTGTATTTAAGCCTTTGTAGAGATGCTGCATGTCCTTTGGAGCAGTCTTGGTATTATAAGTAAGGCTATAGTCATTATACTTCACTGCTTCAATAAATTCCAGTATTGTTTTTTCTGATTTTATGGTAATGCGAATAATTTCAACTGCAAAGAAAATGGATAATGAAAATGATACGACTGCAGGCCACCATTGTTGCTGCGTTAAAAACCACGCAAAAGCTGCCAGCGTAATAAACAACAGTATTACCTGCAGGATAAGTTTGATTTTTTTTCTTTTAAATGTCATATTTGTTCAATCGACGGTACAATGCAGTTCTGGTAAGGCCTAATTCTTTTGCTGCTTTAGAAATATTCCCATTATTTTTTTCAATGGCTAATAAAATGGTATTTTTTTCCAATGCATTCAGGTTCATCTGGCTGGTAGCAGCATTTACCGCTTCATTACATTCAATGGGAGAAAAAACAATATCATTAGGTTTAATATTAGTGGTTTCGCACATAATTACTGCTCTCTCAATTATGTATTGCAGTTCCCTCACATTGCCGGGAAAATGGTAATGCTCCAATTTTTCTATTGCTTTTTTATCAATTGACAGGAATGGTTTAAAGTATTTTTCTGAATAAAATGCTACAAAATGATCTGCCAGAAGCTGAATATCGCCGTCCCTTTGTCTTAATGGCGGAAGCAGTATTTCAACAGTATTAATGCGATAAATCAAATCTTTTCTGAAACGCTTTTCATCTGCCAGCTCGTGCATTGGCAGGTTTGTAGCACAGATTAAACGAATATTGACAGGCAGTGGCAGGTTGCTTCCCAGCTTAATAACCTGGCGGCTTTGCAAAACGGAAAGCAGCCTTGCCTGCTGGTGCAGTGATATATTCCCGATCTCATCTAAAAACAGCGTACCGCCATTTGCAGCCTCAAACCTTCCTGTTCGTTCTTCGCGGGCGTCTGTAAAGGCGCCTTTCACATGGCCGAACAATTCGCTCTCGAAGAGCGTTTCGGTGAGCGAACCAACATCTGTTTTAATAAATGGTTTTGATGCACGCAGCGATTGCTGGTGTATTGCTTTTGCCACAAGGTCTTTACCGGTGCCGTTTTCGCCGAGTATTAAAATATTAGCATCCGTGGGCGCTATTTTTTCAATTTTTTTCAGCACATCTTTCATCACCTCCGACTTCACCAAAAAATTTCCTTTGTCTTCACGGATGGTGATATCAGTTCCAGATTTCTTTTTCAGTATATCCCTGATGCTATTTAATAAGGATTCATTCTGCCAGGGTTTTAGTAAGAAGTCTGATGCTCCTTCTTTTAATGATCTTACTGCCAGGTCAATATCTCCATAAGCGGTAATCATTATAACAGAAGCGTTTGAGCCTAGTGATTTTACTTTTCTCAACCAATACAATCCTTCATTTCCGGAATTTAGAGAACTGCTGAAATTCATATCCATTAGTACCACGTCAAAATCTCTTTTCAGGAAAATAGAGCGCAGCATCTCAGGATTTTTTTCCGTAACAACTTCTTTTGCATGAGACTTTAAGAGGAGCCTGGCGGCAGTTAATACATCCGCATCATCATCAATCACCAGTATAGTCGCGTCCCTGAGTAACATAGTTTTTCTAAAGCAAATTTACGAATACCTCTATTTTTACAATTCTAAAGATATTGTAAATAGAAACTGTATCAAAACCGCACAGTTGGTGTGCGGTACTGTAACATCTAAATATTTCATCAGCCATTTAAAGTTATGCGATTCAATTAGTTGCTAATTTGGCATAGCATTGATTGTTAATTTGTAAAATCATCAATAAAAATATTACAGGTGGACAGGCCGATTGAGAAAAAATTTTGGAGTAAGAAAAGGATCCTGATGATCGCAGCAATTACCGGGATTGCGGTGTTAATAGGTTTGAGTATTTACCTCAGCACCGGCAATAGCAAACTGAATGTAGATACAGAACGTATAACTATCAGTGAAGTAAAAAAGGCACTTTTCAAAGAATACATTCCTGTAAACGGTGTGGTTTTACCAATGAATACTATTTACCTGGATGCAATGGAAGGCGGGCGCGTTGAAGAAAAATATGTGGAAGATGGTACTGTGATGGCGAAGGGACAGCCTATCCTCAGGCTGAGCAATTCTGACCTGATGCTGAATTTGCTCACTCAGCAATCACAGGTGTATAATACACTTACGCAGATGCAGATTGCGCAAAATGCCGCACAACAAAATACAGTGTCGAAACTTAATCAGATGGCAGATGTGGAAAGCCAGTTAAAAGAAGCAAAAAGGGTTTATGAAATGAATAAATACCTTTATGAAAACAATGCCATTGGTTTGCAGGAATTTAAAAAATCAGAGAATGATTATAATTATTACGCACAAAAAAAAGAACTGTCTGAAAGAATACTGAAGCAGGATGAAGAGTTGAGCCGTCAGCAAACCAAACAGGCCGGTCAATCGTATGCAGGGTCACAACGTACATTAGGCTTGTTTAGCCAAAAGGTTGGGGACCTTATTGTACGTGCTCCTGTAGCAGGGCAGCTCACATCTTTAGATGCTGAGATAGGACAATCTGTAAACAAGGGCACAAGGTTAGGCCAGCTGGATGTAATAGGTAGTTATAAGGTGCGTGCTGATATTGACGAGCATTATATTTCAAGAATTTTTACAGGATTAACCGGCGAAGCAAGCATAGCTAATAAACCTTATCAGTTAACCGTTAAAAAAGTTTTCAGCCAGGTAAACAATGGCCGTTTCCAGGTGGATCTGGAGTTTGTAAAAGACTGGCCGTCAGATATCCGTCGCGGGCAAACTATACAGATCAGTCTGGCGTTAAGCGATGAAACAACCGCGTTGTTGCTTCCCAAAGGCGGCTTTTACCAGCAAACGGGTGGCAACTGGGTATTTAAAGTAAGCGAAAACGGAAAAATTGCTTATAAGGTTGACGTGCAATTGGGTAGACAAAACCCGGATTATTACGAAGTGATGAACGGATTAAAACCTGGGGATAAAGTAGTAACGAGCAGTTATGAAAATTATGGAGATATGCAGGAATTGGTATTGAAAAATCACTAAGCCTCCGTAAAGTGAATATTAAAATGCTCACCGTATGTTGATTTTTATAACCTGAACAATTACATAAGCTGATTAAATGAGAATGATTTTTACATCTTTTATTTTATCAAACCCTTTGTCAGGGGTTACTACCTGTAGTTGCAGAAATTTCGCTCTGGCAGCAATTATAGCCTCGGGTGTATTCAGTATTTGGTTTTGCCTCAACTCAATTGCAATGTTTTTTATTTCCGGCGTAAGGCCTGTTATCACGCAATCATTCAAAAGAGATTTTCATAATGCTTTTTTCAAAGGCTTGAGCTTAGGTCAGCCTAAAAGTTCAATTTCAGTAATTATAGAAACATATACCGTTGCATCTAAAAATGGCTCTGTCTTTTCTATTCCTTCATGCACATTGATCAGGAAATTGGTATCGGCAACAAAATTAAGCCCATCCGTGTCTTACTTTTTTCTGATAAGAAACCGCATGCAGGCTGCGTTTCAACTTGCCGAAGTGTTTACACAGCGTTTTCTTATTCCCCATTATGGAAACATCAGAAAAAGCCTTTTACACTTTTTCTTTTGTAACAGGTTTTTTAATTTCTATAACCATATTCCGATGCTTAAAAAATTATATTCCTTATCAAAATTTATATTAAAATGATAACAACTGAAATTAAAGATGCAAGCCTGATCCCCCCTTTTGTGAACGGTGACACAATGATAAAAATTACCGGGCTCGAAAAGATCTACAGAACCGAAGAAGTAGAAACCCTCGCCTTAAATAAAATATCCTTCGAAGTAAAGCCCGGTGAGTTTGTAGCCGTAATGGGCCCTTCCGGCTGCGGAAAGTCAACACTTTTAAACATCATCGGGCTTTTAGATGATCCCGATGCCGGGAGCTATTTGTTCAACGGGACAGAAGTGGCAAAGTTCAACGAAAGAAAACGCGCGGATATGCGCAAGAAAAACATCGGATTTGTTTTCCAGAGCTTTAACCTCATTGATGAACTGACAGTTTATGAAAACGTGGAATTGCCGCTGATGTACGCAGGTGTGAAGAAATCTGATCGTAAGGCAAGGGTTGAAGAAGTGCTGGATAAAGTGCAGATCATGCACCGCCGCAATCATTTTCCACAGCAGCTTTCAGGTGGGCAGCAGCAGCGTGTAGCTGTTGCCCGTGCTGTGGTGAACCGCCCAAAGCTTATCCTTGCCGATGAGCCTACAGGTAACCTCGATAGCACGAACGGTAATGAAGTAATGCAAATGCTCACTGACCTCAATGAAGCGGGAACTACCATCGTCATGGTTACGCACAGCGAACACGATGCCCGTTACAGCCACCGCATTGTCAGAATGTTGGATGGGCAAACGGTGATTGAAAATATTTTAATTTAAATAAGCATTGTGTATGAGTTTCAGCTGTCTTACATCTCAGTTCTTACGTTTCACATCTCAAAGATCAATTCTTTAATACCATGATCAAAAATTATTTCAAAACTGCGTGGCGAAACCTGTTAAAAGGCAAATTCTTTAGTGCGCTAAATTTAATCGGGCTGGCAGTGGGGCTGGCCGCAGGGATAATGATATTAATGTGGGTACATTTCCAATATAGTTTCAACAGTCACATTAAAGATGCAGACAAGATTTTTTCTGTGAATATAAAAATGCCCAATAATGGAGAAATTATACATTTCAGTAATTCCACCGGTGTTTTAAAAACTTTATCGGCTTCTATCCCGGAAATAGAATCCGTTATGCGCTTATCGCAAAATTATGTAACGCTTCTTACATACGGCTCCCAGGAATTATACAACAAAAGCCAGGCTTTTTATGCCGATAGCAATTTCTTCAAATTCTTTTCGCATCAAATTGTAGCAGGAGATAAAAAGTCGCCACTTGCATTAAGTAATTCAATCGTCATCAATGAAACAACTGCGCGTTACTTGTTTGGCAACGACAATCCTATTGGCAAAACACTTAAGAAAGATAATTCAACCAATTATGTTGTAACCGCTGTAATGAAAGATTTTCCGAAGAACACTTCCATCAGGCCTGAAATATTATTTTCCATGGCGGAGTTAGCTTCTAATTTTACAAATAATGGCGGGAATGGGGTCTGGAAAACGATTGATGAAGATATGGGAAATTATGCCTTTTACTCTTTCATAAAGGCCCGTAATGAAAGCATAGCTGCATCTGCACTACAAAAAATTTCTAAAATGTTTATTGAGAGATTTCCCCATAAGGAATATAAAGCTGTACAGAAAGTGCAATTTTTTCCTATGAAGTTTACTGAATTAAACCTCAGGTCTGTTGATGGGAAAGATACGAATCTGAAACTTGTGAGATTGTTTCTGGCTATTGGAATCTTGATTCTTGTAATAGCTTGTATCAACTATGTCAATCTTTCCACCGCCCGTGCTATAGGCCGAATGAAAGAAGTTGGCATGCGAAAAATTACCGGCGCCAACAAAATACAAATATTTACTCAGTTCGTTTTTGAAACCACTTTATTGTTTGGTATTGCAGCTTTGGGATGCTTATTAATGCTTTATTTTTTCATTCCTCTTTTTAATAAAACGTTTATGGAAGAGGGTTTAGAAATATCCCTGTTTGATCCGGGAATATGGAAAGTAATTTTAGTAATGTTTTTAGCCACTTTGGCTGCAGCAGCAGTATACCCAGCTATTTTTCTTTCGTCTTTTAAGCCAATGGAAGTGTTCCAAAAAAGACATTTATCCTCCTCGGGCAATTCCTACATAAGAAGGGCGCTGGTAGTTTTACAGTTCTTTATCTCTATTGTGTTGATTATAGCTACCATCATTATCACACGCCAGATGAACTATATCAGGAAAATGGACCTGGGTTATGATCAGTCTTATGTGCTTACTGCTCCCATGAAAACGAATATGGTCATGCATACAGAAGCTGTGCTCAATGAACTGAGAAAGGACCCATCTATACAGGCTGCTTCTGTGGCCAACGGGTATATCAGTAGTATACAACATGCTTCAGGAGATTATCATGATGCAGATCACAAGCCTGGCAGCATTTTCTTTTATGAATTAAATGTAGAGCCACGCTTTATTCCTGCTATGCAGTTATCAATTGCTAAGGGTAAAAATTTCTCCGGAACGCCAGGTGATTCTACATCCTTTATATTGAATGAAACAGCAATAAAAAAGCTTGCAATTAAGGATCCCATTGGAAAAGAAATTACATACCATGATACTAAAGGTACTATTATAGGAATAGTGAAGGATTTCCATTTCCATGATTTGCATCAGCCCATAGCACCCCTAATAATGAGTAGTTCTAAAAAGGGATGGAATTCAGTACTATATGTAAAAACTACCGCACAAAATGCACAAAGAGCAATTGAAGCAACCAAAAGGCAATGGGTAAAATATACTAACGAATATCCCTTTGAATACACATTCCTGGATGAATCATTTGCAGAGCAATATAAATCTGATATCAATTTTACAATACTTATTAAATTATTCGGAGCTATTGCCATATTAATTTCCTGCCTTGGGCTTTTAGGGCTGGCAGCCTATAGTACAGAAGTACGCAGGAAGGAAATTGGCGTACGCAAAGTTTTAGGCGCCAATGCTTACCAGATATCTGCTATGCTAAATGCTGATTTTTTAAAGCTGGTCCTGATCTCCTTTGTTTTTGCATTGCCTGCGGGGTGGTGGGCCATGCATAAGTGGTTGCAAGGATTTGCTTACCGTACGCAGATTGAATGGTGGATTTTTGTTTTTGCGGGTACTATATCAATATTAATAGCATTGATTGCAGTAAGCACGCAGTCTGTTAAGGCAGCGCTTACTAACCCCATAAAAAGCTTAAGAACAGAATAAATCAAAAAAATCCGAAATGAGGTTTGAGCTTTTACTGACTTACATCTCACTCCTTACCTCTCACAGCTCAATTCTTTAATACCATGATCAAAAACTATTTTAAAACTGCGTGGCGGAATATCAAAAAAAATAAACTTTTTTCTGTTATCAATATTGTCGGTCTGGGTATTGGCATTGCAACCTGCTTCATTATAATGTTGTATGTACAGGACGAATTAAGCTATGATAAGTTTAATATAAATGCTGACAGAATTGCCCGCGTCATCTTTAAAGCAAATATTAATAGCGGGGAAATAAATGAAAGTGTAACTATGCCGCCAGTTGCAAAAACCATGAAAAACAATTTTCCGGAGGTGGAAGATGCCACAAGACTTCTGCAACAAGGCAAACCAAAGGTTACTTACAACAATAAAATCTTTAAAGATGATGAGTTGGTACTGGTTGATCCAAACTTCTTTAGCATATTCACATTGCCAATGTTACAAGGTGATTATAAAACCGCTTTGCAAAAACCAAATACGCTGGTCATCACACAAAACCTGGCAGAAAAATATTTTGGTAAAGAATCCCCGCTGGGCAGAACACTTTCCTTTAATAACAACACTTCATTTTACACTGTTACAGGTGTTATAAAAGACATCCCCTCTAATTCACATTTTCATTTTGAAATGTTTGGTTCGATGGCTGGCTGGCAAGAAGCTTCACTTGACACGTGGATGTCCGGTGGTTATCATACCTATCTTCTATTAAAGCCTGGCGCTGATTTAAAGAAGATAGAAGTAAAGTTTCCCGCAATGGTTGAAAAATACATGGGCCCACAAATTCAGCAGCAGATGGGTTTAAGCATTGAGCAGTTCCGCACTAAAGGAAATTCGATGGGCTTTACCTTACAGCCATTAACGGATATTCATTTACATTCCAATACCAACAACGAATATGAGCCCGGCGGCAATGCAACCTATGTTTACATTTTTGCGGGGGTTGCTATTTTTATGCTGATTGTAGCATGCATTAATTTTATCAATTTATCCACCGCCGGAGCGTCCAAGCGGGCAAAGGAAGTAGGCATAAGAAAAGTATCAGGTTGCACAAAGAAGCAACTGATAGGCCAATTTTTATTAGAATCAGTATTAATCACCATCTTTGCCTTATTTGTTGCATTCACGTTAGTGAAATTGGGCATGCCTGCTTTCAATAATATAGCCGGCAAAAACCTGACTTTTAATTTTCAACCTTTCATTGCTTTTATATTTTGCGGCTTGCTGGTTGGCGTTCTCGCTGGCATTTATCCCGCATTCTATTTATCATCTTATAAACCGGTTGCGGTTTTAAAAGGAAAATTAAATAACAATAACAGCGGTTTCGGATTAAGAAGCGGCCTGGTTGTTTTTCAGTTCTTCATTTCTGTTTCCCTTATTATTGGAACAATTGTCGTTTATCAACAGATGAAATATATTCAGAACAAAGACCTTGGTTTTGATAAAGAACAACTAATTATTATTCCTAATTCTTATGCGTTAGGAAATAATGAGCAGACCTTTAAACAGGAAATGCTGCATGACCCGCGGATTGTAAATGCTACCGTATCATCCTATAAACCTGCGGGCCCCAGCAACTATAATAATTCGCTGGTGTTTCCGCAGGGAAACGACAACTTACTTGTAAATGGCGTGGGGTACCGTGTTGATGAAAATTATATACCAACCTTTGGCATAAATATAGTGAACGGAAGAAATTTTTCTAAAGATTATATTTCTGATTCATCGGCGATATTATTAAACGAAACGGCTGCGCAAATGCTCGGCTGGAACAATACAACGGTTGTTGGAAAAACGGTTCTTATGCAAAACAGCGACAGGGGCGATAATTATCCATATCGTGTAATTGGCGTGGTAAAAAATTTTAATTTTAAAACATTGCATAAAGCCATCAGCCCTTTGTTTATGACATTGAAACCTGAAAGCGGGCTCATCTTTAAAATAAAAACGACAGATTTACGGGGACTATTATCAACCATGAATAAATTATGGAATAGTTTTCAAACCGGTGAACCTTTTGCCTATAATTTTATTGACGATCTGTTTGCTAACACTTATTCAGCAGAACAAAAAACCGGCACCATCCTAAATCTTTTTGCGATCCTTACCATTTTTGTTGCAAGTTTGGGGCTGTTTGGATTGGCAACATACACCGCGGAGCAGCGCACGAAAGAAATTGGTGTGCGAAAAGTGTTGGGTGCAAGTGTGGCCCAAATAACACAAATGCTTTCAAAGCAGTTTGTAAAGCTCGTTTGTGCTGCTTCTTTGGCCGCATTTCCGGTTGCATGGTGGGGAATGAATACATGGTTACAAAGTTTTGCTTATCGTATCCATATTAGTTGGTGGATATTTGCGGCGGCCGGTATTGCAGCGTTAATGGTTGCATTACTTACCGTGAGTTTTCAGGCGATAAAAGCAGCTACCAGGAATCCCATAAAAAGTTTAAGAACAGAATAAATCAAAAAATCCGAAATGAGGTTTGAGCTTTTACTGACTTACATCTCACTTCTTACCTCTCACAGCTCAATTCTTTAATACCATGATCAAAAACTATTTTAAAACTGCGTGGCGGAACCTGAAAAGGAATAGATTATTTTCAATTATTAATATTAGTGGCCTTGCAATAGGGTTAATGTGCTGTCTTTTTTTGGCGCTGTATGTGCATTTTGAATTGAGTTTTGATAAATTCCATTCAAAGGCCGACAGGATAGCAAGAGTAATTACAATATTTCCCGGGGAGAATGGTGACTCGAGGCCTCATAGTGTTACAAGTGCATATGTACTTCCTTCGTTTAAAGAAAATTTTCCTGAAGTTGAAACAGGAACACGTCTCTATTCCTCGTATGAAGCTATTGCAAATGGAGAAAAGTCATTTGACGAATCTATTCTAAATGTGGATTCTACCTTTTTCGATGTATTTGATTTTAAACTTATTGAAGGAGATCCAAAAGATTTGAAAGATCCTAATAAAATTTTTTTAACGCCAACGATGAGCAGGAAATATTTTGGAGAGCACAATCCTGTTGGAAAAACACTTTTGGTTGGCGATGATAAAATGCCTGTTACCGTTGCGGGAATTGCAGAAGATGTGCCAAAGAACTCTCAAATTACTTACAACTTCCTCCGAAGTGTAGCGCCAATATTAAAATCATATGATGGCAAAACATACTATAATGCGGATTTTTCTACTTACCTGTTATTTAAAAACCCTAAAAGCTCTGAAAATATTCTACCTCAAATACCTGCATTAGTTAAATCGGTAATGGGTGATAAAAAAGTTGGTTTTGGATTCGAGCCTTTGTTGAAGATTCATTTATACTCTTCATTAGATGCAATAGTGCCTAATGTGAGTATTAATTATATCTATATTTCCATAGGTATAGCATCGCTTATTTTAATTATTGCTTGTTTTACATATATCAATATGAGCGTAGCCAGTTCTACTAAAAGAGCCCGTGAGGTGGGTATACGTAAAGTTACAGGAGCTGGTAAAAAAAGTATTTTTTGGCAATTTATCATTGAGTCTTTAGTCATTACATTAAGTGCCGTTGTTGTAAGCCTTCTGCTTTCTTATGTGTTTCTGGGAGTTTTTAATCGTTTAGCCCAGACACAATTTGTGTATAAGGAGTTGTTTCAACCTGCAATATTATTAGTAATAATTATTCTTCTTTTATTTATTGCTTTTTTTGCGGGTAGCTATCCTGCCATTGTGCTTTCAAGATTTAAAGAAGTAACTGTTCTCAAAGGCAATCTTAAAGGCAAATGGACGGGAAATTGGATCCAAAATAGTTTTATTTTGTTTCAGTTTGTGGTTTCTTCATTTCTTATCATAGCTATGATTACGATGATGAGCCAGATGAAATATATACAACAAAAAAAATTAGGATATACCAGAGACAATATCATAAGGCTGAATGGTTTCTGGCAGCATATGAAACAAATAGAACAAATTAAAGCCGATCTTAAAACGAATCCTAATATACTTGCTGTATCAGCAGGGGACTGGTCCCCGGTAACAATTGGTAGTGGAAGAAGTATCGGGCTGTCAAAAGAAAAAAGCATACAATGTAAGGGAAATCCTGTAGATCAGGATTATTTGAATACCTGTGGAATAAAATTAATAGCCGGAAGAGATTTTACTCTACAGGATATAGCTGACGTTACTCATCAAAACAGGGATTCAAATATTTATCATTATTTAGTCAACGAGGAAACAGTAAAGGCTCTCAATTCCACACCTAAGAATATAATAGGAAAGAACGCATATGTAATGGGCGGGATGCGTGGCGAAATTATTGGTGTCATAGAAAATTTCCATTTTGCTTCTTTGCGCAACAAAATAGAACCGCTCGTACTGATGGCCGGGCCGCGTGAAGGTAATCTGCTTATCAGAGTAAGAGCAGAGAATCTTGAATCGACAATTGATTTTATTAAGAATAAATATAAAAGCTGGTTGCCTGCGGCAGTTTTCAATTACTATTTTTTGGATGAAGACTATCAGAAAATGTATGAATCGGAAAAGAGGATAAATACAATTATTGCACTATTTTCTGTTATATCGATAGTTCTTGCATGTGCCGGCATATTTGGCTTAGCTGCATTTACGGCGAGATTGCGGGTGAAAGAGATAGGTGTTCGAAAAGTTTTAGGGGCGTCGGTCATAAACATTACAGCATTATTGGCGGGTTCATTTATTAGGCTTATTGTTCTTGCATTTATTATTGCAACAGGTATATCCATTATCTTAATGAATAAATGGCTGCAAACTTTTGCTTACAGAATTGATCTGAATGCCACGTTGTTTATACTTGCAGGAATTATTTTATTTATGAGCGCTTTTTTAGTAATTGCTTACCATTCATTAAAAGTTGCATTAGATAACCCCATAAAAAGCTTAAGAACAGAATAGTCAGACATCGGGCATCAGATATGAGATGTCAGATAATCATACTATTCACTATTCACCTTTCATATCTCAAATCATATGCTACAACTACAAGGGATCTACAAATGGGTAAATACAGGTACAAAAAGAACCTTCTTATTAAAAGATATCAACCTCAAGGTTAATGAAGGGGAATTTATTTCCGTAATGGGGCCATCAGGTTCAGGCAAAACAACCTTGCTGAATGTGATAGGTATGCTCGATGATTTTAATGAAGGCCAATACTTTTTTATGAACGAAGAAGTACACACCCTGAAAGAAAAACAAAAGTCGGCCTTGTATAAAAGCTATATTGGCTTTGTGTTCCAGGCATATCACCTGATAGATGAATTGACTGTGTATGAGAATATTGAAACGCCGCTGATCTATAAAGGTTTTAAAACATCTGAGCGGAAAGCAATGGTAGGCGATATGCTGGACAGATTTCAGATTGTGGGCAAAAAGGATCTGTTTCCGACACAACTTTCAGGCGGGCAACAACAATTAGTGGGTATAGCAAGAGCCTTGATTGCTAATCCAAAACTGATTTTAGCTGACGAACCCACAGGCAACCTCAATTCCAAACAGGGAGAAGAAATCATGAACCTCTTTAAGCAATTAAATAAAGAAGAGGGAGTTACCATCATCCAGGTAACGCATTCAGAAAAAAATGCGGCGTATGGCTCCAGGGTCGTACACCTGCTGGACGGGAGAGTAGAGAAATGAGAACAATCGTAAATAGTGAATGGTGAATAATAAATGGTGCATAATAAATGGTAAGTATTGCGATAGCTGTCAGAAGCTATGCTTGCCTGAACGGGTGAGCAGGCACATTGTTGCTACCTGAACTGCAGCTGGTGTTATAAAACTAAAAATTTGTGTAGAATGAAGAAGTTTTTTATAACTGTTTTAATGTTGAATGTTATTGTTGTATTCGGTCAACAAAAGTTCTTTACATTGCAGCAATGTATTGATACGGCTTTAAAAAACAACCTGCTGATAAATCAGGGTATATACCGGCTAGAATATAGTGAACTGGATTGGAAACAAAGTAAGCTGAACAAGCTGCCGAATATAAACGCGCACAATCAGCACAGCAATAACCAGGGCAGAAGCATAGATCCGTCTACCAATGCTTATGTAGCGCAAAGGTTTAGCAGTGCCAATTATAGTCTGAATGGTGAGGTTATTTTATTTCAGGGCCTCACACTAAGCAACCTGGTACGGCAGCGTTCCATGGATTATGAAGCAGCTAAAATGGATCTGCAGCAACAAAAAGATAATATTACCATCCATGTGATCCTGGCCTACCTGCAAATGATGAACACAGAAGATATGTTGATTCAATTGCAATCACAATCAGACTTAAGTCAAAAGCAGGTAGAAAGATTAAATATCCTGAACGACAAAGGCGCTATTGCTCCTGCTGTGTTGTATGATGTACAGGGACAGTTAGCTAACGACCAGGTAGCTATAATTAATACCAAAAATGCACTCGGAAATCTGCGCATTGCATTATGCAGGCTGATGGGTATTCCCTACGAAAAGGACATGGAATTTAAAAGAGAAATTTCGGGTGCAATCTTGAATGAATATAATGGCAACACTCAGGCTGCCTATGAAACTGCGCTTAATAATTTTGCAAAAGTAAAGGCCGCTGAATACAGGAGGCGAAGCGCTGAAGAGGCCATCAAGGTGGCCAAGGGCAGTTTGTTCCCAACTTTGAAATTTGGAACAGGCTTTTATTCCAATTATTCTACTGCTTCACAAGGAAAGTATTTTAATCAACTTAACAACAATATATCATCGGCTTTTGCACTAACACTTCATGTCCCTGTATTCAATTCATTCAGAGTAAGAAAAGACATTAAAAAAGCAAAAATTGACCTGAAAGATTATACGCTGCAAAAGACTGCTGTAAAAACCGAACTGCAACAGGATATTGAAGAAGCTTATAATAATGTAACGGGCGCTTTTGAACGTTATGAAGCATTACTACAACAGTTTAACTATTTAAGTTTGTCGTTTAAAGCAGCTGAAGCAAAGTTCAATGTAGGGCAAGGTACATCAATCGATTACCTCATCGTAAAAAATAACCTGGATAAAGCCGCCATAAATCTGATATCAGCGAAGTATGATTATTTGCTGCGTGTAAAGATCTACGAATATTATCAGGGCATTACGTATCAATAAATTTAGCTTTTGGAAAGTAATTCCGCCTTGTGCACAGATTTATGGATAATAGAGGCCTGGCATCAAAATAGCCTGATAGTCTTTAAGCCCGTAATATGCCGTATACAGAAAATAATATTTTCCCCCATAACACCAATCAGAATTTCCGTTTCCGGTTTTGTCTGGCTGCCTGAGGCCCTCTGCGAATAATTGAAAATGAAGAGTTATGATAAAGAAATTTATACCGACCCTTAGAGAAATCAACCTAAAATTTGTAATCTTCAGCCTATATGGCTTCACGATCATAATACAATAATTTTTTCTCAAAGATTATTTTCTCATCATTTCAGTATTTAAGAAGAACTGGCTACCATAAAGCCTGATTTGATTTTCATCGTTGCAAAAAAAAGACATTGATACTCAATGTCTTTTTGCGGGCTGACAGGGATTACAGTCGAACACTTAATACCATTTTTAACCTTTTTGGATGGGATAAAATGAATTTATAGACTTAACTTTTATAATACAACATTAAAATCGTAAATTTCCTATCAAAAAGAATGACAATATTCCCATCAGAGATTTTATCCTATTTTTCCGAAATAGCTGAACGTCTTTGGACAGGACACGCCTCTGTTATGGTCGGTGCTGGTTTTAGCAAAAATGCTGTTAATACTATTAACTCGACTAAGTATCCTCCAAATTGGGGACAATTAGGCGACGCTTTTTATGAAAAATTATATAACCAGAAACCTGATGATAAGGTCAAATATTTGAGCTTATTAAAATTAGCAGAAGAATTTGAGGCTACGTTTGGTCGTTCTGCATTAGAACATTTTATCCAGAATAACATTGCAGATAGTGAATATGAACCATCAGATGTTCACAAAATGTTAATGGAGCTTCCTTGGACAGATGTTTTTACAACTAATTATGATACTTTACTTGAAAGAAGTTGCAAAGATGTTATTTCGAGAAAATATGATATTGTACTTAATCAGAGTGACCTCGTTTATTCTAATAAACCACGAATAATAAAGTTGCATGGCAGTTTACCATCAGAACGTCCATTTGTGATTACAGAGGAAGATTATAGAATATATCCAAAAAAATACGCTCCTTTTGTTAATACAGTTCAACAATCCTTATTGGAAAATACGTTATGTTTGATTGGTTTCTCTGGAGATGACCCAAATTTTCTCCAATGGACTGGATGGATTAATGATAATATAGGAAAGAACAATGCCCCTAAAATTTACCTGATAGGTGTCTTAAATCTTTCAGAATCACAGAAAAAACTATTGAGTAACAAAAATATTGTTGCTGTTGATTTATCCAATTGTGAAGATGTCAAAGGAGACCATAAGAAAGGATTACAACTTTTTATAACCTATCTCGCAAACCAGCGTAGTAAACGTGATAATTTGGAATGGCCTTTTTTATCCTCAGACCTGAAAACATTCCAATTATCAAAAGACAAGAACCCAGAGTTTCTTATTAAAGAATGGAGAGAATGTCGAGAAAAATACCCTAACTGGATAATCTTACCTCAAGAGCAAAGAGATAAATTATGGATGTATACAGAAAGACAGAGTTCTGATAAGTCTGTTTTTGAGCAACTTCAACTTTTTGAAGAGCTTGATTATATCTATGAACTCAATTGGCGATTAGAAAAGTGTTTGTTCCCTATATGGAATAATATTGTGCCTCCTTTTCAGCAGATTTTAAATCGTTATAATTTCTTTCCAACAGAAATTATAGAAAGAAGAGAAATCAATATAGACACCTGTACACGCAATGATATTGACTGGGAACATTATAAAAAGTTGTGGGTACAACTTTCTTTATCATTATTAAGATTTTATAGAGAAGAGCATTTTGAAAAAGAATGGACGGCAACTTATGACACAATTATTAGCATCAAAAAGCATTTATCTTCTGAACAGTTAGCACATTTTTATTATGAACAAGTATTAAATGCTATGTTCAAAATGCAATATACAGAAGCAAAAAAGTTATTAAACGAGTGGCCACAAAGTAATATGCCTTTGTTTTGGGGTGCTAAACGTGCTATGTTAATGACTGAGTTTGGCCAATTAAAAGAAGCAGCAAGTTTATTAGAATCAATTCTAACGGAAATTCGCAAAAAACTTAATTTATCTCCAATAGATAATGATTATTTTTGGGTTTCTCAAGAATCCTATGTAATGTTTCAGCTCAAAATGGTTCAACAGAATATCCGTTGGGGGCAGTGGAATAATCAAGAAAAAGAAGAAACAAACAAAGAGGATTTCGATGAACGATGGAATGATTTATTACAATATAAATGTGACCCGTGGAATGAGAAAAAATATTTTGATTTAATGCTTAGCCAGCCTTATATTCCTCAAAAAGACGTAACTGTTAAAAGTGAGTTTGAAATCGGTCTAAGTACACGTACTTTTACATTAGGTGGCTCCTCTAAAGACTTTATAACAGCTTATACCTTTCTACGTTACCTCGAAGAACTTGCTATTCCATTAAGTTTATCGGCAGTGAACATTGATAACAAAACTATAAATGGAGTAATTGAACGTATTAAACACGCCTCCCCAAAGTGGGGTATAGCAATTTTAAACCGATATAGAAGTGACAAAGTTGTTGAGGTTACTTTTGACCGTAGACAGTTGACAAATTTATCTATTTCTGAAGTAGACAATTATATAAAGGAGTATCTAAATAGATTTGAAACATTATTACCGGAGCGAGAATCTAATCCTATTGCAAAAGTATATACCGATAAAGTTCCTGCGGTATTATCACGTTTATGCACAAAATGCAGCGATGAAATACGAATAGAAATTTTTAAACTGTACCAAACTATATATAAGCAACTCATATCCTTGCCACAATTGGATAAGCTGTTTAAAAACTTAATAGATTCGAGCAATAAGAATACTCTAAAACAAGCTTCTGAATTACTGATGGATACTCCTATTTTAGATGCTAATAGTGCGATAGCTCAGACAACATTTAAGGAGCCCTTTGATTTTTTAAAAGCATCTAAAATTGAAGGTAAATTAAAAATCGAACCAAAACAACTAAATAGTATTTATCTAAAAGCGTCCGAAAACTCCAATTTTAGGATTAACGCAATTAAACGTTTAATGTTTTTATATGAAGTGAAGCAGCTCACTAAAAATCAAGAAAAAAGACTTTTCAATATTATCTGGCAATATACAGATGACGATGGCTTTCCACAAAAAACTAATTATTATCATTTCGCTTTTATAAAATGGGTACATCCTACTCACATCAGTGTTGAAAGTTTGTATAGGGAATACATTAAAAACAACAATTTTAATATTCAGGGTTTACGGACAGAAAAGGGCATTGGAATGTCAGGAGGAGGAGACCGATATGCAGAAGAATTACTTTATGGCTCCCAGACTATAAATAATTCCGATGGCGTAAAATGGAGTGTTGAAGAATTTGAAAGTCTTTTAGCTAAATGCGAACAATGGTGGCATTTGGATAAACATTATCTGATAGACGAAAAATACAAATCAGAAGGTTTTGGTGGACGAGTATATGATGAATTTTTAGCCAGGTTTAAAAATTTGACTAATATACTGTCAAGGGTTTTTGGTTATTCTAAAAAAGACCTAAATGCTGAAATAACCCAACGATTAAAAAGTCTTATAAATGATATGGAAATACACGATGTCTCTATTCTGAAAGCAAAAATAGTATTTGGGATGTATGATGATTATAAAACCTATTTGATAGAATTGCAAAAGGCTTTAATCTCACAAAACAGAACAGTGCTAGTTGATGCCTTAGATTCTGTTATTTTAGTGGTTCATAGTAGTCCTTATCAAGGATTGAAAGACTTTTTAAACCAGTTATTAGAAGTATTAAGTATTCCGTTAAAATGGCGTATAGTAGAAATTATGAGTGATATTTTTGACATCATAAAAGATTTAATTAATCATAGTGAGGTAGATTTGTCGAATATCGAAGGAGCGGTCTATTCGTCCTTGGAATATATTTCAAGTTTAAATATTAATTCAGAAACTATTTCTTTAGCGGATTATCTCTTACTAAAACAAAAAGCTGTTTCTTTAGCAAGTATATTGTATAAAAAATACAGCAATAATGACAATTCTGTGCCACAATCTGTGTTGGAATGGAAATCAATTGCCGAAAATGAGAACGAGTTCGGGGATGTAAAAAATAGATGGTTGGTTTCTTAATACATTTACCTACGTTAATAGCTTGTCTAACAATTAGAAATTTAGTATAATTCTAAAAATTTATATTTTTAATTGTTGTGAAACAATGGTAAACACTCCAAAAGAAAAAAACAGAAAAAAAAGAAAGCCATTCTATCAATGGATATAAGATAATGAAACACTATAAGTCCCGAAGGGGTGGCGAAGCCATTATGTGTGCGCAGTTATCGTTATCCGTTATCTTTGCTTCCCTTTTTGTTTGTTTTTGATACCTCTATAAATCCTTGTCCATATATTCTTCCAAAGAAAAACTTCAATTGGGCTAAAAATGCGGTTCGTGAGCCGGAACGATATTTCATTCGATGGAAAGAATGATGCAAATCCCCTAACGTAATCTGAAATAATCTTTCTAAAACCAAACTGATTTTTCGTATTCCTACTACAGAGAGCCAAATACACTGATACTTCAAAGCAATTATTTCTTGCATTAAAATTTTATGCAGTTCTTTACCGATTTCTTTGCTTATAAATTTATTTACGACATAAATCTTATCAAGATAGCATGTTTTTGGAGGGATTATCAATTGGCTTGTGAAGTCCAGTTTAATTTTCGCATAACCAACAGGAATGCTATCGTAGAAAGCAATCCAATAAATGGATTCCGCTTTTAGTACTGTCATGAATCCTTTTTTCCGAAAAAATGTCTTCCAAGTAATCCAACAGTTCGTTCTTGTCGTTGAAAAAAGACTCAAACGTATCTGAAAATGTTATACGTCCCAATTTTGAAATAGTTATCACGTCATCTATGTCGGCTTTCTAATATTTATCATAAGTAAGTATGTTTAAAATGGTTGCTTTTTCTATCGTATGAAGTTCATGGGATAGGCTGGTACAATTTGACCTTTTAGGATTTTTTGAAGTTTGGAAGCCATAAGCCTTTTTGTTAAAGGCTTGAGATAATCGAGATAGAGAACTCCCTCGGTATGGTCGTATTCGTGCTGTATCATTCGCGCGGTCGTTCCACTGAATGTATGGATTTGCTTTTCAAAATTCCGATTATAATATTCAATCGTTATCGCCCAATTCCGCTTTACTTTGTAGAATAAATTTGGAATACTTAAACAGCCCTCTTCGTCTTCCCAAAGTTCTTCAGACCGTTGGATGATTTTGGCGTTGATAAAAGTTTCCATTATGCCTTTATCATCTTGGGGGAAATAAAACTTTCTGTCTTCTTCTCCGAGGTTATCAAAAGTTGATTTACTGTCCACGATAAACAGTCTAACCGGAAGTCCTATCTGTGGTGATGCCAATCCGCAACCATTGGCATTTTCCATAGTTTCCCACATATCGGCAATTAATTTATCCAATTCAGGATAATCCTTTTCGATGTCGTTGCATTTCTTTTTTAAGATATGGTGTCCGTATGCTAAGATGGATCGTTTCATTATTCTTTGGATTTTTCAACAAATTTCCAAAGAATAAACATGGTAGGCAATGAACCTATGTTAAGTATTTACACACGGATTCCGTTGATTTTCAACGATGTTAGCGATTGCTATGCAATTTGTCTGCGTATCCGGCTCAAAGCCTGTGGTGTTATTCCGATATAGGAAGCAACGTATTTTAACGGAATGAATTTTAAAATATCAGGTTGCTCATTGAACAGGTTTAGATACCGTTCTTTGGCTGTGTGTTTTAAAAGCGACAATTCTCTTTTGCTTTTCTGCAAAAACAGTTTCTCCGATACAAAACGCCCTAAATAGTTTCCTGCTTTGGTCTTTGCATACACTTTTTGCAAATCATCATAAGATATTTGCCAAACCACGGTTTCCGTCAATGCCTGCAATTCGTATTCAGATGATGTCTGGGTCAGGAATGAATTGTAAGCACAGGTAAATTCTTTATCAAAACAGAAATTAAAAGTCAGCTCGTTTTCATCATCTGGAATATAAAACCGAACGATGCCTGTTTCTACAAAGGAAAGGTATTTTTCTGTTTCGCCCTGTCGTGTGATGGTTTCGTTTTTGCCAAAAACCCTCCTGTCAAAGTGGGAAGCTATAAATTCCCATTCTGTTTCCTGTAATTTTGTTATCCGCTCGTAGTATTCTCTGATGTGCCCCATAAAAATATTCTCTTTCTAGTCTGTCTTTAAAGAAAGGAGATACAAATTTAGCATTTTTATAATACCACATTTTTTTGCCATCTCTTTCTGCTTCGATTAACTTACATTATTGGAGGTTATTTCCAATTGATTCTCTTGTTTAGGGGGTTGAAAGCCAAGTAGATATTTGTTTAGGATGGAATCTGTAATCGGAAAAGCGGCATTTGCCTCAAAATTTTTATTTCTAATTTTCAGTCTATTTTTTATTGCCGAAATAGGAGGGTTCATATAAACAAGAAACCACTTTCCGTGGTTTGTTTCCACTATCCGCTTAAACTCGTTACGCTTTTCTTTTTGCCAGAAACTAAAGTCTACTACTATATTCCGTTTTGATTTTAGAAGTTCCAAAAACTGAATAAACAGTGCCTTTTCTGCTAAAGCTGATAGCTTATCATATTCTTCTTCAGCATAATCTATTCCGAACTGACCATAGTTATTCCATATTTCTTCATCGACCGATAGCCTATGAAAACCATAACATTCTAACTGTTTTGCGAATGTGGTTTTTCCGGATCCTGACAGTCCACACATGAGAACGACTTTTGGTGTATGCTCACAGTTTAGAATTATGTCGAACACTTCATTTTCTGTATATATCATATTATACCTTATCTTTGCTACCTTTTTTTGTTCTTTTTTGGGAATGGTTTTTATCCAATTCTATTTAACAATAGTTTTAAGTCTGTTGCAATATCTAATTCATCAAATAGCTTTTTCGATAAGTTCAATGAATTTTGAAAAGCTTTTTTTAAATTTTCCTTATCCAAATCAGATGTGGTCAATCTAAATTCTGAATACCAACCTTTATCAATGTCTGTTTCCAGACTTTTAGTAGGGCTTTCCCAATGATTGGTTTGATTGGTCGCTATTCGGATTAACCAAAGTAAATACTTTTGTACATTTGATAGACTCTGGTAAGCGTGAGCATATTCCTGTCTTTTTATCAAATTGTTTGTTGTCAATAATACATTTAATAATGATTGACTTAAGAACAAGATATTCTCATCTGTAATACGTTCAGGCGACTTTATTTTGATTTGATTAAGTGTTTTAGCTAAAAGACCGTCTTTGTCAATTAAACTCATTTGGTCAAAATCACTGAACGATACAAAACCCTCCCACGATTTTATAACGTCAATCTCATTTACTGTTAAAAAATGGAACTCGCCTCTAATTAGATTTTCAAAAATGGCAACTTCACTTGCGTATTCATTCGTGAAGTACAAAGCCGTTGGATAAATCTGATTCACCCACTTTTCGGCAGAAAAATTTTCTTTGTTTTTCAGGAAGATATAAAACTCGATGTCAGAATATTGGTCTCCCTCATTTTTGGTAAACGAACCATACATTAAAACTGCGGAAACATTTTTGTCTTGTTGAGCTATTGATTTGGTTGTATCAATCATTTGTAACTGTGTCATTGTTCTGAAATTTAAAATTTGCAATATATTTCTTCATCACTTTGCATAATTGATGAATTATTATCTCTCTTTTTGAACAGTTACTTATAGCTTCATTGAAATATGTGTTTTTGTTTGATGCAAATTTACAGAAAATACTTTAACCAAAATTGGGGTTGCAATACATAATTTGGCATCTAAACGCCAAATGCTACCTCTGACTACAACATTGAAAGCTCAAACACCCCTTCAGGGTAATTTCAAAAATGAAGCGGACAATCTGCTTCATTTTTCACCAACAGAAAGGAATAATAGCGATGGAAAACAGTGAGAACAAAAAGGAAACTCCCGAAATCGACAAGACCATTTTGGAAATTAACGAGCAAAGGGAACGTGAGAAAGAGGAAAAATTGCCATTGTGGAAGCCATCCTTCGGGTGCGCCATCAAGGGGTAAATCGGGCAAGTATTTCTATTACTATAAGTGCAGACACTCCAAGCACAATAATATAAGTGCCATCAAAGCCCACAATCAATTTTTGGAAGCCTGCGAACTGATGAGCCTGCCGAGTGCAAGGGTAAGGAAGATTAGGACAGTTACCAAAAGCTCGCTCGATTTGGAAATGGAGAGCAACCGTAAAAAGGTCATCGAAAAGAGAGCCCAATTGCAGGAAGTCGAGGAAAAACTGTTCTCGGTCGAGGAGAAATGGATAAAGAACGAAATCAATAAAGATACCTACGACCGTTGGTATTCGATATACAGCAACGAGATACTGAACCTCAAAGGGGCGATTGAACGATTGAGCAATGACCAGAGCAAGGCGTTCAGCATTTTGGAAGACAACCTAAACCTATTGACAGATATCCGCCACGTATATACGGTATCCGATACCCTGCAAAAGAGGGAATTTGTGAACAGGGTGTTCGACAGCAATCTGTATTATGAAAAACGGTATTTATCGAACACCTACCATGCTCGGTTTATTGCCGCATAACCATTTAAAAATGAAAGAAAAAGGATTATTAATATACGAAAAAAAGAGGGTCTTCTCAATGAAGACCCTCTCAGCGGTGAGGGAGGGATTCGAACCCTCGGTACAGTTTAACCCGTACGGCAGTTTAGCAAACTACTGATTTCAGCCACTCATCCACCTCACCTTTCGCTTAAACAGGGATGCAAATGTATTACTCCATTTTTATAATACCAAATTTTTAACCGCTAATTCAGCGTGGCAAGCTGCACTTTTTGCGTGAGCTCCATCACATTTTCATTAAATACAGAATCGGTCTCCATCAGGTCCTTTACAGTCTGGCAGCTATGGATCACGGTGGTATGGTCGCGGCCGCCAAAATGTTCGCCGATGGTCTTGAGGGAATTTTTTGTAAATGCCTTCGCCAGGTACATCGTTATCTGCCTTGCCTGTACAATCTCGCGCTTCCGGGTTTTCTGCAGAAGCTTTTCATAAGGCACATCAAAATATTCGCATACCATTTTCTGAATGGCTTCTATGGTTATTTCTTTTGAATTGGATTTAATGATGTTGCGCAGAACTTTTTTAGCAATATCAATATCAATTTCCTTTTTATTCAGCGATGACTGTGCCAGCAGCGAAAGGAAAGCGCCTTCCAGTTCACGCACGTTGGTGGAAATATTGTTGGCTACGTATTTCAATACTTCTTTCGGAATGTCTACACCGTCTTTATGCATTTTCTGGCGAAGTATTTCCAGGCGCACTTCAGGATCGGGTATTTGTATGTCGGTGCTCAATCCCCAGCGAAAGCGGCTCAGCAGCCTTTCCTGCAAACCGTTAAGGTCTTTGGGCGGTTTATCCGATGTCATGATCAGTTGCTTGCCGCTCTGGTGCAGGTGGTTGAATATGGCAAAGAAGGCATCCTGGCTCTTGTCGGCCGAAGCAAAGTATTGCACATCATCTATGATCAGCACATCTATTAACTGGTAGAAAAGAATAAAATCGTTTATCTGGTTGTTGCGGGAGTGGTTAATAAACTGGTTAATGAATTTCTCACAGCTTACATACAGCACAACTTTATTGGGATTGGCCTTTTTGGTTTCGTTTCCTATAGCCTGTATCAGGTGTGTTTTTCCCAGGCCTGTGCCGCCGTAGATCACCAATGGGTTAAACGAAGTGGAGCCGGGCCTTTCCGCCACGGTTTTGCCTGCTCTTCTTGCCACGCGGTTACAATCGCCTTCTATAAAAGATTCAAAAGTATAGTTATCATTGAGTTGTGAATCAATCTTGAATTTTGTAATGCCGGGAGCGGCAAATGGATTGATGGTTACGGATTTTTCGCGGTTGAAGTTCCAGGGAAGTTCAATGCTGTTGTCGCTGCTTGGCCTTGCATGGCCGCCTGGTATATCTGTAGTGCCGCTTTTGTTTTGAGATCCGCTGTCTATCATTATGCGGTATTCCAGTTTAGCGCCGCGGCCTAAAGTGCGGGTAAGTGTTTTTTGCAATAAAGAAACGTAATGCTCTTCCAGGTATTCATAAAAAAACTGGCTGGGAACCTGTATCAACAGTCCGTTATCTTTTAGTTCAATGGGCACAATGGGTTCGAACCAGGTTTTGTATTCCTGCCACTCAACAATATCCTTAATAATATTCAAACAATTGTTCCAAACAGATTCCGCAGTATTATTCATTACTTTAATTGCAAACACATTTAATAATGAGAAATGTCGTTCATTTTCAATTGAAAACCTCTCGAAAACAGAAGACGAATTTCTTGCTTTTTTTGTTGAAAAAAAAATTTTTTATTTCGCTCAAATTTATCTAATGCATAAAACAACTGGTTATTTAGAATTTGATTTGAAGATACGCATTATATTCATACAATCCAATGTTTTAGCCATTTCCGGCGATTTTAGTTAGCATAGCGTATTCTTCTGTACGGAACAGGCCATATAGTTTTTCCGGTGTTGGTAAGCCATTGAATATATTCACATATGGCGCGGCGCATGCTCAGGTCAGCATTTAAAACGGGTATATTTGCCGGTACAGGAATTCTTTTTTTTACAAGGAGGTAATAGGGTATAGCCAGCATGTATTCGCGAGCGCTGTCCAGTGGTTGCCTGTTGATAAAAATACTGTCTGCCTGCATGTTGTTTATCTGCATTTGCAGGCCGGCTACAGCGTAGCCTCCCAAAGAAGCGATCTTGTCGAGCATGGGTTTAAGTTGTACCCCGTTTACTTTCATCACGGCAATAGAGTCTTCATAGGGCAACAGCTTTAATAACTGGTTTTTCTTAAAAGTGCCTTTCTCTATTTTTCCTCTGATCGATTGCGGAGAAACCAGCGCAATATCTATCTTATTGCCCCATTTTAACTGTACTGCTGTTTTTATGCCATCGGCAATAAAATTTCCCAGCGGCCCTTCGGGCAGTTTATGGTAGAGGTCGTACATGGCAAAGCCAATCGTGGTGCTGTCTTCAGGGGCAATGCCGGCTGTGTCTTTCTGTGCAGATGCACTCAAAGATAGCAACATGGCCGTTGATAGCAGTAGCAGCCTCATTATTGTATTATTTTTAAATAAAAAAATCCCAGGAGGTTGTCCTGAGATTAAAGTTAAAATATTTCAATGAATTATTATGCGTTCCTGTTGATGCAGTTCAGGTCGGTAAATGCTTCCTGTAATCTTTGTACGAAAGTTTCTTCGCCTTTGCGCAACCACACGCGTGGATCATAGTATTTTTTGTTTGGAGCATCGGGGCCTTCCGGGTTGCCTAATTGCCCTTGCAGGTAAGCTTCATTTTTCTTGTAATAATTAAACACACCTTCAGAAAATGCCCATTGCATATCTGTATCAATGTTCATTTTGATTACACCGTAGTCCAGAGATTCAGTGATCTGGTGTTTCGGAGAGCCGCTGCCACCGTGGAATACGTAGCATACAGGTTTTTCTTCGCTGCCTAAGCCTAATTTTTCACACACAAAGCTCTGGCTGCTCTTAAGAATATCAGGACGCAATTCCACATTACCCGGTTTGTACACGCCGTGCACATTACCAAACGCAGCTGCAACGGTAAACAGGTCGCCTACCTGGCTCAGCGCTTCATACACCTGCCATACTTCTTCCGGCTGGGTATACAATTTTGAATTGTCTACATCTGTATTGTCTACACCGTCTTCTTCACCGCCTGTAACGCCCAGTTCCACTTCAATGCTCATGCCGAGCGGAGCCATTTTCTTAAAAAATTCTACAGAAGTTTCAATGTTTTCCTCCAAAGATTCCTCGCTCAGGTCAAGCATGTGGGAGCTGAATAAAGGCTGGCCTTTTTCTTTTTTAAATTGCTCGCCTGCTTTGATCAGTGCATCTATCCAGGGCAACCATTTTTTAGCGGCATGGTCTGTGTGTAAAACCACAGGCACATTATAATATTGAGCTACATTGTGTACGTGCAGGGCGCCGCTGATAGCTCCGGCAATATTGGCTTGCAACTGGTCATTCGGCATACCCTTTCCGGCAAAGAACTGGGCGCCGCCGTTGCTGAATTGTATGATAACGGGAGAGTTGACTTTGGCCGCTGTTTCCAGTACCGCATTGATAGAGTTTGTGCCAATTACATTTACGGCAGGCATTGCAAATTTATTAGCATTTGCATCGTTGTACAAAGCCCTTAACTCTTCGCCATAAAGTACGCCACTTCTGTATTTTGCCATTTGTTGTAGTTTTTAATTTGAAAAAATTTTATGCAAAATTAAACATGTTTTCGGTAAGCAACAAACCGAATTGATGTTAGGAGATTTTTGCTAACTTTGCAGATTAAAGCAATAAAAAACACGTAGAATAGAATTGTTCATTAATTTTGTGATAACATTGTTTTTTTACAAATCTCTATGGCAGAAGAAATTGATAAGCAGGATCACGAAACGGATAACCTTGATCCTATAGCGGAAAATATAACTGTATTTCAGAACCTTGAAAATAAAGAAGATAATTTGAGTTGGTTTCAACGTTTAAAAAAAGGCATCAGCACCAGCACTTCAGAAAAGAAGGAGATGCCCGAAGGCCTCTGGAGTAAATGCCCGGAATGTAGCTATATATGTACTTCTCAGGAATTGGCAGACAGTAAATATGTGTGCCCGAAGTGCAGCTACCACCATCGCATTGAAAGCGAAGAATATTTCAGGCTGATGTTTGATGATGCGCAATACAAGGAGCTTTACAATGAAATTAAAAGCATAGATTTTTTAGGCTTTACAGATTTAAAATCTTACCAGCAAAGGCTAGATAAACTATACTCTCAAACCGACCTGAAAGACAGTATGCGCGTGGCTACCGGCAAGGTCAACGGCAATGAGATGATTATCGCCAGCATGGATTTTGCCTTTATCGGCGGCTCACTGGGCAGTGTCATGGGAGAGAAGTTTAGCCGTTCGGTAGATTATGCCATTGAGCATCAGATCCCGTTCATGGTCATCAGCAAAAGCGGCGGCGCACGTATGATGGAAAGCGCCTTCAGCTTAATGCAGATGGCAAAGACAAGCGCCAAGCTTACACAACTGAGCAATGCTAAAATACCGTTCTTCTCGCTGGTTACAGATCCTACTTTTGGCGGCGTTACTGCAAGCTTTGCCATGCTGGGCGACTTTAACTTTGCTGAACCCGGCGCGCTCATTGGCTTTGCAGGCCCCAGGGTGATCAAAGACACCATTAAAAAAGAGCTGCCCAAAGGATTCCAGAAAAGCGAGTTCCAGCTTGAACACGGCTTCCTGGATTTTATTGTACACAGGCACGACCTTAAACAGCGGGTTTCTGTGTATGTGAACTTGTTGAAATAAAATTTTCTGACAGATAATTTCAAAGCCTTTCACCAAGCGAGGGGCTTTTGATTTTTTAAAGAGCGAGCAGCAATGAAGGATATACGCATAAGTAACAGGCAGGCATATTACCATTATTTTATCGAAGATAAATACACCGCTGGTATTGTGCTGCTTGGTACCGAAGTAAAATCAGTGCGCGAAGCGCGCGTGAGCTTCAATGACAGCTTCTGCTTTTTTGATAAAGGTGAGATCTGGCTGAGGGGCTTGTATATTGCTGAATACAAACTCGGAACCAGCAACAACCACGTAGCTGTACACGACCGTAAACTGTTGCTTACAAAGCGAGAGATCAAAAGAATACAGGCAGCGCTGAAAGAAAAAGGATTAACATTGGTGCCTCTGCAAATATTTGTGAATGAGAGAAACCTGGTAAAGGTAGAGGTAGGGCTGGCAAAGGGCAAAAAGATCTACGATAAACGCGAAACCATTAAACAGCGCGATAATGCCAAAGAAATGAAACGCTACCTCAAAAAGTAGCTATAAAATGTATTGATAATTATTACTTATCTTTATAGAAATTATCAATATGACTTTTACGCAGTTAGAATACATTATTTCCTTAAACATCCACAAACAGTTTTCTCTGGCCGCTGAGAAATGTTATGTAACGCAGCCTACGCTGAGCATGCAGATACAAAAGCTGGAAGATGAGCTGGGTGTAAAAATATTCGACCGCACCAAACAGCCTGTAACAGTTACACAGGCAGGACAGGAGGTGATAGCTTATGCGAGGAAAATAATCGCGGAAAGAGACGAGCTGTTGCAGTCTATTTCGGATAAAAAAGATATTGTAAATGGTGAGTTGAGGGTAGGCATTATACCCACGCTTGCCCCTTACCTGTTGCCTTTGTTTATACCGCTGTTCACAAAAAAATACCCTAAAATAAAGCTTGTTGTCAATGAGGTTACTACAGACCTGCTGGTAAGGGATTTAAAAGAAGGCGCTCTCGACGCCGGCATACTGGTAACACCGCTCTATGATAAGGGCATCAGGGAAAATGTTTTATTCTACGAAGAGCTGATGGTGTATACTTCTAAAAAAAGCGACCTTATTGGCAAGGAATATATTTTGTCAAAAGATATAAACCCCGATAAGCTCTGGCTCCTGGAAGAAGGCCATTGCTTCCGTTCGCAGGTGATGAACTTTTGTGAATTAAGGAAAAACAGCCTGCACGGCAGCTTGTTTGAATACGAGGCAGGCAGCCTGGAAACCTTAATAAGATTGGTAGACGTAACAGACGGCGTAACGTTTTTGCCCGAGCTGGCAACATTAAATTTAGGCGTGAAACAGCTGCGGCAGCTAAAACTCTTTAAAGCGCCCAAACCCATGCGCGAAGTGAGCCTGGTAACAAACACAGACTTTGTGAAAAAGAAACTGGTAAACCTGCTGAAACACGAGCTACTGCAATCTTTACCGGAAAAAATAAAGGAAAATAAAAGTAAAAATATTGTTGCTATTTAAAAACAGATCATGATCTACCTGGATTATAATGCCACAACACCCGTTGATAAAAATGTATTGCAGGAGATGCTGCCTTACTTTACCACACAGTTTGGGAACGCCTCAAGCGCTACACATGTGTACGGTTTGCAGGCGCGGAAAGCGGTAGATAATGCACGTGAAAAAATTGCCGCTCATTTACATGCCGATGCGCAGGAGATTATTTTTACTTCCGGCGCTACGGAAGCTGTAAACCTCGCTGTTAAAGGGTTATACGGAATGTATGGCGGTAGAAAGAAACACATCATCACTGTGGCTACGGAGCACAGCGCAGTAATGGATACCTGCAAAAGCTTAGAAGAAAAAGGCGCGGAGCTAACTGTTTTGCCGGTTGACTCACACGGGCTTTTAGATATGGAGTCGCTGCAAAGCGCCATCCGCGAAGATACGTTGCTAATAGCAGTGATGTACGCCAATAACGAGACCGGTGTATTACAGCCAATAAAAATCATTGGCAATATTTGTAAACAAAAAAACGTGTTTTTCTTTTGCGATGCTACCCAGGCAGTAGGTAAGTTGCCAATGAATGTGCAGGACGAAAACATAGACCTGCTGTGCTTTTCAGGGCATAAGATGTACGGGCCTAAAGGCATCGGCGGCTTGTATGTGCGAAGAAAAAACCCGCGGGTAAATCTTGCAGCACAGGTGCACGGGGGCGGCCATGAGCGTGGCTGGCGCAGCGGCACGCTGAATGTGCCGGGAATAGTGGGATTGGGCAAATCGTTGGATATTTTTCATGAAGAAGAAACTAAACGCATAGAAACATTAAGAGATACGCTTGAAAATGCTTTGCTTGGTGTTGAAGGCGTCTTACTGAATGGGCACAGGCAGCGCCGTATATTCAATGTGTGCAATTTGTCTTTTAAAAAAGTCAGCGGCAAGCGGCTGATAGCGGAGCTATCTAAAGAAATGGCGGTATCTGCCGGCTCTGCGTGCAGCGCCGAAAGTAATATGCCCAGCCATGTCTTAACGGCAATGGGCGTGCCTGAAGATATGGCAAAAAGTTCCGTACGCTTTAGCCTGGGAAGGTTCACCACTGGTGAAGAGATAAAGTTTGCCATAGATTTTATAAAGGAAGTGTACGCGCGTTTGCGCGATCAGTAGTTTAAAATGTAACTTTGCACAATGTCTAAAAAAATAGTGATAGCGGTTACAGGTGCAAGCGGATCGTTGTATGCAAAATTGCTGCTGGATAAACTCATGATGCTTAAAGACCAATGGGAAGATGTCAGCATTGTTATGAGCAGAAACGCCCAAGATGTGTGGTCTACGGAATTGCAGAATGATGCTTACAAACACTACCCTGTAAAGTATTATGATAAAATGGATTTTAATGCGCCCTTTGCATCAGGCTCTGCCAGGTACGATACCATGATCATTGTGCCTTGCAGCATGGGCACATTAGGCCGCATCGCTTCCGGTGTGAGCAACGACCTGGTAACCCGTGCCGCAGACGTGATACTGAAAGAGAGAAGAAAGCTGATCTTAGCTGTCCGTGATACGCCTTACAGCCTTGTACATATACAGAATATGCAAACTGTAACACTTGCCGGCGGCATCGTATGCCCGCTGTCTCCTTCCTTTTACAGCCGCCCGCAAACTATTGAAGCGCTTGCCGCCACCGTGGTAGACAGGATAATTGATCTATGTGGATTTGATAACCAGGCTTATCGTTGGGGAAATGAAGAATAGAAAAGCGCCATTCCTGCAATCGGTTATGTATGCACTCGCCGGCATTATAACTTTTTTTTCCAAAGAGCGAAACGGCCAGATACAGCTTGCTGTAAGCGTTATAGCCATTGTATTTGCGTGGATATTTTCCATTACAAAAACAGAATGGCTCATCGTCCTGATCTTGTGTGCCGTAGTGATGGCGACCGAAATGCTCAACACAGCCATTGAAAAACTTTGCGACCGCGTCACAACCGATTATGATGAAATTATTAAAGTTGTCAAAGATGTATCGGCAGGCGCTGTATTGCTTGTTTCTCTTTTGGCAGTTATCACCGGTTTGATGATATTTGTGCCTTACCTAATTAACTGTTTTCAATGAGGATAATCAAAAGATCTTCGGGGCACGTTGCGCTGTTGATAGCTAATATTATATTCGGACTAAATATGGCCGTATCAAGATCTTTGCTTCCGGATATGCTGCAGCCTTTATCGCTGCATCTTTTCAGGGTAGCGGGTGCGGCGCTGCTTTTCTGGATTGCTTCTGTGTTTATTAAAAAAGCAAGAATACCTTTTAAAGATATCATCAAATTATTTCTTGCCGGTATGCTCGGGGTTCTCATCAACCAGTTATCATTTATCATCGGTCTTTCCACAACTTCACCCGTTACAGCTTCTTTAATAACAACTTTACTTCCGGTGATCACAATGATTTTATCTTTTCTGATACTCAGTGAACCTATCAGCTGGCTGAAAGTGACAGGCGTGGCTGTCGGCGCCTCAGGCGCATTGCTTCTTATAATGGCAAATGCCGAAGGGACCGGCGACAGCAGCTTACACGGTATTCTATTAATTTTGTTTTCATCATTCAGCTATGCGCTGTATCTCACTTTATTCAAAAAACTTATTGCAACTTATCACCCGGTTCACATTATGAAATGGATGTTTTTATTTTCTTTAATAATAAGCATTCCTCTTTGCTATACCGCTTTTATTGATACACCTTTCAGTCAATTGCCAACAGATGCGTGGTTAAGAATAGGCTACGTTGTAGTGTTTGCAACGTTTATAGCCTATTTATTGATCCCGGTCGGCCAGAAAACCATCCGGCCTACTACCCTGAGCATGTATAATTATTTGCAGCCTTTTGTAGCATCTGTTGTTGCTATAGCCATAGGCATGGGCAGTTTCGGTTATGAAAATATCCTTTCTGCCATACTTGTTTTTTCCGGTGTCTATATTGTTACGCAGAGTAAATCAAAGATACAGCTTGAAATGCAGCGGCGCAGAAAAAATATAGAAAAGATCAGGAAAGCTAAAGCAGCGTAATGCCGTCTTGCTGCACTCTTTTTCTTTGATCTTCCGGCCACACACTTACCTGTACCTCGCCAATATGAGTATTCTTCAATAAGAACATGCAGGTCCTGGACTGGCCGATGCCTCCACCTATACTTTCTGGCAACTTGCCCGAAAGCAATAGTTTGTGAAATGGAAGTTCGGCTTTTTGTTCACAGTTTTTAAGTTTCAGCTGTTGTTTCATGGCTTTTTTATCTACCCTGATGCCCATGGACGATACTTCAAAAGCGCATTCCAGCAGCGGATGCCAGAAAATAATATCACCGTTGATGCCGTTGTAGCCGTCATCGTTTTGGGTGCTCCAGTCATCATAGTCTGCAGCACGGCCATCATGCGGCTCGTCGTTGGATAGTTTGCCGCCAATGCCCATTATAAACACAGCGCCAAATTCCTTGGCAATAAGATGCTCTCTTTCTTTTGCTTTCTTGCCCGGATAGCGTTGCAGCAGCTCTTCGGAATGAATGAACGTAATATTTTCGGGCAGCGTTGGTTTAATGTGATGATGATGCTCGTGCACAACTGCTTCCGTATGTTTAAAAGCCCTGTAAATTTTTTTGACAGTTTTTTTAAGATAAGCAAGGTTTCTTTCTTCAGGCTCAATGTGTTTTTCCCAATCCCACTGGTCTACATAGATAGAATGCAGCGGGCTATAATCTTCATCCGGGCGCAGGGCGCGCATGTCTGTAAGAATTCCTTTTCCTGCTTCCACATCCAGCTCTTTTAGGCGAAGGCGTTTCCATTTAGCCAGGGAATGCACCACTACCGCGCGTTTCTCTTCCATACTCTTTACGGGAAAAGCCACCGGCCTTTCAATACCATTGAGGTCATCATTTATACCGGTGCCGTCTAAAACTATTAAAGGTGAAGACACTTTCACCAGGTTTAATTCTCTCGCTAACGCATTTGAAAAAGTATCTTTTACTAACGTTATGGCCTGTTCTCTTTTTAAAATTTCTTTTAGCATCCGGTTAAATATTTTTTAATAAATTAATACAAATGTTTACAATCGGTAAACGTTTTTTAAAAATGATTGAATGAATTTACATGCAAATGTCGATAATTTTTTCAATTATCAAATGTTAGTTTTCAAGAAAATTTATTTATTTGTCTGTAATCCGTAAAAAATAAGGCCACCTTTTGAGATGACCTTATTGAAACTTAAATTACAAAATGCCTATCTCACAATTTTTAGTTCATTGATGATATTTTTAGCGCCGCCCATTTTTTCTATTACCCACAACACGTAGCGGATATCTACATTTATGGTACGGTTCAGATCTTTGTCAAAAGCAATTTTATGGCTCAGCGCTTCGTAGTTGCCATCGAATGCCAGGCCGATAAGTTCACCTTTAGCGTTCAACACAGGCGAGCCTGAGTTACCACCGGTAATGTCGTTGTTGGTAATAAAGCCTACCACCACATCATTAAACTTGGGATCTTTGTATTGGCCGAAATCTTTTTTCGTGTACAGGTCTATCTGTTTCTGCGCCAGGTCAAATTCATAATCGCCGGGCACATATTTTTCCAATACACCTTTCATGGTAGTGGCGTAGTTGTAAAATACAGCATCTCTGGGCGTATAAGATTGTACGGTGCCATAAGAAAGCCTCATGCTGAAGTTTGCATCAGGGTATATATTTGCTTTGGGATTCATTTCCTGTGAGCCTTTTATGTACAGCCTGCCGAGGTCGCTGATCTTATTGTTGAATGCAGCATATTTCGGCGCTACCTGCTCCTGGTAATATCTGCCAAAAGCACGCACGTACTGGTACACCAGGTCGCTGTTGAGTTGGGCCATGGTAGGGTTTTGAATAAAAGCGTTCCACTTAGCATCATTGATGAGCAGCGAGCTCTCAAAAGCATCGTTAGCCCATTTTTTGTAAGTAACGGCATCGTCCAATGCGCCATATTTTGTTTGCAGCCAGTTGTAGAACTCGGTTGGTTGCTGGCTTTTATCTACATCGTTGTAATAAAGCTGTGCAGTTGCTGCAAGAATATTTTTATCGCTTGGTATGTCTTCTTCTGCAATAAATCCTTTTCTTACCCTGTCAAGAGAGGTTTTAAGTTTATTGATCTCTTCCGTGTTATTTTCAGCAAGTGCTTTTTCAAAACCGGACAACATATTGCTGTATCTTGCAACGGGCGCGCCCATAATGCCTTCTGTGTAGTAGACTCTTTGTTTAGCATATGGAGTCCATTGTTCGTAGGCGGTTTTATAGTCGGTAAAAATATCTTTGTATTCAGGTTTGTTTTTTGCCCAAGTGATGAACTGCTGCTCCTGTGCCTGCTTTACGTTGTATACATTGTGTTTTTTCAGTTGTTTTGATTCTCCGTCGAAAAATTTCCAATAGTTTGCAATGCCTGCGTAAGAAGAAGCCAGCTTTAATTTGGTAGCAGCATCTTTCTTCATTTCGTTCATCATCAGCTTCAGGCGTGTGTCGCGGAGGCTTACCAGGGTTGGATTCTCAATATCGTTTTTAAGTTTTACACCGTAAGAGGTTTCATACCGGTTGGTGCCGCCGGGATAGCCATAGATCATGGCGTAGTCGCCTTCTTTTACACCTTTGATAGAAACAGGCAGGAAGTGTTTGGGTTTGTAAGGAACGTTATTGGGAGAATAAGCTGCGGGGTTGCCCTCGGGGCTCATGTACACGCGAAAAACAGAGAAGTCACCGGTATGGCGCGGCCATTCCCAGTTGTCTGTATCTCCACCAAATTTGCCGATGTTTTCTGGTGGGGCTGCTACCAGTCGCACATCCTTGTAAACCTTGTAAACAAACAGCAGGTATTGATTTCCTTTGTAGAAAGGGATTATGTTTGCTTCAAGGCCTGCAGCCTGGTTGGTAGATTTGTCAATAAGTTCACGTGCTATTTCACTGCCTTTGTTCTGGCGTTCAGCGCCCGCTAAACCTTTTAATTTGGGCAGGAACTGGTCTGTTACGTCTACAACTTTATCCAGGAATTTTACGCTAAGCCCTTCGGAGGGAATTTCTTCTTTCATGCTTTTTGCATAGAAACCATCTTTTAAATAATTGTGCTCTACTGTGCTTGCATTTGCAATGTTGTTGTAGCCGCAATGGTGGTTGGTAAAAAGCAGGCCTTTATCGCTTACAATTTCTCCGGTACAGCCGCCGCCAAAGATCACGATTGCATCTTTTACAGAAGGTTTGTTGATGCTGTAAAGTTGTTCCTTAGTGAGTTTCAGCCCACGTTTAACCATGTTGTTGTAAGTTTCCTGCCCTAAAAGGTACGGCAGCCACATTCCTTCATCTGCAAAAGATTGAAAAGCAAAAAGGCACGCAATAAGAAATGAGAAGATTTTTTTCATCCGGTTATATCTTTTAATATTTTGAAAAATTAATGCGCTAAGATAAATGAAATTCCATAAAGATCAAGAATCTATACCAACCGGGAATGAATATGGAATCTAAAAAAATGGTTATTTAATGTGACCATAAAGAAAAATAAAAATACACACATCAAATTCCATACATATAATAGAGTTTGATTTCGTTATTTGAAGACAACTGCCAAATTCAAGAAATTATTTATTGTCAGGGAAAAGCGAATGCATGAGTCCGTCGTCAGGTAGAGTCCTGCGGGAAAAGATGGCTTGGTTTGTGCCTCCCTCTGAATGACGGTACTGGCGGTGAGGCACAAGCGGACGCTTGCGCCAGAAGGGGATGGCTTGGTTTATGCCTCGCTCTGAATGACAGTGCTGGCCGTGAGGCACAAGCGGACGCTTGCGCCAGAAGGGGGTTGCGCCACAAGGAGATGGCTTGGTTTGTGCCTCCTCGCTCTGAATGACAGTGCGGCAGTGGGTGCACAAGCGGACGCTTGCGCCAGAAGGAGATAACCATAAAGATTAGGAATCTATACCAACCGAGAATGATAATATTAGAATTGCGGAATAAAAATAAAAATAGTGTTTAGCATCGGTGTTTTAATAGGTTATACGCTAAACTATTTCAATTCATAAAATCTTACCCAGTCGATGTACATTTCTACGGGCAGTTGCCTGTTGTCAATGGCGCCTACCCAGTTTCCACCCAGCTGCATATCAAGCAACAAATAGAAATCACTCTGGTCGAAAAGGAATTGGCCTTCTTTATCAGTTTCTATGCGCGGATAAGTAAAACTCCTTTTTTCGTTTACAAAAAACACCAGGCTGTCTTTGTGTTTTTCAACAGCATAAATATTATAATCGTCAGGTTTAATAGGCATGGTAGCGCCTTGCGCTGGGCTTTTAATCTTAAGATTGTAAGTATAATGCGAGTGTACTGTCTGGTAGGCAATGGCGTCAAAATTCAAGCGTTCCATAATGTCAATTTCACCTCCATGCGGCCAGCGGCCGGTTGCAGGAAGCATCCAGAATGCAGGCCATGCGCCCTTTGCGCCATTGAGCTTTGCACGTATTTCCAGCCTGCCATACCCGAAGTTGGCTTTATCTTTGGTATACACACCACCGGTAAGGTAGGATGCAGTGTCTGCGAGCTGCGAAGTATTTGTTACACCACGTAAAATAAGATTGCCGTTTTTTACTTCATACAAGGAGTCGTAGGCCGACATATACCTGTTCCAATCGCTTGTGCCGCGTGGGATTTTTGTCCATCTGCTCAGATCAAGGCTATTCCCGTTAAAATTTTCTTCCCATGTCAATGGCCATTTTTCTCCCGGAGTATGCTGGTAATAGTTTTTAGAACAGGCAATAGCCGTGCAAAGAATGCTAATGAGCAGGGTTGAAAAAAATGATTGTCGTTTCATAAGATCGTTTTAATTATTCACTCATCTCCAGGATTGTTTTCCATTCCCCATCAGTAACCGGTATTACGGATAGCCTGCTTTGTTTTATCAATGCGAAATCTGCTAATTTATTCTCTGTTTTCATTTGAGCCAGGGAAACAGGTTTTTTTAGTTTTTTTACCGGCTGCAGATCCACGCAAACCCAGCGTTCATCAGTGGTTGTAGGATCCGGGTAAACCGCTTTTACTACTTTGGCAATGCCCACAATTTCTTTACCTTCGTTGCTATGGTAGAAGAAAACTTCATCGCCTTTTTTCATCTGTTGCAGGTTGTTGCGTGCCTGGTAGTTGCGCACACCATCCCAAAAGGTTTGTTTATCTTCCACAAACTGATCCCAACTGTATTTAAAGGGTTCAGACTTTAGCAGCCATTTCATTCGTATTGATTTTTAAGTAAAAAGTAAGAAGTAATACGTGAGAATTAAAAAGTATTCAGCGATATATAAACAACCCCACAACTTAAACAACCCTACAACCCTACAACTAAGCAACTCCACGATAATCATTATCCATTGTCAATGATCCATTAAACGCTTCTCTAACTTCACCATCCATTAGCCAGTACATCTGCCAGGTGCAAAACTTTGAGGTTTCCTCCCTGTTTTTTTAATATACCATCAATATGCATCAGGCAGCTCATATCTGTGCTGATGAGGTATTCTGCACCGGTGTTAATGGCATGTTGTGCTTTTTGTTCGCCCATACCTGCGCTGATGGAATTGAATTTTACGGCGAATGTTCCGCCAAAGCCGCAACAGGTTTCATTGTCTTCCATCGGTATCATCGTTAATCCTTCAACATTTTTCAGCAGCTTTTGAGGTTCTTCTTTAATGTTGCATTCGCGCAAAGCGGCGCAGCTGTTATGGTAGGTGGCTGTGCCTTCTAACCTGGCGCCAAAGTTTTCTATGTGCAACATGTTTATTAAAAAATCCGAAAGTTCGTATATGCGTTCAGAAGTTTTTTCAGCTTCCATTTTCTGTGCTGTGTTTTCAAATAATACTTTAAAACCGTTTTTTACAAACCCTGCACAGCTTGCGCTGGGCGTAACAATGTATTCACTGCCACTAAAATCCCGGATAAATTTTTTACAGACGGCCTTTGACTCTTCCCTGAAACCCGCATTATAGGCCGGTTGCCCGCAACAGGTCTGGTCTTTGTTGTATGTAATTTCGCAGCCGGCTTTCTCCAGGATCTTTACCATGTTAAAGCCAACCTGGGGATACAACTGATCTATAAAACAGGGAATGAATATTTGTACTTTCATTCGTAAATTTTAATTTTTTTGAATAGTTTCCGATAGCTATCGGGTAAACTCCGCATAATCCAATCATTCCGTAAAGAAATAATACGCTCGCTTTGTTTCAGGAAAGTAAAGGTAAGAAATTGATAAGGGAAAAAATCTCGGGCGATGGAAATTGTTTTAAAAGACTTATCTTTATTATTCTATTTTTATCATACCTGATAATGAATTTTTAACGGTGATCTTAATTACAAAACCGCAATGCCATGAAATAACCATAAAGATTAAGAATCTATTATTAACCGGGAATGACTATTGAATCTAAAAAAATGGCTATTCCATGTGACCATAAAGAAAAAATAAAAAATATACACATGAAATAGCCATAAGCAAAGGTGCATACCAACCCCGGATGAATAAAGGCTATTCCATGTGACCATTAAAAACAGCCGCAAAGCGGCGAACTAAATAAATACACATGAAATAACCATAAGATTAAGAATCTATACCAACCGCGAATGAGTATTGAATCTATAAAAAATGGTTATTCCATGTGGCAACTAAAAAAACAAATAATATATACACACATGAAGAAAAAAAAGACTCTTTTTATCTGCCTTTTATTACTTGTAATTTTTTCCTGCAATAGAAAAGAACTGGATCAGCAGCCTGTAACCATTCGTATGGAGGCAGAAGGGGGAGAGGAAGATGTAAGATTGAGAGATAGGTGGCAGATAGCCGGCATAATTAATAAAAACGGTGATGTAAAAATGTGGGGCGATATATTTTCTGCTGATGGAAAACTAATCGCTAAAAATAAGCAGCTAAGGTTAGATACAACTGGTATTCTGGAAAATAATTGTTTCCGGATTGCCTTTTTGCAACCGGATTTGATAAAAGTAATATTAAAAGAAAACAACGCTGAGATTGCCCTGCATTTTGTTATATTGTTGCAGCGTGGAGATAAAACAAAAGAAATAAGTGTATCACAGTCTATATCTCAGGGCTATACTTTCGGCGGTATAGAATATGCACTTCAGGAAGGTGATGGAGATTCTCTGTACAAAAAAAGTGCCCATCGGATCACTTTAAAGAGCCATGGAACTACTGGCAACGCTGTTTCTTTTGACCCGCTCGGTGGTTCAGCGCTTGCGAAAGTTTCTTATTTTGAAAGCAAGGATGAGGATGCCTTTATGTGGTTAAAACAAGATTCTGTGAAAGTCAGGATCCCGGATATTTTTGCAAACCAGCTATTATTAACGCCTAACCAGGTAATTT
This sequence comes from Haoranjiania flava, assembly GCF_025631005.1. Lineage (NCBI taxonomy): Bacteria > Pseudomonadati > Bacteroidota > Chitinophagia > Chitinophagales > Chitinophagaceae > Haoranjiania > Haoranjiania flava. The sequence continues at coordinate 59,544 of NZ_JAOTPL010000014.1, forward strand.
ACGGAGTGGTAACTCAGACACCTTCGAGCAGCAACATCATAGAAACCGTAAAGAATGATATTGTAAACGGAGAATCGAGCTACTATACCGAAGTGGAATTCAGGAAGCGGACACTCTCTTATACGCTTACACTCATCAACAACCGTACAAAGAACCATAAATACATAAAAGGCAAGTGGATTGAACATGCGTCAACAGGTAATTATAAAGTTATAAGAGTTTTATAGGCTTACTTCTAAAATTAAAAAACCTGCCAGGTTTTAAGTCTAACAGGTTTATCAGCTCAGGTTAAAAGGATTATATTGAATTTATGATCTCATTCAACATGGTACTTGGCCGCATGGCCGCATCGGTTTTGGCGAAATCGGGATGGTAGTAACCGCCGATGTCCTGCGGTTTTCCCTGTGCCCCGATCAGCTCCTCGTTGATTTTCACTTCATTTTCAGACATCGCTTTCGCCACGGGTTTGAATTTCTCCGCAAGCTCCGCATCTTCTCTCTGCGCTGCCAGTGCCTGCGCCCAATACATGGCGAGGTAAAAATGCGAACCTCTGTTATCAATACCGCCTACCTTTCTGGCAGGCGACTTGTCATTTTGAAGGAATAGTGCATTGGCTTCATCCAGCGCGTCGGCCAGCACTTTGGCTTTTGGGTTGTTACGCGTCTGTGACAGGTGTTCCAGCGAGGCCTGCAGTGCCAGGAATTCACCGAGGGAATCCCATCTTAAATAACCTTCTTCAATAAACTGCTCAATATGCTTGGGTGCAGAACCGCCGGCGCCTGTTTCAAACAGGCCGCCACCGTTCATCAGCGGAACAATGGACAGCATTTTTGCTGAAGTTCCCAGTTCCAGAATCGGGAACATATCGGTTAAATAATCCCTCAAAACATTGCCTGATACTGAAATGGTATCTTTTCCTTCGCGGCCGCGTTTCAGGGTTTCAACCATGGCATCTTTTACATCCATAATGCGGATGTCGAGACCGGTCAAATCGTGCTCTTTTAAATATTTCTCAACCTTTTTAATGATCTGGGCATCATGTGCACGCCCTTTGTCCAGCCAGAAAATTGCAGGCGTGTTTGACAAACGTGCCCTGTTTACGGCCAATTTTACCCAGTCCCGGATCGCTGCATCCTTCACCTGGCACATTCTGAAAATATCACCGCTCTCTACTTTTTGTTCCAGCAGGGCATTGCCATTGTCGTCCTCAACCTTTACCGTGCCGTCTTCAGGCAACTGGAAAGTTTTATCGTGCGACCCGTATTCTTCGGCCTTTTGCGCCATTAGGCCCACATTGGGAACAGAGCCGAAAGTTGTAGGGTCTATCGCGCCGTGTTTTTTCATATCCTCAATAATCGCTTCGTAGAAACCGGCGTACGTCCTGTCAGGAATCAGGCAAACGGTGTCTTCTTCCTTGCCGTCTTTGTTCCACATTTTGCCTCCGCCACGAACAAGGGCAGCCATAGATGCATCCACAATTACGTCGGACGAAACATGGAAATTGGTAATGCCCTGGTCAGAATTTACCATTGCAATTCTTGGCCCGTTGGCAATTGCAGCATCAATTGCTGCTTTAATTGCTGCTTCTTTAGGAGTTCCGGCAATTTTCTCATAAAGCGTAGCCAATCCGAAGTTGGGATTGATGTCCAGTTCAGTGAAAGTATCTTTGTATTTTTCAAAAACCTCTTTAAAATAAGTTTCCACGATCGCCCCGAAAATAATCGGGTCAGAAACCTTCATCATTGTTGCCTTTAAGTGTGCCGAGAGAAGCACATCCTGCGATTTTGCCCGCTCCATTGCCGCGGCAACAGTGGACTTAAGTTCAGCCAAATTTAAAACAGAACTGTCGATAATTTCTCCGGCCTTCAGTGGAGCAAAGTCTTTTAAAATTTTGGAAGCGCCATTTTTTCCGTAAAAAACAATTTTGAATTTACCGTCATTGTCTACGGTCATAGAATTTTCAGTAGCGTAAAAATCGCCTTTCTCCATATGTGCGACTTCTGTTTTGCTGTCCGCTCTCCATTCACCCATGCGGTGCGGGTTGGCTTTAGCATAATCTTTTACAGATTTAGGCGCACGGCGGTCACTGTTGCCTTCTCTCAATACCGGGTTTACCGCTGAACCCAGCACCTTTGCGTATTTTGCGTTGATGGCTTTTTCCTTGTCATTTTTCGGTTCTGCCGGGTAGTCCGGCAGGTTGTATCCCTGTTTTTGAAGCTCAGCAATAGCTTCTTCCAACTGTGGTACGGAGGCCGAAATATTCGGAAGTTTAATGATGTTTGCTTCGGGCTGCGTTGCCAATTGTCCTAATTCTGCCAGGTAATCCGGGATTTTTTGGTCATCGGTAAGTACTTCCGGGAAGTTGGCCAGAATTCTTCCGGCCAGCGAAATATCGGGCGCCGCAATTTCAATGCCTGCAGGTTTGGTAAATGCCTTTACGATCGGTAAGAATGAATGAGTAGCCAGCATCGGGGCCTCATCGGTCAGTGTGTAATAGATCTTTGATTGAGCCATTGTTAGTTTTCTTAAAAGTTAGGATTTACAAATTTAATCTAATTCTATTTTTGATCGGCCTTTTCTTGGGCTTAAATACATAAGCTACGTTTTTAAGAACAGATCAGCGTTCCAAACCTAAGCAATTAATTTCATTATGCCTGAAGTAACAAATTCATTACATTCGCTGCGGCGGAATATTTTATAAAAAAATGAATTGTATATGCAGATAATTCCAGCGATTGACCTGATTGACGGCAAATGTGTACGGCTGACACAAGGCGATTACAGGCAAAAAGTGATATATAACCACGACCCATTAGAGGTGGCAAAATCTTTCGAGGATGCGGGAATGGCCAGGTTGCATCTTGTAGACCTGGACGGTGCAAAAGCCGGCAAAGTCGTCAACTGGAAAGTATTGGAGAAGATAGCTTCCAACACAAACCTTGATATAGATTTTGGCGGCGGCGTAAAGCAGCGGCAGGATGTAGAAACCATTTTACACTCCGGCGCGGTAATGGTAACGGTGGGAAGCATAGCCGTAAAAGATGAAGCTGCTTTTTGCGACTGGATCAATGTATACGGTGCCGATAAATTTTTCCTGGGCGCAGATGTGAAGCATGCAAAGATTGCTATACACGGATGGCTGGAAACCAGTGACAGGGATGTTTTCAGCTTTGTAGATTATTACGCCTCCAAAGGAATAAAAAATATTTTTTGTACAGACGTAAGTAAAGACGGGCTTTTACAGGGCCCTTCTACCGACTTATACAAAAAAATCATTGACCAGTTCCCGGAGATAGAACTGGTAGCCAGTGGCGGTGTTGCGTCTGTTGCAGACCTGCAGGCGCTTAAAGCTATTGGCTGTAGCGGCGCTATTGTAGGTAAAGCTATCTATGAAAATAAAATTTCCCTGGAAGATCTACAGAGGGTATAACTATTGCAAAAGCGTACGGTAGTTGTCTGCTTCATTAAGCAGTTGCTTTTGTTCGTCTTCCTGCTTATCTCTGAAAATGTTTTCACCTCTTATTTGTGCGTCTATCAGTTTATCATCGTTGAAATAATACCTGCCTTCAAAAGTAGTAGTTGTCTTCTTCATGTTGATCCTGTTCTTTTGGGCATCGTAGGGAAATGAATTAAATTTTTTGTACACAAAGATCAGCTTGCCGTCTTTGAAATAATATTCATCAATGTGTACCCCATGCGAAATGCCTGCCCAACTTACAATTTTCACAAGCTTATTTTTCTTAAAATAGCCTGTGAGTGAGCTCCCTCCGTCGGCCTCGTATCCTAAATAATCTTTATTACTAAGCGTTTTCTTCTGCATGAATTTGTTGGCATTGATATTCAGGTATTCCTTCCTGATCTGCGGTATCAATGATTTTTCCTGGCAATCGGCTGAAGAGGCCGTGAGCAGTGCTATACAAATAAATAGTATTTTTATTAAAATTTGCATCGCGTTAAATTATATTTACGTAAATATAAAAAATTCTTCCGAAGGATGTAACGTTTTCTTTTCTTCAGTTGTTATACTATTAAACGGCCAATTCATGACGCAGCAGGATTTTAAACATACGGTATTCATCTTAAAAGATAAGATGTTCCGTTTCGCTAAAAGAATGCTGGAATGTGCAGATGAATCGCAGGATGCTGTGCAGAACGTAATGATAAAACTCTGGCAAATGAAAGATAAACTGCACGAGCTCGGCAACGTGGAAGCCTTCGCGATGCGCTGTGTGAAAAATGAATGCCTTAACAGGATGAAGCATGCTCAGGTCATTGACAATTATCGTCTGCAGCACCACAGCCCCGGCATGTTGATGCAGGAAGCGGCAGACAATACAAGGCAACTGATTTTAGAAATTATCAACGAATTGCCGGACAAGCAGAAAATGATCATACATCTCAAAGATGTGGAAGAATACAAGACAAAAGAAATTGCAGACATGCTGGAAATGGAAGAAAGCGCGGTACGGGTAAATTTAATGCGTGCAAGACAAAAAGTAAAAACACAACTTGAAAAAATATTCGAGTATGAAAGTCAACAGATCAAAGGAATTGAAAAATAGATTCTTCAACGCCGAAACTTCACCAGCAGAGGAGAAATGGCTAAGAGCTAATGCAGGCGCCGATCCCTATTTTGATTTTATTAAAGAAACACAACAGGATGCAATGGATTGGAATTTTGATACGTTTATGCAGGCAGTTGAAGCTGACGGCCCTGTGCAGATAAAGCCTGCACGGAAAAATAATTTTACCTGGTATGCCGCGGCCTCAGTAATGATAATGGCAATAGCAGGCTTGTTTTTAATGAGTAAAGATACTGATACAGCGGACGCATTTGCAGTGAATAGCGTAGGTAGTCATGCGCGCAATTTTAAAAATTATTCTGCTGAAAATGTTGCCATTACTCGCTTTCAGGCAGCCCAACAGGATCCGCCTATTGCTGTACACACTACAAAAAGTATTAGAAAAAATAAACGTATACAACAACATGCACAATATGAAACACCTGAAAATTCTTCAGCGCAAAACGAAGCTGTCGCGTATGTATATGTAAACGGAAAGCCGGTGTATGATGAAGCTGAGGCTGAAAAAATAACCCTGGAATCTTTAGGCTACTTTGCTAAGAACATCAAAACCGGGATCAAAGAAATGAGTGTTATCAAAAATTTGTCCATTAATTTATAAAATAATTCCGTATCCAAACCGGCAATCTCAACAACAATAAAAAACCATACCATGCAAAAAATATTATTAACCTTAATTATCCTGGCATCCGTGTTAACTGCTGATGCACAGAAAGCCAGGCTTCACAACCTTTTTGACCAATACGAAGGTACCAAAGGCGTCACCACTATTAAAATTGCCAAGCCGATGTTTCGCATGCTCAGCAACCTGAAAATTGACGATGCGGATGTAGAGAAGATAAAACCATTGCTCACCAAGATTAACTCCATTAAGATCATGGTAGTAGAACCGAAGGCAGGCAATTCCGCTGCAGCCAATACATTGAGGCAAACTGTGGATGCAGCCATCCGGAACATGAATTACCAGGAGCTGATGACCGTTACCAGCGAAGCAAATAAGATTAAATTCCTGGCAGAAAACGCCAGTGGTAACGTGCTTGATCACTTGCTGCTATCCATCATGGGTGAAAGTGAACAGGTGCTGATGCTGCTTGACGGTTCCATATCTATGGACGATATCTCCAGGCTTGCCAACGAGAAATAAAGTTGCTGCTAATACTAAACTGTAAAGAAATGAAAACGAAAATCTCCTTGTTGTTATTATCCGTTGTGCTGCTGATGCAATCCTGCATAGTATCTCAACGTCCGAACATAGATTTCATGGATGACCCGGCTGTTGCCCGCAATGCGAATATTGTGTCTGTAAATGTGCCGATGTTTATGGCGAAACCTTTTATCAAAAAAGCTTTGCGGGAAGATGGTGAAAGCGAAGCGCTCATCAGGCTGGTAAAAAAGATCAAACGTGTAAGGGTTATGACCGTTTCAGGCCAACAACCAGCGGTAATGCGGATGTACGGCAGGTATCTCGACCGGAACCGTTTTGATGACTGGCTTACAGTAAACCACGACGGCCAGAAAGTGCGCATCTGCTCAAGGGGCAACGAGCGTATGATCAACAAATTAATGCTGTCCGTACAGTCAGATTCAGAGCTTGTATTTATTGATATCAGCGGAAAATTCACCACCGATGATATTTCTTATGCCATCAGCAAAGCGCAGGATAATTGATCACTCCTCCAGCTTTCCCCATATTTCATAAATAGGATCGCCCGAAGAACTTTTGCCTGCATGATGCCATTGCCCGTTTTCCATACGCCCCTCAAACGTCAGCGATGCGCCCACACGCGCATTGTTTCTGGAAAAGAATTCAATATTTTCTGTGTATCTGCCATTCTTAAAAGTATATGTGCCGCCACCGGTGCCGGAGAATTCACCGGTTTTGATATTGATAGCTACCCACTGGAAGCGTGTGCCCGTCAGTATTTTAAGTGTGCGCCTGTCGCGGAGCGGAATTTCTGAGAGCTGTCCTTCCTGTTTGCGGTGAGTGATCCTCCACACACCTGCAAGGGGCGCATCGTTTTTATCCAGGCGTATCCATTCTGCAGAAGCGCCGGAAGTATTGGTATGTAGCGTATTGCCGCTTGTTTTATTTGAAAGAGGCCTGTTGTACCAATCCATGTATCAGCAGCAATAGCGGCAGCGGCTTTTTCAGTATCATACTGCCATACCACAACAATTTTATCTTCATCAGCCTTGTAAGCGCCTCCACGGGTAGCAATAAATTTCTTATTGTTTTTATCAAATACGCTGTGCGAAAAATAGCCATCAATAAACATGGCGACCTGTACTGTATCTCCATTTTGCAACCGCCATGCACCATTGGGAGATTGGGCATAACTACTGCAGCAGCATAAGCCTGCAAAAACAGTAACGAGTATTGACTTCAACATATTATTTATCTTGTTTGTTGTAAATTAATAAATAATTGCGATATGAAATCTCGCAGTCAAGTTATCACTTTAAATATTTATTTATTGACAAGACATATATGTCCATGTACCCTCCTTAGGATATCTTGCACTAATCATATACATCACTGTTTACAATAGTTGGCAGCCTTTCACCTTTTAGGCCTGCAATAATATTCCTGGCTACCAGCTCTGCCATTTCATTTCGTGTTTCCCTGGTTGCAGAGCCGATGTGCGGCAGTACACATACATTGGGCATAAACAGCAGCGGGTTGTTTTTATCCATCGGCTCCGGGTTGGTGACGTCCAGGCCTGCTCCCCAAATGATGTTGTTATCGAGTGCATTTTTTAATGCTGATTCATCGTGCATTGCGCCCCTGGCAGTATTGATAAAAATAGCATTGGGTTTCATTTGCTTGAAAGCATCTGCATTAAAAATGCCGGTGCTTGCCTTGCTGAGATTGGCGTGTACGGATAATACATCGCTTTGCTGCAGCAACTCATCAAAAGACACATATTTTGCGTGCAACATTTCTTCTGCCTTTTTATTGCGGCTTCTGTTGTGGTAAATCACCTGCATACCATAAGCATCCCGGCATTTCCTGGCCATTTCAAATCCGATATTGCCAAGGCCGAAAATTCCGATTGTTTTATGGTGCAAATCTATGCCGAGATCTGCTACGGGTTCAAACTGCTGCCATTGGCCATTAACGATTTTTTGATATTGATAAAATGCTTTTCTGGCCACGCACAGCATCAGCAGGAAGGCTATTTCAGCAGTAGCTTTGCTCAGCACATCCGGTGTATTACTTACAGGAATGTTATACCTGGTAGCGGCATTCATATCTACGCTGTCATATCCTACGGAGAAAAGAGCAATAACTTTCAGATGGCTGCATTGGCTGAAAAAATGTTCATCGAGCTTTGCAAAGCCCGATACAATCAGTGCGTCGTGCTGCCTGCAATTTTCTATCAGCGCGTGCTGTGGGATGGGTGTGTCTTCATCGGGGTTAACAGTAACTTCATGCCCGGCTTCTTTCAGCATTTGAATACCGATGGCAGGTATTTCTTTGGTAATAAATATTTTCATGTGCAGCTTATTTTACTAAAAAGTTAAGCGTTAATAATGTTTTTAACTAAGAGCATTACGAAAAAACAAGTTTTACATAAAGATGCTGCCTAAGCTATTAGTCAATTTTTGTGGTGTATAAACTTCACTACTCCTTTTCCACCCATGCATTATTTTCCTTAAGCAGGTTGATCAGCTCATCTACCGCTATATCACTGTCTACATTACGTTTTACCACGTCTTTGCCCTTGTATAAAGTAATCTTGCCTACGCCGCTGCCAACGTAGCCGAAATCCGCGTCAGCCATTTCTCCCGGGCCGTTTACAATGCAGCCCATGATAGCAATTTTCACCCCTTTCAGGTGGTGTGTTACAGCGCGTATCTTAGCTGTGGTTTCCTGCAAGTCAAATAATGTACGGCCGCAACTGGGGCAGGAGATGTATTCTGTTTTGGAGATGCGTGTGCGCGCTGCCTGCAATACGCTGAATGCCGATGCGTTTAAAAACTGTTCGGGTGTATTATTTTCCTGGTAGTTCCTGCCGCTGGCATTAGCATAATTTTCGCATAGATGCTCGTATGCCTGTTGCTTCAGCCCGAATGCCACGCCGTCGCCCATGCCGTCAATCAGCAATGCGCCTGCTTCAGTAGAAAAGTGAATGAGGTGATCGTCTGCCGTGTCCCATCCGCTGTCGATCATTACTATGGCAGGATTTTGTATGCCGCGTTTCATCAGTTCTATGAACATGCGGCGGATAGCCTGCATGGCATTTTTTCTTTTTGATGAAAGGCACAATACCACAGAAGGGTCATTGGCAACTTTGTCCAGCAGGCTGAAATCGTTTACCGGCGTATCATCGCTGAAACAGTCGATCATAACAAAATTCAAAGCAGCTTTTTCACCCTCAAACCCGCTGTAGCCGTGAATTTCAAAGAGCGGATAATATTTTTCTTTATCCTGTGCTGATTGCCAGGCTGCAGGAAATACGATCACTTTAAGCGTGCCCGGCAAGTCAAAATCAAGCAATTGGTTGCCGGTAAAAATATAATCTGCCGCCGTGTCGCTAATGTTCCATTTGTCAAGACCCGGATCGTACCTGTATCCCACATTCTCCAGGTGGTGGAGTGTAATTTTTTCCAGGTGCGAAAGGTCGGCAATAACCACCGGTACCTGCTTGCCGCCGATGTTCGCGATCTCGAAAGTGTTTCTGCGGTTGTAGCGGAAGGGGTCGTATGGCAAACTGATGATACTTGCTTTTCCGTTCAGATCTTTTTGTGCTGTATCCTCTGTTTTACCGATTAAAGCAGGAACGCCTTCTTCACTTTCCTGCTGCCCGTTATTGGTGACAGCATATCTTTTTACCAGGTCGCGGCATACGGGGATCTCCAGTTCCGGGTCTTCGGTGAGTGACACACGAATGGTGTCGCCGATGCCGTCTTCGAGTAATGTGCCGATGCCTACTGCAGATTTTACGCGCCCGTCTTCGCCGTCGCCGGCTTCGGTTACGCCCAGGTGCAGCGGGTAGATATCGCCGAACTCCTCATTCATTTGTTTGATGAGCAGGCGGTATGCCTGCACCATTACCTGGGTATTGCTGGCCTTCATGCTCAGCACGATCTGGTGGTAATTCTCATCGCGTGCAATGCGCAGAAATTCCATAGCGCTTTCCACCATGCCGATCGGCGTATCGCCGTAGCGGCTCATGATGCGGTCGCTGAGGCTTCCGTGGTTGGTTCCTATGCGCATGGCAGTGCCGTACTCTTTACAGATATGGATCAGCGGTATAAACCTGTTGCGTATGCGGTCTATTTCTTCGGCATATTCCGCATCTGTATATTCTATTTGCTGAAATTTTTTCTTGTCTACATAATTGCCCGGGTTCACGCGCACTTTTTCCACGATGCGTGCGGCTACCTCGGCCGCGTTGGGTGTAAAATGAATATCGGCAACCAGCGGTACATATTTGCCACGTTTCTTTAATTCATTTTTTATATGGAGCAGGTTCTCTGCTTCTTTTTTAGAAGGCGCTGTAATGCGCACCAGTTGGGCCCCTGCATCGATACAGCGAATGGTTTCCTCAACAGTACCGATGGTGTCCATGGTGTCTTTGGTGGTCATTGTCTGCAATGCAATGGGGTGGCCGCTGCCGATAAGCAGATCGCCGATTTTTACTTCCCTTGTTTTTAAACGACGGTATTCCGTCAAAGATTCACAATATACCTGCATGTGGCAAAGTTAATGGACAATTACAAATTACAAATTACAAATTACAAATTGCAGATTACAAATTGCAGATTACAAATTGCAGATTCTGCTTCATTGCCCATTAGTGAAATGTGAAAGGTGAGCGGTGAGATAATGTTGACCTCTCCATTATGCACTGTCCATTGTCCTCTCTCATCTACTGCAACCAGCTCGCTATCCACCAGGTATTGCCGTTGCTGTCTTTAACTCCGCCGTAGCGCTCTTTTTCATCATGCCTGGTTTGAGGACGCATAACGGATACAGCCGCGGCTTCCAGCGCTTTTGCGTAGGTGGCATCGCAATCGGCAACGTATACATAAATGCCTGCAGTGCATTCTTTAAAATTTTCAGAAGCCGCGCCAGCCATGATTGTTGAGTCCTCTATCCTTATTTCGGCGTGGGCAACAGAGCCGCCGGGCCGGGTAACTTTTTCTATCACCTGTGCGTTAAAAGTTTGTTCAACAAAATAAATAAGCGCCGCAAGGTCTTTGTTGATCAGGTATACATTGGCAGTATTTACTCCTTGTGGTTTGTAAGGTTGATGCATAGTGCTTTTTGCTATGAAAAACGGCCGTTGCCGGCCGTTGAATTATTTACCAGGTTCCTTTTTAGCTTTGACTGTTACGTATGCGTTAGGCATCGGTACTGAACTGTCTGACTGCTTGTTGTAAGCATTCGGCATAGGCACTATGCCTGTTTTGGCAATGACTACCAACGGGATTTGTACCGGTTTTGTTTTTGGTAGCGTGTTTTTTTTCTTACCAGTTGCATAAGCTTCGCCCTGCTTATAAAATTTAGATAGCGCTGCAGTATCCAATTTAAATGTATACGTGTGTTGCTTTTTGGAGGAATCTTTTTCCTGTGCAAAACCGGCGATAGTTATAAAAAATGCTGCGATGAAAATGAGAAGCTTTTGCATAGCGATTGTTTTAAAATTAGCCAACAAATGCACATGACACATTAAAGGTAAGAAAAATCAGTTGCTTATTTTCTCATCTCTTTAAATTTGTTAATGAGGCCGTTGGTTGAGCAGTCATGCGCAGAAACTTCTTCGTTATTCTCCAGTTCGGGAAGTATTTGGCCTGCCAGTTGTTTACCCAGCTCCACGCCCCACTGATCGAAGCTGAAAATGTTCCAGATAATGCCTTGCACAAATATTTTATGCTCGTACAAAGCGATCAGGCTGCCCAGTGTTTCCGGCGTAATTGCTTTGATCAGGAAAGAGTTGGTCGGCTTGTTGCCTTTGAATACTTTAAACGGCGTGAGTTTCTTAATTTCTTCATCGGTTTTGCCTGCTGCCTTCAGCTCTTCGCGTACTGTTTTTTCATCTTTGCCATTCATCAGCGCTTCTGTCTGTGCAAAGAAATTACTCATCAGCTTCAGGTGGTGATCGCCAATAGGGTTGTGGCTGATGGCAGGAGCAATAAAATCTGCCGGTATCAGTATGGTTCCCTGGTGGATCAGCTGGTAGAACGCATGCTGGCCGTTGGTGCCGGGTTCGCCCCAGATCACAGGTCCGGTTTTATAAGATACTTCATCACCTTTGCGGTCAATGCTTTTGCCATTGCTTTCCATATCGCCCTGCTGAAAATAAGCTGCGAAGCGGTGCAGGTATTGATCATAAGGTAAAATTACCTGGGTCTGTGCTTTCAGGAAATTAATATACCAGATGCCCAACACAGCCATGATCACGGGAATATTTTTATCTAAAGGAGCGGTTTTAAAATGCTCATCTGTTTTGTAGGCGCCTTTGAGTAATGCTTCGAAATGATCATAACCGATAGTCAACACTATAGACAAACCGATGGCGCTCCATAAGGAATACCTGCCGCCAACCCAATCCCAGAACTCAAACATGTTGGCCGTATCTATGCCGAACTGTGCTACGGCTTTTTCATTGGTGCTCAGCGCAACAAAGTGTTTGGCTATCTCGCTTTCGTTTTTAGCTGCTTCCAGGAACCAGCTGCGTGCCGTATGCGCGTTGGTCATGGTTTCCTGGGTGGTAAAAGTTTTAGAAGCTATTAAAAAGAGCGTCTCTTCGGGATTTACTTTTTTCAGGGTTTCAGCAATGTGTGTACCGTCTACATTGCTTACAAAATAAGGTTCAATGCCTTCTATCCAGTACGGTTTCAGCGCTTCGGTAACCATTACGGGGCCCAGGTCGCTGCCGCCGATGCCGATGTTTACAATGTATTTTATTTTTTTGCCTGTGTAGCCTTTCCATTCACCGGAATGAACCTTTTCCGCAAAGCTTTTCATCTGTTGCAGTACGCGCTGCACATCGGGCATTACATCTTTGCCATCAACCATCACAGGGTTTCCTGAAAAGTTCCTGAGTGCAGTGTGCAGCACTGCCCGGTTTTCTGTTTCGTTTATGCTTTCGCCGTTAAACATAGCATCAATGGCAGACTTTACCTGGCAATCTTCGGCAAGGCTGCGCAACAATTGCATGGTTTTTTCCGTGATCAGGTTTTTTGAAAAATCGAAAAGTATATCGTCAAAACTGATGGAGAATTTAGAGAACCTTTCTGTATCTTTTTTAAAAAGGTCGCTGATCTTTGTGCGGCTGATCTCATCATCAAAATGCTTTTTCAAAAGCAGCCATGCCTGTGTAGTTGTCGGGTTGATCTTAGGTAACATAACTAAATCTTTCTTTACTATTAAATTGGATGCCAAAGATAAGTGCAATCTTCAAGTAAATAAGATTAATTTTTGCGTTGGCAACAGGTTTCCCGCGACGCAAAAAAGCTAAAGTGGTAAAATTGTCGTAAAAACCGTGAAAATAAACTTTTTATTAGTTTTCGGTAGAATTTTTGTACCTTTGCAGTTTGTAATTTAGGATACATATCAACATTTCATACGTATTTTCGCAAAATACACATTAAAGGACAAATTAGTTTATGAGGCAACTAAAAATTGCTACCCAAATCACCAATCGTGACTCTCAGGCGGTAGAAAAATATCTACAGGAAATTTCAAAAATATCCATGATCACTCCTGAAGAAGAAACTACGCTTGCACAAAAGATCAAGATGGGTGATCAGAGAGCTTTAGATAAACTGGTACAGGCCAACCTGCGCTTTGTGGTGTCTGTGGCCAAGCAATACCAGCATCAGGGGCTTTCACTGAGTGACTTAATTAACGAGGGCAACCTCGGCTTGATCAAAGCAGCACAACGCTTTGACGAAACCAAAGGTTTCAAATTCATTTCATACGCTGTATGGTGGATCCGCCAGTCCATTTTACAGGCGTTGGCAGAGCAGGGAAGATTAGTCCGCCTGCCTCAAAACAAAATAGGCACTTATAACAAAGCCAACAAGGCTTACATGGCTTTTGAACAGGAACATGAGCGTGAACCCAGCACCGAAGAACTGGCAAGCATCCTGGAAATGAGCGAAACGGAGATCAACAATATTTTTCAAAGTAATACCCGCCATACTTCACTGGATGCCCCGGTACACGAAGCAGAAGACGTGGCTATGGGCGACCTGCTCGAAGGCGCAGACGATACCGATGATGATGTAATGAAAGATTCACTGCGCGAGGAGATCCGCCGCGTATTGAAATCGCTGAGCCCGCGTGAAGCTGAAATCGTGAATGCTTATTTCGGTCTTGACGGCGAAAACGGCATCACCATTGAACAAATCGGGCAGAAGTACGACCTTACCAAGGAGCGTATCCGCCAGATTAAGGAGCGTGCCATTAAACGCCTGCAGAAAGCAAGATACAGCGGCGCCCTGAAGTCTTATTTAGGTTAAACATTTGTTGCAAAATTTACAAAACCATTCGTGAAAGCGGATGGTTTTTTTGTGTGATTCATTTTGCTGATGCAATTCCCTCTCTTGCGCCATTCTGTACGTCCAAATATACACATTGTGTGATACAATAAATCTTTGCCGTAATTGATACACTACGAAAATAAGCATTTTCTGCATTCATTACCCTGCGATCTTTGACTAAAACTTTGGGCCCTTGCATGAAAAATACTGTTCTTTTTGCCATTGCCGCAAAAAGAACCAAAAAAGTCTAGTCTGCCTGAAGGCGAGCCACGCCCAATGGCTCTGACCCGGAAGCAATTTGCACTTCAGGAAGAATTGCTTCGCCTGCAGGCATCTTTAAACTAAAAAAATGTTTGGGCGAAGCAATCACCTTTCATGCATTACTTCCTCTCACTGCCAGGCAGACGAACCCGCTAACAGCAAGATAGATAACAATGAAATGTAGCGCTCTACTTACTTTCCAACATAATATCATCTATGTTATAACAGAGTTTAGAACACTATCGTTCCAGCAACATATTGTGTAGCCCCATAAATGACAGGGTCAATTAATTTTAGCCGCCTGAAAATTATTAATTGACAGGATAAATTCACTCTCTGAACTTAATGTAGGATTTTTTAAATAAATATTTTTTATTGCAGTGAATCCTCTATTTTTGAAAAAATTATAAACCATTGAACATGAGATTCTTGATTTTAAGTTGCGCATGCATGGGGTTGGCTTTGGCGGGATGCAACAGCTCCGGCTCACAACAAAACGGCGTTGATAGCGCCAAAGCCGATACGGTTGCTGCAAAAGGAGAAAAGAAAGCCGGCGGAGCTACACTGGATACGGCTGACTACAACAAAAGACTGGCACATATGGCCAATAAGGATACCACAGGCAGGTGGCCGGTAAAAGGTCCTTACCCGCTGCCCGGCGCAATATTGCCATTTAACCGCGTAGTGGCTTACTACGGTAACCTGTACTCCACCAAAATGGGTGCGCTGGGTGAATACCCGAAACCTGAAATGTTCAAGCGCCTGCTGGCTGAAGCAGACAGGTGGGCCAAGGCAGACTCTACAACACCTGTAATACCCGCGCTGCATTACATTGCTGCTACTGCACAGGGTGCTCCGGGCAAAGACGGCAAATACCGCTACAGGATGCCGTTTGCACAGATAGATACCATCATCAACTGGGCCAATGAGATCAACGCATTGGTGTTCCTGGATATACAGGTTGGCCACAGCTCCGCAAAAGCAGAGACAGAAGTGCTGAAAGAATATTTAAAAAATCCGAAAGTACACTTTGGGATTGACCCGGAATTTTCCATGAAAGGCGGCGAACGCCCCGGCAGCGTTATCGGCCATTTTACGGCAAGCGACATCAATGATGTGATAGACATACTGGCTTCTGTGGTAAAAGAAAACAACCTTCCTCCCAAAATGCTGGTGGTGCACCGTTTTACCCAGAACATGATCAAAAATTATAAAGATATTAAGCTGGTGCCTGAAGTGCAGGTGATCATTGACATGGACGGCTGGGGGCCTAAAGACCTGAAGGCGGGTACCTGGAGGCATTTCATTGTGCCGGAGCCTGTACAGTTTACCGGCTTTAAGTTATTCTATAAAAACGATCTTAAAAAAGGCGGGCCTTTATATACACCGGAAGAGCTGGTAAACTTTACGCCACGTCCTCTGTACATACAATATCAATAAAAAATCTTTAATCAATCAGCCATTCGCATTCATGCGGATGGCTGTTGTATATATTTACTGTGAAGTTGATTTAAGATAAAGTTCGGATGTTTCTTTATCTGAATTTCAGAAATTTCTGTTGTAGTGAAATTCTATAACAAAAATCCAATTCACTTTTCATTAATATATGTATTTCCATGCATTCATTCCTTTTTGCTAATTTTAAACTCACCAAAATTATTTCTTATGAAATGCATGAAAGTGATGGCGATTGCTGCAATGCTCGCATTCGGAACTACAGCTTATACTCAAAGCCTCGGCGGCCTGTTTTCAAACCGTTCGCATACAGGTGCCGGCACGGTAAAACAGTCTGATAAGGAAGTGCTGATAGAAGGTGCAGGCAACACCCGCTCAATAACTATGGACGGCGGTACACTGCGTGTAGATGGCGCCAGCAACACAATAACTGTTAAGGGTTTTGTTTCACGTATCCTGATCTCCGGGGCAGGTAACAGAATTACAGCAGATAAAGTAAATAGCGTCAGCATACAAGGTGCAAGCAACAATATACATTACCGTAGCTCAGATAATAATGGCAGGCCAACTGTGAACATTATCGGTGCAGGCAACAGCGTGCAAAAGCTGAAATAAGTTGTGGATGTTACACAATAATTGATTTGTTCCGGTCTCTACATATAGCCGGAAGCAGTAAGATGGCAGGATTACAGCCATCTGCCTGAATATGCGGACATGCAATGAGTCGCTATTTTAAGTATGTGTATTAAAATCAGAGTTATTTCCTTCTTAACCCTCATCCCATGCAGATTTCTAAAAAATATTTATCTTCGGCAAAACTAAAAAGATCAGAACGTGCATTCATTTCAGCAGTTAGTAAATATTTACGCACAGAAATTTAACAGGCAACATTTTCCCGCAGAACCGTTTAACCTGTATGAGCCTGCAGATTATTTCCTGTCCATTGGTGGTAAAAGAATGCGGCCCGTAGCCTGCCTGATGGCTAATGAGCTTTTTGGGGATATCAGCGAGAATACCTGGCATGCTGCTGATGCATTGGAATTGTTTCACAATTTCACCCTGCTGCACGATGATGTGATGGACAATTCCGCATTGCGGCGTGGTAAGCAGACGGTACATGTACGCAACAATATGAACACGGCCATACTAAGTGGTGATGCCATGCTGATTGGCGCATATGCCAGCCTGAATAAAATCGAGGCAAGCTGCCTGCAGCAGGTGCTCACCATCTTTAACAAGACTGCATTTGAAGTGTGTGAGGGCCAGCAATACGATATGGATTTTGAAAGCAGGACCGATGTGTCGCTTGATGAATACCTGCGCATGATCACCCTGAAGACCTCGGTACTACTGGCTTGTAGCCTGCAGATCGGTGCACTCTTGGGAGGCGCATCAAAATACAATGCAGATCATTTGTATGAATACGGAAAAAACCTGGGCATTGCTTTTCAGCTGCAGGACGATTATCTTGACTGTTACGGCAATGTAGAAAAATTCGGCAAAGAAATCGGTGGCGATATTAAAAGAAACAAAAAAACTTTTTTGCTGATCAAAGCGCTGGAAACTGCTGAAGGCGAAACCAGGGAGAAGCTGAAAGCACACTTAAGCAGTAAGGATGAAAACAAAGTCGCGAAAATTTTAGACGTGTTTGATGAATGTGGCGTGAAGCAATGGGCGGAGGATCTGAAAAAGCAGTATGCTGCCAAAGCGCTGTCACACCTGGAAAAAGTAGTGGTGACTGCCGACAGAAAAAAACAGTTGTACGATTTTGCCGATTATTTATTACAGAGAGATTATTAATATCGCCGGATGAAATTTAAAAGAACGAAAAGCCTGTACGACATTCATAAAGAATATGATGAAGGCTACAGCGAGGGACATACAGGCAATCTTAAAAAAGTTCTTACGGTAAAAGATCTCACGTTTATGGGCATTGCCGCTGTTATTGGCGCCGGCATTTTCTCTACCATCGGGAAAGCTGCGTTCGATGGCGGCCCCGGTGTGATCTTCCTGTTTATTATTACGGCCGTTACCTGCGGTTTTTCTGCATTGTGCTATGCAGAGTTTGCATCGCGTGTGCCTGTTTCAGGCAGTGCATACACATATTCTTACGTAACCTTTGGTGAAATAGTGGCGTGGATCATTGGCTGGGCGCTGATTCTGGAATATGCTATCGGCAATATTGTTGTTGCCATATCCTGGAGTGCGTACTTTAATCACCTTTTGCAAGGCCTGGGGATTCACCTGCCCGACTGGCTCACCGTAGGCTACCAGACAGCCAAAATGAAATACGATGCGGCTGTAGCAGGCGGCGGCAGTGTTGCAGACCTGGTGTATACCAGTGCACCTCAGGTTCTGGGAATGAGATTTATTGTAAACCTGCCTGCATTCCTGATCGTGGTTTTTGTAACCGTGCTGGCTTATGTAGGCATTTCAGAAAGTAAGAAAAGCGCTAATTTTATGGTATGGCTAAAGCTTGCAGTACTTGCGTTTGTTGTAGTACTTGGCATGTACGTTATACTGCGCGATGATCTGGCACACAACTGGTCGCCGTTTTTGCCTAACGGCTTTCAGGGAGTGCTCCGCGGCGTATCTTCTGTGTTCTTTGCCTACATTGGCTTTGATGCCATCTCTACTACTGCCGAAGAATGTGCCAATCCCAAGCGCGATATGCCGCGCGGCATGATCTATTCTTTAATAATCTGTACGGTCATCTACGTGATTGTGGCGCTGGTAATTACGGGGATGGTTAATTATAAGGAGTTTGACGGCGTAGCCGACCCGCTGGCCTATGTATTTAATAAACTCAGCATGCAGAAGATAGGCATGATCATCTCTATCAGTGCTGTAGTAGCCGCCACCAGCGTGCTGCTTGTGTTCCAGATAGGGCAGCCCAGGATATGGATGATGATGAGCCGTGACGGATTGATGCCGAAGAAATTTTCTTCATTAAATAAAAAATATAAAACGCCAGGCTTCGCCACCATTATGACGGGCATATTGGTAGGCATACCTGTATTGTTTATTGATGATCTTTTGATGACCGATCTTACCAGCATTGGTACGCTGTTCGCATTTGTGCTGGTATGTGCCGGCGTGCTGGTGCTGCCGCGTATCAGTAAAGAAAAAAATAAGTTCAGGCTGCCTTATATCAACGGCAGGTTTATTGTGCCTTTGATAGCATTTGCATTTATCTTTTTCTACCGAGCGAGAATCATGTCGCTGGCATCTCATATAGCTTCGGATAATTTCCAGGAAATATTATTTTTACTTTTCGTAGTCGTGTTGATGGTAGTTGCCGTTTTGTCTTTCCTGCGCAGGTACTCTCTGATCCCGATACTGGGAACCTTATTTTGCTTATACCTGATGACGGAAATACCGGTGAAAAGCTGGATAGCTTTCTTCCTCTGGATGGGTATCGGGCTGATACTTTATTATAGTTTCGGCAGGCACCACAGCGTGATCGGGAAGAGGCAGAAAGGCACCACAAAATAGAGCGGAATTTATTTCCGGTAGTTTTTTTTAATGTAATTTTTCCATTATATCAGGTTTCCCTTTTTTTCAACTTGTTAGAATTTTTTATCATAACGGTCTTTGCTATAATATAGATATTTTCACGCAGAGCTCGCTAAGGCTTTCGCAGAGTACGCAGAGATATTCTATTCCTAAATTTCACCGTTCTTGGTGATTTGCAACCGCTCTACCGCTCTTCGTGATTTGCAATCACGAAGCTCTATCGGGAGATTTCAAATCTCCCATTGGATTATCGGACATTTTTGCAAATCTTTGAGTGAACGAGAACAGACTACACAGTTACAATTCCCTTAATATAGATATTTTCACGCAGAGCTCGCAAAGGCTTTCGCAGAGTACGCAGAGATATTCTATTCCTTAATTCACCGCTCTTGGTAATTTGCAACCGCTCTTGGCGATTTACCGCTCTTCATGATTTGCAATCACGAAGCTCTATCGGGAGATTTCAAATCTCCGTATAGCTTATCGGACATTGGCGACAATGTCAATGTTTACTCCTGCTATTTAAAAAGACAAACAGTAGCGTGGTTATCTTTCTAATTCTATCACGGTGATTTCGGGCTTTATGCCCACTCTGCCCATATAACCCAGGAAACCGAAGCCGCGGTTTACGTATAATACCTGGTTGCCTTTCGTATACTTACCTCCCCACTGATTATATACATACTGTACCGGCGACCAGCGCAACCTGCCTATTTCCACACCGAATTGCATGCCGTGTGTATGCCCGCTGAGCGTAAGGTCAATGTCTTTATACTGTGTATTTACCTGTGCATCCCAATGGCTGGGATCATGGCTCATCAGTATTTTAAAAGGCATCTGCTCTGTTCCGGCATAGGCTTGGCTGAGCCTGCCATATTTAGGAAAACGGGCTTTTGCACTCCAGTTTTCTATGCCTATCAGCGCTATATTTTCACCGTTTCTTTCAAAAACTACGTGTTCATTCATCAGCAACCGCCAGCCCATTTCTTTTTGAATATTTTTGAGGTCTTCGAGGTTTTTTTGCTTTTCGCGGGGAGAATCCCACTGGTGGTAATCGCCGTAATCATGATTACCCAGAATGCTGTAAACGCCCAATCGCGCTTTGAGCTTTGCAAATATTTGTTTATAATTTTTTAATTCAATGGCACGATCGTTTACAAGATCGCCTGTAAACAGTATCAGGTCAGGTTTTTGCTGCATGATCATTTCTATGCCTCTTGCTACTGCTCCGGTATTATTAAAGCTGCCGCAATGAATATCGCTGATGTGTACAATGCGCAGGCCTTGAAAGCTTGGAGGGAGGTTTGGAAATTTTATCCGCTGTCGAATGATCCTGTAATTGTACCTGTTGGTGATCCCCAAAAGAATGCTTCCGAAAAAAACTGTGCCCAGTGTAAGCCCCAGCCACGAAAGAAAAGCCGAGCGCGAAATGATGAGTTCATCCCCTTGTGTATGGCGAATCTTTTTTGCCGACCAGGCAACAGCGCGTCTGCTGTCATCCAGGAGGAAGAAGATCACCATAATTACTTTGGCGATGATCACGCCCATTAATATGGAGAAAATATAATACCTGATCGTGCCGTGTATATGCTCCACGCTGAAAAGCAGCAGAATGGTAACCAGGGACAGTGCACAGTGCGTGATAAGCAATGCATTGCGCATCACAGAGGAGAAATGCTGTGTGACACTTCTTAAAACAAAAAACACGTAGGTATCCAAAAGTACAATAAGCACAAAGAGGATCAGCCTGAAAGATAGCATTTTACCCATAGCGGCAAATATATAATTTAGTCTATAAAAGTTATGCCAATAAAATTCTTGTTAATAATAAACCTTCGGGCTGCTTTTGTACGGCTTTCTATACATTTAAAATTAAATTCGCATAAATTCAGGTAAATTACAAATTACAGATTACAAATTATAAAAGTTTATTTCTAAATCACAAAAATCATTCTCATGGACTTCACGTATTACTCGCACTCAACTTTTTTGGTAGCAATAAAAGGAAAGAAAGTGCTTTTTGATCCTTACTTTACTGATAATCCCAAGGCGTCTGAATTTGATGTGAATGAAATAGAGGCCGACTATATTTTCATCTCTCACGGCCATGTAGACCATGTGATGGATGCAGTGCACATAGCTAAGCTTACGCATGCAAAAGTTGTTTCTAACCCCGAGGTAATAGCCTATGTACAGGATAAAGGGGTAGAAAACGTACACGAACTCAATCATGGCGCTCCCGTGCTGTTTGAATTCGGTCATGTACGTGCAGTGCCGGCTATGCATTCCTCTTCCATGCCGGACGGGCGCTATGGAGGTAATCCTATGGGCTTTGTATTTACCACAGATGAAGGAAATTTTTATTACAGCGGCGATACCTGCCTCATCACCGATATGCAGCTGATAGCTTTATTTGCAAAACTTGATTTTGCCGTATTGCCGATAGGAGGTAATTATACAATGGATTACAAAGATGCCTTCCTGGCTGCAGAATTTATAAAATGCGATAAGGTAATTGGCGTGCATTACAACACTTTCCCCTTGATAGAAATTGATCCGCATGCTGCTGTGAATGAGTTTCAGTCCAAGGGAAAATTTCTCCTGCTGCCCAAATGCGGAGAAAGATTTGTGGCTGTAAAAGAGCAAACCGGTCTGAATCTGTAATCTCTCTGCACGTAGAATAAACATATGCTTTCATTCTGCCTGAACAGGGTGGTTTAAAAATAATTGGACGGTAAAATTATAACCGCAAAATAAATTATCTTTGGCGATAAGATTTTTTTATCAAGATTAATATGGCAAGAATAATAGGCGTAGCTAACCAGAAGGGAGGCGTAGGGAAAACAACAACGGCAATCAACCTGGCTGCGAGCCTCGCGGTACTGGAAATGAAAACATTGCTGGTTGATGCAGACCCGCAGGCCAACAGCACCACCGGCGTAGGCTTTGACCTGCACAATATCACCAGCAGCCTGTACAACTGCATGGTAGACGGCACGGCTGCCCAGGATGTAATTTTAAAGACCAATGTACCCAACCTGGATCTGATACCTTCCCATATTGATCTGGTGGGCGCTGAGATTGAGATGATCAACTATCCCAACCGTGAGAATGTAATGAAATCATTGCTGGATCCTGTGAAAGAATTGTACGATTTCATTATCATAGACTGCTCCCCATCGCTGGGCCTGATCACCGTGAACTCACTCGTGGCTGCCAACAGTGTTGTAGTGCCCGTTCAATGTGAGTTCTTTGCTCTGGAAGGATTGGGCAAATTGCTCAACACCATTAAGATCGTACAGAGCAGGCTAAACCCCGACCTGGAGATTGAAGGCATTCTTATGACCATGTACGATGGCCGCCTGCGCCTGAGCAACCAGGTTGTAAGCGAGGTGAGGCGCCACTTTGACGAAATGGTGTTTGAAACCATCATCCACCGCAACACACGCCTCAGCGAAGCGCCAAGCTTCGGAAAACCTGTGATACTCTACGATTCAGACAGTAAGGGCGCTATCAACTACCTCAACCTGGCAAAAGAAATTTTAATCAAGAATAATATTTCCATAGAAACGGAATAACAAATCAATTATTGACATGTCGAAAGCGAAACCAACGCATGCAGCGAAGAATGAACCAGTGAAAAATCTTAGTAAGCAGCCGCATGTAAAGCCTTCCGGTAAAGAAAAAGCTGCATTGGGAAAAGGATTGAGCTCGTTGTTGCAAAATATTAAAGACGATCTTAAAATGCCTTCCGGCGATTCGCTGAAACAGCAGGTGAGGGAAGAGGTAACCTCTGTGGTAAAGATACCGGTAACACAGATAGAACCCAACCCCAAAAACCCGCGCAAGGATTTTGACAAACAGGCGCTGGAAGAACTAGCTGCATCTATCCGCATCCATGATATTATTCAACCACTTACAGTCAGCAAAATTGCAGACGGTAAATACAGGCTTATTGCAGGTGAACGTCGCTTCAAAGCCGCTAAAATAGCCGGCTTACGCGATGTGCCCGTGTATGTGCGCCAGGCAGATGATTCTGAGCTGCTGGAGCTTGCCTTACTTGAAAACCTGCAGAGAGAAGACCTGAATGCTATTGAGATTGGCCTGAGCTACCAGCGTATGATGGACGAACTTTCCTACACACAGGAAAAGGTGGCCGAGCGTATGGGTAAGGAGAGAAGCACTATCACCAACTATATCCGCCTTTTGAAATTGCCGCCCGATATTCAGCTGGCAGTGCGCAACGGTGAGCTTTCCATGGGCCATGCACGCGCTATTTCCGGGCTGGAAAATGTAGACAGCCAGCTTGTGGCTTTCAAAGAAGTAAAAGACAGGCACCTGAGTGTGCGCCAGACAGAAGAGCTGGTTCGCAGAATGAATATCGCACAAAATCCTGCGAAGAAATCCACGGAGAAACCAGCTTTGCCTCCTGCCTACAAGCGTGTGGAAGACAATCTTTCTTCACATTTCGGCACCAGGGTAAAGCTCGCGCACAATACCAAGAAAGGCGAGGGGTCTATTACCATAGAATATTATTCTTTAGCCGAGTTCAACAAACTATTAGATCTGATGAATGTACAGGTCGGGTAAAAGACCACACCAGCCGATGAGAAAAATACTTATTATATCCATACTTTTGTTTACGGCTGTTACCGGCTATACGCAAAACCAGGACACCGTAAACGTGCTGCAGAATACAGCCAATGCCGACTCCGCCGTAAAAGAAGTAATCACGGCTAAGGTAGTGGTAGAGGATTCAGCAAAGAAAGAAACAAGAAAAAGGGATACTTTTTTTTTAAAGAAAAAAGAATATACACCCCGTGGCGCTACATTGCGTTCTCTGATACTGCCGGGCTGGGGACAGGCCTACAACAAGCAATACTGGAAGATACCTGTAGTGGCTGCTGCCGTTGGCGTGCCTATTGGTTTTTATATTGATAACCGTGTATGGTACCTGCGTTCCAAGCAGGCCGTGGATATCGCTTTTGAGATTGAAAAAAATAGTGAGCGGGAGGCTGAGCTGGTAGAAAAACTGCATCCGCAATTCCGTATTTCCTACAACAATGTAAAAGATAGGCCCAATGGTTTGGAACAGTTTAAGTCAAATGCTATACGCAACAGGAATTATTTCCGCCAGAACCAGGATTATTCCCTGTTGTGGACATTGGCTTTGTGGGGATTAAATGTTGCGGATGCTACTGTGTTTGCGCATTTGAAAAACTTTGATGTGAGTGATGATATCAGTATGAAAATAGAACCAGTTTATTTCAACATGAGCAGGACGCCCGGTGTAAGGCTTGTCTTTACCAGGAGAAAATAAACTTTGAGAAGTGATGAAGTACAGGCTTCCACTCAGTAATGAAAGGCATTATTATAACTGGATAGAACTTTAAATATACACACATGAAATAGCCATAAGCAAAGTTGCATACCAACCGCGGATGAATAAAGGTTATTCCATGCGACCATTAAAAACAGCCGCAAAGCTGCGAATTAAAAATTAGACACATGAAATAACCATAAAGATTAAGAATCTATACCAACCGGGAATGAATATGGAATCTAAAA
>NZ_JAOTPL010000015.1:0-82552 GCF_025631005.1 Haoranjiania flava
GTATTTTTAGTTCGCCGCTTTGCGGCTGTTTTTAATGGTCGCATGGAATAGCCTTATTCATCCGCGGTTGGTATGCAACCTTGCTTATGGCTATTTCATGTGTATATTTTTTCTTTATGGTCACATGGAATAGCCTTTATTCATTTGCGGTTGGTATGCAACTTTGCTTATGGTTATTTCATGATGTATGTTTAATGATGATTCAATGCCGCAACTTGTTCCGGCTGATGTTTGTGCCTGAAGAATACCGCAAATAAAACGGTTACTACCAAAGCATAGGCCGCGAACAACAACCATATTTCCTGCCACATTTTATCACCTCCCGGCAATGTGTAATATTTTTGAATGATCACACCGCTGAGCCAGCTGCCGAGCACAGCGCCGAAGCCGTTTGTCATCATCATAAACAATCCCTGCGCGGAAGAGCGGATCTTAGCATCCACGCTGGTTTCTACGAATAAGGAACCGGAAATATTAAAGAAGTCAAACGCCATACCGTATACAATGCACGATAAAATGATCATCCACAAACCACCTGCAGGATCGCCGTAAGCAAACAAACCAAAGCGCAATACCCATGCGATCATGCTGATGAGCATTACTTTCTTAATGCCGAATCTTTTCAGGAAAAACGGTATCGCCAGGATAAAGAGTGTTTCCGATATCTGTGAAATAGCCAGTATCACCGTTGAGCGTTCAACGATCACTGAATTGGCATATTGCGGATCTTTGGCAAAGTCTGACAGGAATGTATCGCCATACATATTTGTCAGTTGCAACGCAGCGCCCAGCAGCATGGAGAACAGAAAGAACAATGCCATTTTGTAATTGCCAAACAGTTTAAAAGCATTCAGCCCCATAGCTTCTGCAAATGAAGTTTGCCCGGTGTTTTTATTTTGTGGCGGGCATTTGGGCAGGGTAAATGCATAGAGGCCTAAGCCTATGGCTGCTACACCGCCTATCAGGAACTGGTTAGCCGTAGCCTTATTGTCTGTAAGATTGGTAAACACCATCGCTATGATAAACCCGACAGTGCCCCACACGCGGATGCGCGGGAAAACTTTTACCAGGTCATAATCCCTGCTCTTTAAAACAGAGTATGAAATGGAATTGGAAAGCGCGATCGTAGGCATGTAAAAGATCATGGCAGCAAGCATGGCGTAGAAGAACATTTGCGGATCATCAATGCGCATGATCCAGATAAGCATTGTGCCATAGAGTATATGAAGAATACCGTATAGTTTCTCTGCATTGATAAAGCGGTCGGCAATAATGCCCGTAAGCGCGGGCATGAAAATAGAAGCAATACCCATTGTAGAGAAAACCAGCCCGAACTCAGCCACGTCCCACTGCTTATGCTGAAACCAGTAAACACCAATTGTTATCAGCCATGCCCCCCCAAACGAAAAGCTGGAAAAAACTCATTACGGTAAGACGCAGTTTAATGTTCATATACACGCATTTAAATGTGAAGCAATTTAATATTTTCTATTGATTTCTTTTAAATATTTTACACATGCTCATCCTGTACAGCTCGTTGATGTCCGGCGAAATGTTGAAGTAGATCAGCCCGGGTGCAAAAAGTATAAGAAAAGTAATCGACCTGATAAATGTGTCCATATAAAGATTGCCTGCATAAGGTATGTTACAGGTTATCAGCAGGGCTGCAATGCCCAGGGCCAGCACTATCAGCGTCTTTGGGGTGAATGGCTGCATCTTCAGGAACCTGTAGATAAATATAAACCGCAAAAGGTTGTAGCCAAACATGGTAAGCGCGCTGCCCAGCGCGGTGCCCGTCATCCCGAACTTCTTAGTGAGTAAATAAGTGATGCCAACGGAAAAAATGATGAAGATGATATTGGTATAGAAATCTGTTTTCCAGTATTTTGAAAAACCAAGGATAAGATTATTCAGGCCCATCATCAGGTCAAGCAGCTTGCCGATGCCGAGGATGAGGAATAATAATTTTACCGGCATAAACTCTTCGCCCATAAAGCGAACAAGGTTGTCCAGGTTTGGAAATATCAGCCCGAAAATAAAGAGGCCTGCTGCCAGTAAGTTAATGGAGCTTTTCCGGTAAATAGTCCTGATGTTTTTTACATCGTTCCGCTTCCAAGACTCAGAAATGGTAGATGAGCCAATGCCCATCATGCTTCTTTGCGGCACTTCCATCACTGTCACCAGATAGGTTGGGATAGAGTAGATCAATGCTTTGCCCAGGCCCCCTTCCACTACGCTGGCTATCATCAGCAGGTCCATTGTCCGGGGTAATATCTGGAAAACACCGCCCGTGAAATGATACACGGTAAAGGTCAGCATCTTGGAATACAGCTTCCTGGTAACACTGCTTATCCGTGTCTGTATCTTTATCCTGCCGTCTTTGAAAACAACATAAGCCAGGTAAGCCGCCGCGGGAAAATAAATAAGCGTGTAGAGTATAAAAAATGTGTCAATGCTGATCCAGCCGAGGTAAAAAATAACGATGGCAATTAAGGCAAAAACCCGCAACATTACCTCCTTTACAAAGTTTGAAACCACCGTTTTCTGCAGCATCCAAGCAAATGCTTCAAACAGGTTGAAGAAGATCATGGAGATGGTGAGCGGTATCACCAGCCGGAAATGCTGGATGAACAGCGCGGAGTTCCTGGAAAATTTTCTGGCAAAAAAATCTTCAAAAACAAAAATACAAATCGTTAGCAGTACAGCGCCGGCAGTGCAAACCAGGATGACAATAAACGGCAGATCATTCTGCTCTTTTTTTAAATAGGTATGATGAAACGGGTAGAACTTTATAAACGTGGTGAGCGAACCCATGGCAGCTATCACTGCGAATAAATTGCCAAAGTCCAGGAAAAGCCTGGTAAGCCCTGATTCATCTAAAGTAAAAAAACCGAATTTGGGCGTAAGCAAAACCAGGAGATTCAATGCGCCGATAGCAAAGCCGATATAAGTAAAAATGCTGGAGTAAATACTTTGCTTTCTGATAATGCCCATGAGTGCCTGTTGCTTTCGTAGAAACAAATGTAAGAACAAATAGTTATTACCTGCCAATAATTTATATTTTTGACAGATGGATATTAAGGATTTCCTGGACAGGAAAACGGCGCAGTACAACCAGCCCGCTTTTATTGAGCAAGACCCCGTCTGCATCCCGCACCTGTTTTCTCAAAAGCAGGATATAGAAATTGCAGGCCTGTTTGCTGCGGTATTTGCCTGGGGCAACCGCACCATCATCATCAATAAGTCAAAAGAGCTGATGCAACTGATGGACCATGCGCCTTACGATTTTATTGTAAACCACCAGGAAAGGGACCTGGCGCGCATGCTGCATTTCAAGCACCGCACATTCAACCCTACAGACCTGCTGTACTTTATTGCGTTGCTGCAACAGCATTATACAAGGCATTCATCCCTGGAAGCCGCATTTCTGCCGCCGGATTACAGCAAAGAAGATTTCAGCGCCAGGGAGGGGCTTATTTACTTTCACCATTATTTTTTCTCCCTGGAAGATGCCCCTCAGCGCACCAGGAAGCATATTTCCACGCCGCTGAATAACTCTACCTGCAAACGGCTTAACATGTTTCTGCGGTGGATGGTAAGAAAGGATAACTGCGGCGTAGACTTTGGCATCTGGCAAAACATTGCCCCCGGAGACCTGCTCTGCCCGATAGACCTGCACGTAGCCAGGGTTGCCAAAAAACTGGGCCTGCTGCACAGGAAACAGACCGATTTCAATGCCTGCCTGGAGCTTACGCAACACCTGCGCACCTTTGATCCGGAAGACCCTGCCAAATACGACTATGCACTGTTCGGGCTGGGTGTGGTGGAGAAGTATTATTGATGTTTTAGTCCAAAACACGATAAATATCATATTTTGTTAGTTTTTTAGGGTATACCTTTGCGGTTCAAATTTAAACATCAAATGAACTGGATAATTGATCTCTTCAACAACCATGAAAGTGTGGCGTACACGGTTATTATTTTTGCTATCACCATTGCCATTGGGGTGGCATTGGGCAAGGTGAAAATATTCGGCGTTTCTCTGGGAATTACCTTCGTTTTGTTCACCGGCATTGCCATATCGCACTTTGGTTTCACGGTAAATCCGGAAGTTCAGCATTTTATAAAAGAATTTGGCTTAATATTATTTGTGTATACCATCGGGTTACAGGTAGGGCCGGGTTTTTTTGCCTCGTTTAAGAGAGAAGGCCTTAAGCTGAACTTCATAGCGCTTATCATCATCCTTACAGGTGTAACTGTTGTTATCTGCCTGCACTATTTTGCCAATACAGACATTGTAACGCTGGTAGGCATCATGTCGGGAGCGGTTACCAATACACCGGGGCTGGGCGCTGCACAGCAGACAGTTGCCGAGATCAGGCCGGAGCTGGGCGTGAACCTGCCTACAGGTTATGCCATCGCTTACCCCTTTGGCGTGGTAGGCATTATACTGGTAATGTTGCTGTTCAGAACTGTGTTCAGGGTAAATGTAAATGCCGAAGCAAGGCTGAATGCCTGGAAAAGAGCTGCCAATACATCTTCTTTTAAAAGAATAACTTTGGAAGTGAAGAACCCCAACCTGTTTGGTAAAGAACTCGGTGTATTGTGGAAAACATTGGATTTTAACTTTATAGTCTCCCGTATTTTCCAGGGAGAAGAGATCCGCACGGCGCGCAAAGAGATGATCATGAATGAAGGCGATATACTCCTTGTGATTGCCAGTTCTGAAAATATTGAAAAGGTAAAAAACCTGGTAGGTACCGAAAGCGATTTTGAAATGCTGGGTGATAAGCACAATTCCAAAAACGTTGTTTCAAGAAGAATAAACGTTTCCCAGCCAAAAGCTTACAGCCGTACATTGGGCAACCTACACATCATACCGCGCTACAACGTAACCATATCAAGGGTATACAGGGCAGGCATTGAGTTTATCCCGAATGCGAATACCAAGCTGCAATTCGGTGATACGCTTACTGTCATTGGCGAAGAAAAAAATATTGATGCACTTGCTGCAGACTTTGGCAATAAAAAGAGCCTGCGTACGCCGCATATTGCCGAATTATTCCTGGGCATCACATTGGGTGTACTGGTAGGAAGCATACCATTAAGCATACCGGGTGTACCCGTACCCATAAAGTTAGGCCTGGCCGGCGGCCCGTTGATCGTGGCGATACTTATCAGCCGTTTTGGAGGCAAGTTCTCTGTAACGCATTATGTATCTCAAAGCGCTAACTTAATGGTGCGCGAGATCGGTATTGTGCTCTTCCTGGCTGCTGTAGGATTGGGGGCGGGCGCCAATTTCGTAAGAACCCTTACGGAAGGAGACGGGCTTATCTGGCTGCTGATGGGCATTGGCATTACCCTGATTCCTTTACTTACTGGCGGGTTGATTGCACGTATCGTTTACAAGCTCGACTTCCTGGAGATATGCGGTGTGTTGGCAGGAGCTTCTACTGATCCGCCTGCACTGGCATTTGCACACCAGACAACGAATTCAGACAGCCCTGCGCTTACTTACGCTGCAGTTTATCCTTTTACAACACTTATGCGTATTCTGATGGCCCAGCTACTGATATTGTTGTTTATTTAAAGTCATATAAATATAGGTTGAATCTGCCGGCTTATGCCGGCAATTTTATTCTTGCTCTTCCGCTTCTTTTAAAGACACCAGTATTTTATCAATACGCAGCCCGTCAAGGTCAAGTACTTCAAAGTCGTAATTGTCCCAGCTGATCTTTTCGCCGGCCTGCGGCAGGTAGTTCAGTTGTTCCAGGATAAAGCCGCCCAGCGTATTGAAAGAACCTTTCGGCGCTCTTTGCTCAGGTATATCAAACTCTTGAAGGAATACAAAGAAGGGAAGTTGTCCGTCTGCCAGCCAGCTGCCGTCCTTGCGCTGAACGATTTTGTATTCGTCCATATCTTCTTCCGTATCGGTATTTATCAGCGTATCGAGCGCATCGTCAATACTAATCATTCCCTGGATGGAGCCATACTCATCGGCAACAATGGCATGGTGTGTTTTCTTCTCTTTAAACTTATCCAATACTTTATACACGGGCAATGTTTCTGCCACGATCAGGGCGGGCCTGATGTATTCAGCCAGGTTAAAGCTTTCATTGCTGATGCTTTTCGGGAAAATATCTTTCAGGCGTACAATGCCTTTGAGATCGTCTAACTCTTTATCACTAACCGGGTATACGGAATGCAGTTTTTCTCTTGCTTTTTGTTTAATGGAATCCAGGCTGTCATTGATATCTACCCAAACGATATCTTTCTTCGGCGTCATCAGCTCGCTTACTTTCCTGTCGCCCAGGAAAAACACGCGGTCAATAATGCTTTGTTCTATTTCCTGTATGTCGCCATGCTCTGCGCCGAGTTTGATCATAGCCTTTACTTCTTCCTCGCTCACACTGTTGTCTTGCTTGTTTTTCAGCCCCAGGATCTTCAGCATCACCTCATTGGTGCCGGTCAGCAACCAGATAAAAGGTTTGGCGGCTTTGGCTATGAAGTTCATGGGAAACGCTACCACTGCAGATATTTTCTCCGGGAACAGCATACCTATTCTTTTGGGCAGCAGTTCTCCAAACACAATGCTCAGGTAGGTAACCATGATTAGTATTAATACTGATGAGACACTGGCTGCATAAGGCCTGAGTGCATCTATACGCTCAATCACCGGCTGCACATAGCGCGACAGTTTCTCACCACTCAGCATACCTGTAAGCAGGCCGATGAGTGTAATGCCAATTTGCACCGTAGATAAAAAGCTGTTGGGGTTAGCTGCCAGCTCCAGCGCTTTCCTGGATTTTACACTTCCCTTTTTTGCCTTGCTCTCCAGTTTAAATTTCCTGGAAGATATAAGCGCTACTTCGCTCATAGAAAATATGCCATTCAGTAAGATCAATAAAAATATGATAATGAATTCCATAAGTATAGGTTTACTTTCAAGTACAACCAACCATTTCAAAAATCATTCCTCAATAAAAATAAAAAAAGCTGCTCCGCGGGAACAGCCTGTATACATACTTCTGGTAAGTTTTTAGAAGGGCAGATCATCTTCCACCGGATCACCGTTGGAGATAGATCCGGCCATATTGCCTCCGTTGGGCGGTGTACTCTCATTCCCGGAACCACTCTTCGACCCCAGCAACTGCACATTCTGTACGCGAAGCGAAAGGGAAGCGCCCTGCTTGCCTTCCTGGTTTTGATACACCCGCACATCGGGCCCGCCTTCTACGTACACCTGCGTACCCTTTTTCAGGTAAGGAGCAATGGCGGTCTTGTCTGACCAATAGGCGCAATCCACCCACACTGTTCTCTCTTTTTGTTCGCCTGTACTATCTTTAAATCTTTCTGTATGTGCAACGCTGAAATTTATTACATTGCGGCCATTGACGTTGTTTACAACAGCATCGCGGCCCAGGTTTCCAATGACTTGTAGCTTAATCATAATGCTTAGTTTTGTAATGTTTACAGCAAATTACATATAAAAAATTAAAATTCAAAAAAAACTTAACTTTTTTTGCTGCATGTAAGTTTCTGTCTTACACGGTTAATTATAGTGACCCGGGATTGTCGCGCATTTGTTTCAGCTTGCCGGAAGGCAGATGAATTTTAAAGCCCAGGTTCAGGCCGAGCCCGCTTTTGGCGCCATCGCCAAAATTGCCATTGTATTTTACCAAAGTTTCCAAGGCTACATTTGGTGTGATGAAATAAGCATAACCGGGCCCAAAGCCAATATTCAAGCCAATTGCATTGCCGGTAGAGCCTGCAATACCTGCGTTGGCTTCCGCGAAAAACCTGCCGTGGTTCAATAAATTGTTGATGCCTTTTTCACCGGGGTTAAAATAGTACCTTCCGAACCCGTTGATGGCATAATTAAAAATATTATTGCCTTTACTGCTGCCTGAAACGCGTGCAGTTTGATAGCCGAGATTGAACAGGCCGCCGATGGCTATATTATCTTCAATAAAGTAGCCCACCTGCGGAGAAAGGTTGATGCTGAAAGAATTACCACTGCCAAAACCAAAATCAATGTTGGCAAGTTGTGCGCCGATGAGCACATTTCCTTCTTCAAGCTGTGCCTTTGAAACGCCGATGCTGCATGCAAAAAGCAGCGCAGAGGCAAAGAGTATTTTTTTCATGTGTATATATTTTATTTTTCTTTATGGTCACATGGAATAGCCTTTATTCATTCGCGGTTGGTATGCAACTTTGTTTATGGTTATTTCATGTGTATATTTGTTAGTTCGCCGCTTTGCGGCTGTTTTTAATGGTCACATGGAATAGCCTTTATTCATCAACGGTTGGTATGCAACTTTGCTTATGGCTATTTCATGTGTTAATATTTAATTTTTTCTGTTTGCCACATGGAATAACCAAAACCTTAATCTTTATTATCATCCTCGGTTGGTAAAGATTCCTAATCTTTATGGTTATTTCATGTCGATTTTATTTTTCTTTATGGTCACATGGAATAACCAGCTTTTAGATCCCATACTCATTCCCGGTTGGTATAGACGGCTAATCTTCATGGTTATTTCATATACTTTTTATTTCACAATAAAAACTATTCCTATCGGGATTACCGGTTATTTCTACGATCAATGATAAGCAAATTTATTTCTTAGGATTGTTAAAATGCTGCTATCTGCATTACTTGCTGTCGTGTCCCGGACTTATTCACATATGTGATATTTTAATATTAAAATATCAATATTATTTCAGTCTCTGCTCATTAAAAAGATTATTTCCATTAAATTTGTTGTCAGAGATATTATTTATATACAATAAACCAGCATTATATGAAGAAAGTTTTCATCGGAAGTTTTATTATAGCAGCCGGGCTGCTTGCATCTTGTGGCGGCAGCGATTCTCCACAGGCTACTGTGTCAGAAGCCCAGGCCGTTGCTGTGCCTACAGGTACCGTTTACGAAGTGGATACCTCTTTTAGTGTTATCAGTTGGAGAGCTACACATGCCGGCGGGCTTGCGCCGCGCTGGGGCACGCTGAGACTGAAAGACGGGTCTGTGTCTATTACTGACAGCGCTAATGTTAGCGGTGGTTCATTCAACATCAATATGAACACGCTTACAGTAGACCCAACTTCTGTAACCGAACCGGGGAAAAACTATATGGATCTTCAGAATCATTTAAAGAGCAATGACTTCTTCGGAATAGAAAAATATGCTGCATCAACATTTGAGATCACCACTGTGGCGCCTTATGACAGCGCACAGGCGCGTGCGTTGCTCAACGGCGCTACTAACATGGTTAGCGGCAACCTGAAGTTGAAAGACAGCATTATCAACGTTACATTCCCTGCTAAAATTGCCATTACAGACAGCGTGGTAACTGTTGATGCCAAGTTTAGTTTCGACAGGTCCAAATGGGGGCTGAACTATAAAGCTGAAGGCGATCCGCAAAACTGGATGATCAGCAAAGACATTGAGCTTGAGATCAGGCTGAGGGGTAAGAAAAAATAATTTTCCCATAGAATAAAGAGAGGTTGTATCATGTTGATGCAACCTCTTTTGTTGTAATCACAGCTTTAGATCTTTATTCGGTAATGCCGCCCAACCATTTTTCTGCTTCTTCCTCGCTCCATCCTTTCCTGTTTTTATAATCTTCGTACTGGTCTCTTTTAATTTTCCCTATGCCAAAGTATTTGCTTTGGGGGTGTGCTATGTACCAGCCGCAGACGCTGGATGCAGGGTACATGGCCAGGTTTTCGGTAAGCTGAATGCCTGTGTTCGCGGTTACGTCCAGCAGGTCAAACAGTTTGTATTTCTCCGTATGCTCCGGGCAGGCAGGGTAGCCGGGCGCGGGGCGAATGCCGGTATATTTTTCTTTGATCAGATCTTCATTAGTGAGTGTTTCATCTTTTACATATCCCCAAAGGTTTGTACGCACTTTGCGGTGCAGCATTTCCGCAAAAGATTCCACCAGCCTGTCAGACAATGCCTGCAGCATAATCTTGTTGTAGTCATCATGATCATCTATAAATCTTTGCAGGTGCGGCTCAATACCGTGGATGGTCACTGCAAATGCGCCGAGGTAATCACTCCCATATTCTGCAGGCTTTATAAAATCTGCCAGCGAGTTGTTGGGCTGGCCTGCTGCTTTTTTTACCTGCTGCCTCAGGCATTCCAGGTTAAAAACTTTATCGCCCATTGCTACGTGAATGGTATCCGGGGAAGTTCTTGATGCATGCATGAATCCAACAACGCCGGAAGCCGATAGCCACTTTTCTTCAATAATGCGGTCGAGCATCTGGTTGGCATCTTTAAAGAGCCTGGTTGCTTCGGTGCCTACAACTTCGTCTGTAAGAATGTCGGGATAGTTGCCATGTAGTTCCCATGAAATGAAGAATGGTTTCCAGTCTATGTAATTTCTTATTTCATTCAGGTCATGATCTGTGAAATTGCGGGTACCGATAAACGCGGGCTCAACAGGAGTGTAAGCGTTCCAGTCTATTTTTGCAGGATTGTTTTGGGCTTCTTTAAACGGTATATATTTTTTTACCGGTTGCTTATTGGCAAAGTCTTCGCGCAGTCCGGCGTATTCTTTTTGGATATCTTCAACGAAAGCTGTTCTGGTTTCATCGCTTAGCAGTTTACCTGCAACAGTTACCGACCGTGATGCATCCAGTACGTGTATTACACCATTGTCGTATTCAGGCGCAATCTTTACTGCCGTATGCATCCTTGAGGTAGTGGCGCCACCGATCATCAGCGGCTGCGTCATATTTCGGCGTTTCATTTCTTTAGCTACATTCACCATTTCATCCAGTGACGGGGTGATGAGGCCGCTTAACCCTACGATATTTGCATTTTGCTTTTGGGCTTCGTCTAAAATTTTATCTGCCGGTACCATTACGCCAAGGTCAATGATCTTATAGCCATTGCAGCCCAATACTACGCCCACAATATTTTTACCTATGTCGTGCACATCGCCTTTTACAGTGGCCAGTAAAATAGTGCCTCTTCCGGCTGTGTCTTCTTCTTTTTCTTCTTCAATAAAAGGCAGCAAATAGGCTACGCTCTTTTTCATTACCCGGGCGCTTTTTACTACCTGTGGCAGGAACATTTTTCCTGCGCCGAACAAGTCGCCTACCACGTTCATGCCGTCCATTAACGGGCCTTCTATCACATGCAGCGGTTTGGGGTACTTCTGCCTGGCTTCTTCTGTATCTGCATCAATAAATTCGGTGATGCCGTTTACCAGTGCGTGTTTCAGCCTTTCTTCCACAGGTGTGTTTCTCCAGGCATCATCTTTTTTCTGCACCTTGCCTTTGGCCTTGACGGTTTCGGCGTAAGTGATGAGTTTTTCTGTAGCTTCATTGTTTTCGTTATTGCGATTGAGTATCACATCTTCGCAAAGCGCCCGCAGCTCAGGTTCAATTTCATCATACACAATCAACTGCCCGGCGTTTACTATGCCCATATTCATACCTGCTTTGACGGCGTGCAGGAGGAATACGCTGTGCATGGCCTCACGCACGGTCTCATTTCCGCGGAAAGAAAAAGAGAGGTTGCTGACGCCGCCACTGATATTGGCTAAAGGATATTTTTGTTTAATAATGCGGGCGGCTTCGATAAAGTCTACGGCATAGTTATTATGCTCCTCAAGCCCGGTGGCAATGGCAAACACATTCAGGTCGAAAATAATATCCTGCGGCGGGAAGCCGATCTGTTCCGTAAGAATAGTGTATGCCCTGGAACATATATCTACCCTTCGTTGCAGCGTATCGGCCTGGCCTTCCTCGTCAAATGCCATAACTACTACGGCGGCCCCGTACCTCCTGCATATCCTGGCATGTTCTATAAAGCTGTCAATGCCTTCTTTCATGGAGATGGAGTTGACTACGCATTTTCCCTGCACACATTTTAACCCTGCCTGGATTATGTTGAACTTAGAGGAGTCTATCATTACCGGGATCTTGGCGATGTCTGGTTCGCTTTGCAGGAAGTTCAGGAAAGTGGTCATAGCTTTCTCCCCGTCGAGCAGGGCATCGTCCATGTTTACGTCAATGATCTGTGCGCCGTTCTCTACCTGCTGGCGGGCCACATCCAGCGCCTGTTCAAACTTGTTTTCCCTGATGAGCCGCGCGAACCGCTTTGAACCTGTAACATTTGTGCGCTCACCGATATTGATAAAATTGCTTTCCGGGCGAATGATCAGCGGCTCCAGGCCGGATAATGACAGATAAGATTTTGTTCTTTTCATTTTTATAACCACTAAGTTCACTAAGAATTACACAAGGCTCACAAGGTGCCATTTATAACTCTTCTGACTCCATCTTTAAAAAGTAATGTATTAAAATTTATTAGTAATCCTAATTTACAGTGTGATAATCTTAGATAAGTTAGTATTTGTGCCAAATGAATATCATTTAAAGATTCTACTGACTTAATTTCAACAACTAACTTATTCTCAATCAG
Source organism: Haoranjiania flava (assembly GCF_025631005.1). Lineage (NCBI taxonomy): Bacteria > Pseudomonadati > Bacteroidota > Chitinophagia > Chitinophagales > Chitinophagaceae > Haoranjiania > Haoranjiania flava. The sequence goes on from NZ_JAOTPL010000015.1 coordinate 12,444, forward strand.
GAAATCAACTCTGTATCCGATTTCAAGTTTGATTTCTTCATATATCAATGGCAACGTTTTTTGACCTGCGATATTTAAACCGGACTTCATAAGCTCATAATATAAGCACTCTTCATATGCGCTCTCTAATAATCCGGGACCTAAATGTTTATGAATTTTTAACCCGGTATTAAAAACAACCTTCGCTAATTCATTTTCATTCATAATTAGTGCTCTTTGTGCTTACTTTGTGTGCTAGTGGTTTATAACACGCGGAGAGACATTCTTCACAGCATCCGCCATTTTCCTGATGTGTTCGGGGGTGGTGCCGCAGCATCCGCCTACGATGTTTACATAACCTTCTTTTGCCCAGTCTTCCATAAAATGCGCTGTTTCTTCCGGCTGCTCATCATATTCACCCATTGCATTCGGCAAGCCTGCATTCGGATAGGCCGAGGTATAGCAGCCGGCTATACTGCTCAGTTCTTTTATATGCGGGCGCATTTCCGCTGCGCCAAGTGCACAGTTCAACCCCACGCTCAACGGGTTGGCATGTTCTATGGAAATATAGAAAGCTTCCAGTGTCTGCCCGCTCAGTGTTCTGCCGCTGGCATCTGTGATGGTGCCCGAGATCATTACCGGCAATTCTGGTTTATTGTTGTCGGCAAAATATTTTTTTACTGCGTAGATGGCCGCTTTGGCATTCAGCGTATCAAAAATTGTTTCTATTAAAAGCAGATCAACACCGCCGTCAGACAAGCCGTGTATCTGTTCATAGTAAGCATCTACCACCTCGTCAAACGTTACTGCCCGAAAGCCGGGGTTGTTTACATCCGGGGAGAGCGACAAGGTTTTATTCAGCGGGCCTATAGAGCCGGCAATGAATTTTTTAGGCGATCCCGGATGCTCAGCATAATATTTTTCTATGGCCTTTGCTGCATTCCTTGCTGCTGCTACATTGAGTTCGTAAGCCAGGCTTTCCATGTGATAATCTGCCTGAGCAATGGATGTGCTGCTGAAAGTGTTGGTTTCAATAATGTCTGCCCCTGCTTCCAGGTATTCGAAATGTATGTTTTGTATAATTTGCGGCTGGGTTATGGAAAGCAGGTCGTTATTGCCTTTCAGGTCGTAAGCCCAGTCTTTGAATCTTTCCCCGCGGTAATCTTCTTCGGTCAACCTGTATCGTTGTATCATGGTGCCCATAGCGCCGTCTATCACAAGTATCCGCTCTTGTAAACTATCTTGTATTGTCATAATTATTTATTGAATGAAGCGCTGAAAACATCTATATTTTCGCCGAACATCTTTACGGCAATGGCGATCAGTATCACCCCAAAAAACTTCCTGACTGCGTTAATGCCTCCCGGTCCCAGCATTTTCTCAAACCATTTAAGGGAGGTGAGTACCAGGTAGGCGAAGATGAGGTTAATGAGTATACCGCCCAATATTTCCAGCTCGCTGTAAATAGCTTTAAATGAAATGATGGTAGTAAGGGTAGCGCTTCCGGCGATCAGCGGGAAGGCAATAGGCACAATAGCGCCCAATCTTTTATCTCCGTCGCCTTTGAATACTTCATGGCCGGAAATCATTTCGAAGCCAAATAAAAATAAAACTATAGAACCGGCTACGGCAAATGATTTCACGTCTACGCCCAGCATTTTCAGTATTTGAGATCCCAGGAAAAGAAAGGCGATCATGATCAGCCCGGAAAAAAATATAATCCTTTTTACATCAAGCTCGCCCCCGCTTTTTCTTTTGATGGAAATGAAAAGCGGTATGGAGCCCATAGCATCAATTACGGCAAAAAGTGTAAAAGAAATAGACAACATGTTCCCCAAAGTGAAATTCATATATAAAAATTTTTGCAAAAATACAATTATCTTTTTGTGTTGTTTATCTTTGCGCCATAAATGATTTTGTAGAAATGATAATTGTAGCTCCGTCCTTTCTGGCCTCAGACTTTTTACATCTTGCCGATGAAGTAGATATGGTAAACAACAGCGCAGCTGAATGGCTGCACCTTGATGTAATGGACGGCAGGTTCGTGCCAAATATAAGTTTCGGAATCCCGGTTGTGGAATTTATTCGTAAGGCCACTTCCAAGGTCTGTGATGTGCACCTGATGATAGAAGAACCTGAAAAATTTGTAGCTGCATTTCACAAGGCAGGAGCAGACGTGATCAGCGTGCACATAGAAGCATGCAGAAACCTGCACAGGAACATACAGCAGATAAAAGACCTGGGCATAAAGGCAGGTGTGGCCGTAAACCCGCATACGCCTATTGCTTCCCTGGAAGATATCATTGCAGATGTAGACCTGGTAAACCTGATGAGTGTCAATCCCGGCTTTGGCGGTCAGAAGTTCATAGCGCATACGCTTCATAAAATAGCACAGCTTAAACAGCTTATTGCAGAAAGGAACCCTTCCTGCCTTATTGAAATTGACGGCGGCGTTACCCTCGATAATGCCCCGCAGATCGTAGCCGCAGGCGCAAATGTGCTGGTAGCAGGCAGCAGTGTGTTTAATGCAAAAAATCCTCAACAGGCCATTGATCATTTAAAAACTGCCTGCGAAAAAATAATCTAAGGAAATGCACTGAAGTTGCCGGAGGTGCGTCACTTGCAATGTTTTTAAAAATATACGTTTACAACAGGCTCTGGGCTGCCTGTTGATCAAGACACCGCTTTGTCTGTATCCACTGTAGTTCTTAGCCATTACTGTCCTTGTGCCAGGCTGTAAGCTTTTTCACCGCCGTGTTTCTGCAGCACTTCTACTGTGGCCACATCAAAATAGCAGGTCATCTTTTCATACAAGGCTACAATGTCTGCTTGTTTTACTTCCACGCCATCGCCGGCTTCAAAGCGCACATTATACAAATCCACCAGGTTGGTGTACACAGACCCTGTAGGCCATACCTGTGTGCCGCGGTTGCTGATATTGATCAAATGCAGTTTATTTTCACCCAGCGCCTGTTTGCATTTTTCCGCAACGGTGTTGGGAAACTGGTTGGTAATCAGGAAAAAATCAACACCGGCTATTTTTTCTTCTTCTTTAGCCGGATTGTCCATCATCAGGTTGATATCCATCTTAGCCACTTTATGTTCCTTCGGCACATCTGCAAGTTCCGGCCTCGCGCCCGAAGCAGGCTGCTTGCCGAAGTTAGCAATAATGGCATCTGCAAATTGAGTTGTATTCAGGGCAGGTATGGATTTATCGCCGAAATCGCCGGTATGGTTTCCCTGCTCAAGCGTATAGAGTAAAGCATTTTCAATAAGTGCCGCTTTACCATACAAACCCAAATGTTGCAGCATAGCCAGTCCGCTCAATAGCAGCGCGGTAGGGTTTGCAATATTTTTACCCGCTATATCGGGCGCAGTGCCGTGTACGGCTTCAAAAATGCAGATGTTATCGCCGATGTTGGCAGAAGGCGCAAAGCCAAGCCCGCCCACGAGCCCGGCACAAAGGTCGCTGACAATATCGCCCTGCAGGTTGGTAAGCACAATTACATCAAACATGCCCGGGCGCATCACCAGCTTCATGCACAAATCATCAACAATGATATCATTGGCTTCCAGTTCGGGGTATTGTTTGGCAATTTCATAAAAAGTGTTCAGGAAAATGCCATCGGTTAGCTTCATGATGTTTGCCTTATGCCCACAGGTAATTTTTTTTGCTTTCTTTTCCCTGGCCATTTCAAACGCATAACGTATTACCTGTTCACTGCCGGGCCGGGTGATGAACCTGCGGCTGATAGCCACATCATTGCTCAGCATGTGTTCCACGCCTCCATAGGTATCTTCAATATTTTCGCGTACAATGGTAAGGTCTATCGGTATGCCTGCCTTGCTGAAAACGGTATCAACTCCGTGCAATGTCTGAAAGGTTCTTTTGTTGGCATAAGTATTCCAGGTTTTTCTTGCAGTAACGTTGATGCTTTTTACACCTTTGCCTTTGGGCGTTTCCATCGGGCCCTTGAAGAGTATGCCCAGTGCCTCAATGGTTGCTTTTGCCTCATCGGTCATGCCGTTGCTGAAGCCTTTGTCAAATACCCATTTGCCCATATCTACATACTCGTAAGACAGCGGTACATCTGCCGCCTTGAAAATTGTGAGAACGGCTTCCATAATTTCAGGGCCAATACCATCGCCATTGGCAACTGCAATTTTTATCATTATTCAATTTTGATTTTGGTGTAAGACAAATCTAATCAATTATTCATGTTTAGCTGCTTTATGAAGGTATTAAATAAATGCATACAGAAAATCTTTTGTTATCTTTAAAAAATAATTGCGGGGAATGAGAAACTACATGCTGTTTATATGCTTAATGCTTGCGCAGTTGGTGCATGCCCAGCGATTCGGCGCTGTCCCGGCGCGCAAGGAGTGGAAACAAATTGATACCGGCATTGTACGGGTGATATTCCCGGGGCAACATGACAGCCTTGCAGCACGCATCGCCACGATTGCAAATTACCAGCAAAGCATTAGTAAAAACTTTGGTCATGCAGGTCAGAAGATCAGTATGATCCTGCATGATGAAGTCATCAACTCCAATGGCTACGTGGCTTTAGGACCTTTCAGGAGTGAGTTGTACCTGGCCCCTCCCGTGGATGTATTTAGCCTGGGGGCATTGCCCTGGGAGCAGACGCTTACGGTGCACGAGTACAGGCATGTGCAGCAATACAATTATTTCAACACAGGGCTCGCGCGTGCCATGTCGCTTTTGTTTGGTGAAAACGGCAGGGCTTTGGCGAATGCAATATCGATTCCCGACTGGTTTTTTGAAGGAGATGCAGTGTACGCCGAAACAAGGTTAAGCACCCAGGGCAGGGGGCGGATACCTGCATTCCACAACCGTTTCAAGTCGCTGTATTATGGAGGAAAAAGGTATAGCTACATGAAACTGCGCAACGGTTCATACAAAGATTATGTACCTGATCATTATGCTTTGGGATATTTACTGGTGGCATACGGCTATGAAAAATACGGTGAAGATTTCTGGCAAAACGTAACCCGGCATGCTGCTGCGTTTGACCCTTTGCTCTACCCGTTGCAAAAAAATATTGAAAAATATGCCGGGGTAAAATTTACCCGGTTTGTGCAGGATGCTTTTGATTTTTACCAACAGCAATGGAAAGTTGACAATAGCGACAGTGCGGTATTTGAAACAAGCGTTGCACCAAAAAATGTGGTTAGTTATAAATATCCATATCCGGCTAACGAGGGCGGTATAGTGTTTTTGAAAGAAAGCTACCGAACTGCGCCTGCTTTTTATTTACGCAGAAATGGTATTGATAAGAAAATTGCAGCGAAGCATTTACCAGTAGATGATTATTTTTCTTACAACAACGGCAGGATCATCTATGCTTCTTACACCCCGGACAAACGCTGGGGATCACGGGAATACAGCGATATAACGCTGCTGGATATTGCTTCTCAAAAACAAAGAAAGATTACCGGCAAAAAAAGGTATTATACGCCCGATATTTCCGCAGATGGAAAAAATATTGTAGCTGCCGAATTATCTTCAGCTCAGTACGGCACATTGGTCTTGCTGGATGGCGAAGGGGAGCTGATCAAGAAGCTGCAGGCCAATAGACATCACATTTTCACTTATCCCAAATTTATCAACAACAGCACCATTGCTGCTATTGAGCGGAATAAAAAAGGCGGGATGCGCCTGGTGCAGATTGATGTGGATACGGATAAGCTTGAACCGCTTACGCCATTTGCCAATACACTCATTGGCAATCCGGTGGCTTCCGGCGATACGCTGTACTACAGCCGGTCTTCTGCACAATATGATGAAGCAATGGCGTATGTATTCTCTCAAAAACAAACCTATAAATTAGCAACATACCATACAGGCATTTACCAGTCGTTTGTAAACAATAAAAACCTTACCGCCTCGGTATTCACGGCCGAGGGGTACAGGCTGGCTACATTTGCGCCCAAGTGGCAGAAAGTGTATGATGCAAGCGCTGATACGCTCCGGCTTCTGTACAATCAACCACATTCAAACGTTGTATCGGCAATGCTTTCAAAGGTTGCTGACACTGCCCATGCTTATACCATAAAAGATTATAAAGCATCTGGCGGGCTGGTAAATTTCCACAGTATGCAGCCGTACTTTACTGATCCTGATTATACACTTACATTTTTAAGCAGCAATCTGTTAAATACTTTTCTGGCAGAACTAAGTTATACATTTAACCGTGTGGAAAGGTTTCACCGTGCTTCTCTCTATGCCATATACGGCGGCTGGTACCTGCAACCTTTCCTGAGCGCTTCGGGAACATACAAAAGAGAAATGATGTTGCAACTGAAAGATTCAAGTTATCATCCCTTGAACTGGAACGAAGCCAATGTTGGTGCGGGTCTGCAGCTTCCGCTGAATTTTTCGGTCGGCAATATGTACCGTTATCTCACGCTTTCTTCATCCGTTAACAACAACCATGTTTTTTATACACGTACACCTGGCGAAGGCCTTTATCAAAATAAGAATATCATTTATTTTTCCGGCAGGATCGCCTACACACAGCAGGTACAGAAGGGGTTACAACAAATCTATCCGGCTTATGCACAGGCCTTTTCGGTGAACTTCAGGAAAGCCATCCTCAGCTTCAATGCCTATCAAATGACAGCGGCTGCAAGCCTGTACTTCCCGGGACTCTCTGCCAGCCATAGTTTCATGGTTGCGGGCGCAGCACAGCGATCGGATACACTCAGGAACTATACCTTCAGCAATACGTTTCCTTTTTCCAGGGGGTACCCTGCATTTCATTACCCTGGAATGGTAAAGTATGGACTGAACTATCATTTTCCCATAGCCTATCCTGAACTGGGTTTTGGCAATATCGCCTACCTGAAAAGGCTGCGCAATAATCTGTTTTTCGATCATACGCTTGCCTTTAACAAAGACAATGTGCAGCAAAACTTTGCGTCGGTTGGTACAGAACTTTTCTTTGATACGAACTGGTGGAATCAATTGCCTGTGAGCTTTGGCGTACGTTTCAGCTATTTGCTGCATCATTTTTCAAATAATAAAAATCATTACCGCTGGGAAATAATTTTGCCTGTAAATCTTTACAATTGATTTGCCGCGTGTATTTCAGCTGCTTTTTTGTAAGCAAAATAAAGCCTAATTTTGCAACCTAAAACCTGAGAAATGCTCGATACAATAGAAGCTGCTTTAGAAGATATACAAAAAGGCAAACTGGTAATTGTGGTAGATGATGAAGACCGTGAGAATGAAGGCGATTTTATTACTGCTGCTGCGAACGCAACCCCTGAACTGATAAACTTTATGAGCAAAATAGGGCGCGGCCTGATCTGCGCACCGATTACTGAAGATATTGCGGAAAGATTGCACCTGCCACTGATGGTAACCGACAATACTGCTTTGCATGAAACCCCGTTTACCGTAAGCATTGACCTCCTGGGCCACGGCTGTACTACGGGCATTTCTGCTTACGACCGCGCCATGACCATCCGCGCGCTGACGGATGAAAATATTACAGCTTATGATTTTGGCAGGCCGGGTCATATCTTCCCCCTGAAAGCCAAGAAGGGCGGCGTTCTGAGAAGGGCGGGGCATACAGAAGCCACCGTTGACCTTGCAAGGCTGGCAGGTTTTTCACCTGCAGGCATACTGGTAGAGATCATGAATGAAGACGGTACGATGGCTCGATTGCCACAGTTGCTGGAGATCGCTAAAAAATACGATCTGCGTATAATTTCCATCAAAGACCTGATCGCCTATCGTTTAAAGAAAGAAACGCTGGTGGAAGAAATCATCCGCGTGCAGATGCCTACTAAATACGGAAATTTCACACTGGCTGCTTTTAAAGAAAAAAATACGGGCAATGAACACATGGCTTTGATCAAGGGCGAGTGGGAAGAAGGCGAACCAGTGTTAACAAGAGTGCATTCCAGTTGTTTTACCGGCGATATCCTCGGCAGCCTGCGCTGCGATTGCGGCGACCAGTTGCATGCCGCCATGGAGCAGGTAGAAAGAGAAGGGAAGGGCATAGTGCTTTACATGAACCAGGAAGGCAGGGGCATAGGCCTGTTCAATAAACTGCGCGCTTATAAACTGCAGGAAGAAGGGTTGGATACCGTGGATGCCAACCTGCAACTTGGCTTTAAAGCTGATGAAAGAGATTATGGTGTGGGTGCGCAGATACTACGCCAGTTAGGCGCTACAAAGCTTCGCTTGATGAGCAATAACCCGCGGAAACGTGCCGGCCTGTTTGGCTACGGTATTGAAATTCTGGAAATTGTGCCGGTAGAAGTTTGCCCAAACCCCCACAACGAAAAGTACCTGGCCGCCAAACGCGATAAGCTGGGGCATAACATTCTGAAGTAAACCTATTCTTTATTTCGCTTTTGCAATTCCAGGTTTGCCATTTTATGTATTGCATGAAAAAGATGCCATATTAAAAGTAATATTAGTTGTGCCTTGAAAGGTTTTGAAAAATTAACCGGGAAAAGATATTATTCTCTTTTAGTTTCAAATTAAAGTATTGCCGCTGAATTTTATTTGGGTGATTTCTGCTTTCAAAATAATTGAAGCTAAACGGAAAGGGCTTTGCGAAGGCAGGCCAAACTGGTGTTAGAATTCAACTTAAACAGCAGGTAGCGATGCTTTTTTCACGAACCTAAATTACAAAAACTGGTGAAGTGGAAAAGCAGTAGCGATAAAATAGGAGAGGCCTTATTTTGCTCTCAACCCTGCTTGTGCAAATACTATTATTTTATGCGAAGTTTTTCAATCTATGAAAGCTTCTTGAATTACTTTTTTTACTTCCAAAACTTCATTTTCAGATAAGCTGCCGAAAATCCTGGTTATTCTTCTACGATCAACAGTTCGTATTTGGTCAATCATGATCCATCCTTTCGTGGTTTTTCCTTTGATTTCTATTCGTGTCGGGTATTTCTTGGAAGTGCCCGTAATGGGCGCAATAATAACAGTCCGCAGAAATTTGTTCATTTCATCAGGTGATAGAATTACACATGGGCGAGTTTTCTTAACCTCGCTGCCGATTGTAGGATCGAGATTGACTAAAACGACCTGATATTGGCTTAGTTCCATTCTTCAAAATTTTCATCCTCAAAAACATCATCAATCAAAAGCAGGTCGTCGTTATTTTCGTGCATTTTTTTGAATGCTTTTTCCCAACCTTTTCTCGGCTCTGTTTTTGGTTTAAGAACAATAAAGTCCTTTTCCAGGATCAATTCTATTTTATCTTGAATATTATATTTTTCAAGAATTGTTTTTGAAAGCCGGATCCCTTTAGAGTTTCCGATATTTATAACAGATAATTCCATAATCTTTGTGTAATAGTTATTACAAAGTAATTACTTTATTTTTAAAATATCCAAATTTTTATTTTATTGGAAAAGTTGCTGCCGTTGCTGCGGCAGTATTATTCAAAATATAACCCTCTGAATTTCTTTTTGAAAGGCAATTTGACGGTACATATTCTGCACGAAGTGTTCAGTTAGAACTACAGCGATATATACTCATATTACCGATATTTCCAAATCGAAAATCAAAAGTCCGTTGGATGATCTGTAATACTGTACCCACTCAAAAAAGCCGCTGCAATTGCAACGGCTTTCGTATATCAGCAGAGAATAAAATACTATTCTTCTCGTCCTTTGTTTTAGAGATATCGCATTTTTTACATAGCTATATTCTGCAAACTTCAATAGCGGCAATGCTCGTGGAAGGTTATTTTTTTTCAGGTTCTACAAGAAGTTTTTCGCATACCTTATGGCTGAATATTTCCATCTTCCTGTTTGCATACGATACGGTCATGCTTTTATCAAAGGGTTCTACAGACTTCACAGAGATAACTGCTCCCAATAATAATTTTCGGCTATTCAAAAAACGTAGCAGCTCTTCAGAGGAATGCTCTACTGCCATAAAGGTGGCGCGCTCACCCGCCTTACAATCGCTTAGCTTGATATAATGCTCAAAAACCATATTTCCACTCGAATCCGGGATTGGTGAACCATGCGGGTCTACTGTAGGATATCCCAAAAGCTCATCCATCTTTTCAAAAAACAGGGGAGATTGTATATGTTCTATCTGTTCGGCAATATCATGCACCTCTTCCCAGCCAAACCCCATTTTTTCTACAAGATACATTTCCGTAAGCCGGTGTTTGCGTATGATCAATGCGGCTTCTTTCTTGCCTTTATCAGTGAGTTTAGGCGGTTTGTAACTTTCGTAGAGAACAAGCCCTTTCCCTGCCATGCGCCTCATCATGCTGTTTACAGTAGGCATTTTAATGCCTAACTGCTTGCTCAGTTCGTTTACGCTTGCTTCACCTTTGGTATTGACTAAAGCGAATAATGCCTTCAGGTAGTTTTCTTCTGTCTGTGAGATCATCAAACAAATTTACAAAAAAATAGTAGTGGTATTTAGCAAAATAACGCCTAATTAATTTTGTTAGAATAATCTAACTTTATATTTTTCCGCATTAAATTAAAAACCAGATCTAATAAAAAATATAAGCATGAGAGATATAAAATATTTGTGCTTCAAAATACACTTAGCCCGCTATTGCATATGCCGCATGTTGTAGCCAGTGCTTTTTACTTCGATTTTATTTTTATTCCAAAATAAAATGTTCTTGGTTGAGCAGAACCATATATGAAACCACTGTCTCTATTTTTGCCAATATCAAAATTATCTTGGTAAGCATTGAATATATTTTTTATTCCACCATAAAGTTCAAGGTTATTTCCAAGTTTTTCGATTGGCAACGTATAGCCAATTTTTGCACTTACTTCCGAAAAGGCATCAGAAGTAATTATTTCGTCTATAGTTTGGTTGGGTGCCCCTGCAAAATGTGGAATTTTCATTTTTCCTGTGTAAAGGTAATTCAGCGTAGCATTCCATTTTTTATTAGGTGTGAATGTTAGAATCGCATAACCATAGTCGTTTGGTGCTCGGGTAAATTCTCGTATTCCTTCCAAACCGTCTATGTATTCAACGGGACTGTCGAATTTGCTGGATTGAATGGTGAAGCCACTCTCCAACTGCATTTTTCGGTTGTAATTGGCTCTTAATTCTACTGTAATTCCTTGTACGGTTGCTCCATCGCCATTTTGTTTTTCAAACAGCTCTCCGTGTTTGTCTTGCCCGATGGGTTGTAAATGAAAAGTATTTCTTAGTCGATTGTAGAACCCTTCAATGGTAAAACCTGCTATCCATTTTTCCATAGGCTTGTCGTAATTAATGGAAGTACTTAAACTTTGTGATTTTTCTTGCTTAAGGTCGGGCGACAATGAAATTCTCGAAACACCACCACCTGCAAAAGCAATGTGCAAATCAGTGTCAAAAGCTTGTGGTGCTCTAAACCCTGTGCCGTAACTAAAGCGAAATTGTGTATTTTCCTTTAATTTATACAATAAGGAAGCTCTTGGACTAAAAATAGCCTTATCCACCAAATTATGTTTGTCCATTCTTACTCCTGAAAGTAAGTTGAGTTGTGGAATAATCTCCCAATCACTTTGGAGAAATATACCAAAATCTTTAGTAGTTTGGTCAATTAAATATTCATAAGCCGCAATTTCATCCAACACATCATCATATACATATTCAGCCCCGAGTGTAAACACATTTTTCCCGTTCAAAAAATTATTGACTTTATGATTGAGTTGTGTACCAATGTTATATGTACTTACAGCAGATATACCATAAGGCGGATTGGCTACAAATTCGGCATATTCTGTTGTTCCTTGATCTGGTTGAATGCCTGTGTAATGTTTTCGGTCGGTATTTTGCCAAGCCAAATAGGTAATTAATGAACTGTTGTTATTGTTGAAATTAATTTGATAATCTGCACTTGCCATCCAGACATCGTGGGTTCGTTCTTCAGATTGTTGGGCAAGATAAGCGGGTTTGTCCTTAACCATTTCGCCACCAAATCTATATTCGTGAATGTTGCTAATATTCAATTCTACCTTTTGATTTTCCTTCGGAAGAAAAAATAGATTCGCTCCAATAGAAGTATTTTTAATAGTGGGGATTTCAGAGAAATTGTCACCATTAGCATCATAAAATCCACGCTCCCGGTGATTCATAAAAAATGAAACGCCCGAATTTTTGTTTTCAGAAACTAAAGTTGCGTTTCCGCTAACCGTATTATCATTGGTTTGTCCGTCAATATTCTGATAGGTATAGTCCAATTCATAACTGTTATTTTTTGGCACTTTGGTAATTACATTCACAGTTCCGCCAATGGCGCTTGAACCATAAAGCGAAGACCCTCCACCACGAACAACTTCAATTCGGTCAATCATATTGGCAGGCAATTGCTCCATACCGTACAAACCAGTAAGCGGACTGAAAATTGGCCGGCCATTGATTAAAATTTGTGAATAACCACCTGCTAAACCATTCATGCGCAATTGTGTATAATTACAGGTTTGACAATCGGTTTCAACCCTTAAACCGGGTTGAAATTTTAATCCTTCCGACAGATTACAGGCTTGAACATTAGTAAGCGTTTGGCTGTTGATAACATTGACAATTATGGCAGAATTTGTTTGACGTTTTGGTGTTTTTGTTGCTGTAACAACAACAGTTTCCAGTTCCATTGTTTGTTCTGTAAGATTGAAGTCAAGATTGATTTCGGGTTTATTTTCGTCAATGGTAAATTCTTTTGTAATTTTTTCATAACCAATATAATAAGCCGTTATTTGATAACTCCCAAACGGTATTTTATCAATGGTAAATTTTCCTTGATTGTTCGCAATTGCTCCGTACTTAGTTGTAGCAATAGAAAGTTGGGCAAATTCAGCCGGTTGTCCATCTCTGGTAACAATTCCTTTTATCGTACCTGTTTGTGCATTTATATTTTGAAATACCAAGGTAAATATTAGTGTAAAAAGTGCAATTTTTATATTCATTCCATTTAATTTAGTTGCGCAAAACTAATTAGTTTTGCTTGTCTAACAAAATAGTTGTATATTTATTTTTTTTTTGATAAAAATTCATCAGATGGTTTCTTACACAAAATAGAATTATATCAAGGCTTTGTTGTACTTACATTAAAAAGGAGGTGATTTTCTTTGCAGATTTAGGCGGAGAATTGCCGTAAGTAAGACTACTCAGTTGCCTTCAAACAATATTGTGTATGTCTTTATTGCTTGCCATTTTTCTAAACAGGGTGTAGAAAGCGCTGGCTTGGTTGCATAAAATACTAATGTTGTAAACAACCAGTAATTCTAACCCACCCAAAAAAGCCGCTGCAATTGCAACGGCTTTCGTATATCAGCAGAGAATAAAATACTATTCTTCTCGTCCTTTGTTGTAGAGATATCGCATTTTTTACAGCTATATTCTGCAAACTTCAATAGCGGCAATGCTCGTGGAAAGTTATTTTTTTTCAGGTTCTACAAGAAGTTTTTCGCATACCTTATGGCTGAATGTTTCCATCTTCCTGTTTGCATACGATACGGTCATGCTTTTATCAAAGGGTTCTACAGACTTCACAGAGATAACTGCTCCCAATAATAATTTTCGGCTATTCAAAAAACGTAGCAGCTCTTCAGAGGAATGCTCTACTGCCATAAAGGTGGCGCGGTCACCCGCCTTACAATCGCTTAGCTTGATATAATGCTCAAAAACCATATTTCCACTCGAATCCGGGATTGGTGAACCATGCGGGTCTACTGTAGGATATCCCAAAAGCTCATCCATCTTTTCAAAAAACAGGGGAGATTGTATATGTTCTATCTGTTCGGCAATATCATGCACCTCTTCCCAGCCAAACCCCATTTTTTCTACAAGATACATTTCCGTAAGCCGGTGTTTGCGTATGATCAATGCGGCTTCTTTCCTGCCTTTATCAGTGAGTTTAGGCGGTTTATAACTTTCGTAGAGAACAAGCCCTTTCCCTGCCATGCGCCTCATCATGCTGTTTACAGTAGGCATTTTAATGCCCAACTGCTTGCTCAGTTCGTTTACGCTTGCTTCACCTTTGGTATTGACTAAAGCGAATAATGCCTTCAGGTAGTTTTCTTCTGTCTGTGAGATCATCAAGCAAATTTACAAAAAAATAGTAGTGGTATTTAGCAAAATAACGCCTAATTAATTTTGTTAGAATAATCTAACTTTATATTTTTGCGCATTAAAATAAAAACCAGATCTAATAAAAAATATAAGTATGAGAAATATAAAAATATGTGTGCTAACAGTTTGCATGAGTTTTATTGTTTTTTTCTGCCCGGCTCAGCAGAGGACAGGCAACCAGCGTGCTGATAGCCTGCGGGCAGGTTTAGAGTCGCAGCTGGATGAAGTGGTGGTTACAGGAACGCTTAAAGAAGTAAGAAAATCGGAGAGTCCTGTACCCGTAACCATTGTTTCCTCAAAATTTTTCAGGAGAACTTCAACACCCAACGTATTAGATGCTCTTTACCTGGTAAACGGACTTAATCCGCAGGTGAACTGCAATATGTGCAACACATCCGATATAGGCATCAATGGCATGCAGGGCCCGTACTCAATGGTGCTGATAGATGGTATGCCAATCGTAAGCTCTCTTTCCACAGTATACGGCTTGAGCGGCATACCCAACACGATTATAGAACGTGTGGAAATTGTAAAAGGGCCTGCCTCTTCGCTCTACGGATCAGAGGCTATCGGTGGAGTTATCAATATTATTACCAGGAAATCTGATCAGTCGCCACGCTTTTTCCTGGACTACAATGGTTCTACCTGGGGCGAGCTGACGGGCAATACAGGCTTCAGCACGAAATTTAGCAATAAAGTATCCACGCTGTTCAATGTGGACGGCTATTATTACAATACGCCCAAAGACCAGGACAAGGACGGATTTATGGATAAAACGCTGCAAAAAAGGATATCTCTTTTTAATAAATGGGATTTTAAACAGAAATACAACAAAGACGCCAGCATTTCGCTGCGCTATTATAATGAAGACCGCTATGGAGGTGAACTGGGCTGGAATAAAGCACACAGAGGTTTTGTAGATTTTAATGAATTGGACGATGATGCAACTTCAGAGGGCTATAACGCAGATTTTGTGCTGCCCAACGGCTATACCATCTACAATTCAAAATACGCGAAAGGCTTTAGGGTACCTCGTTTTGAAAAGGATGCTGAAAAAGAAGCATGGAAAGCCAACGTCAGGAGCGCTAACCCCGGCGCTGCCTTTGCAGATGATATGAAGTACCAGGAATCTATATATACCAGCCGTTTCGAAGGAGTGGGCAGATACAGGCTCCCGATAGAAGAAAACATAACCTTTGACGCATCTTACAACCAGCACAACCAGAACTCCACTTACGGTACGGAGATCTTTGTGGCAGATCAGAAAACATTGTTCGGGCAGGGCTACTGGGATAGAGAATTTGGTAATCACAGTCTGCTGGCCGGCGCCTCGTACCGCTATATCTGGTTCAAAGATAACACCATTGCTTCCGCCAACGGCAGTTTTCCGTTGGTAACAAAAATGCCGGGAGTTTTTATTCAGGATCTTTGGAAAACCGGGAAAAAAACCAGCCTGCTGTTGGGATACCGTTTCGATTATGATGTAACCGAGTCAGCCAATGGAAGCCATAAAAATGTGGTGCATTCGCCAAGGGCAGCCTTTAAGTATATACCCAATACCAACAACACCTTCCGGGCAAGTGTGGGCACAGGCTACCGTGTTGTAAATATTTTCAGTGAAGATCACAGAGCTTTGAGCGGCCAGTACAAGGCGGTTTTCGGTGAAAGCCTGAAGCCTGAAAAATCTCTGAGCGGCACGCTGGATTATGAAGGAAGGGTAGCAACCGAAAACATCGGCCTTACCTACTCGCTAGGCGCTTACTACACGCACTTCTTCAATAAAATATACCCCGTAAGGAACGAGACCGCACGAACATTGACGTATTTTAATGTTGACGGCGACGAATACGCAGAAAATATAGGCGCCTCGCTGGATATAGCGTTAAATTTCCGATTCCCGTTGCGGATCACCGCAGGCGCATCTTATAACAAGGCACAGTTGATTGAATATGAAAGAGACGAACAGGGAAACAAAACCGGGAAAAACACTGAAAGGAATGATTTTGAATTTTCACCAAGATGGATGGGCGTTTACTCGGCCGGTTATGATCTTACAGAAAAATTTACAGTGGACCTGACAGGAGAATGGAAAGGCCCAATGCTGCTGCCAACACAGGGAAATATAAAGACTTACGACGGCAGCGGCAATGAAACAGGTAGCGTGACAGACCCGCGCCCGGAGCGCTCACCCTGGTTTACTAAAATGAATCTGCAACTGGCTTACAGATTAAATAACGGCCTGCAGTTTTATGCAGGCGTACGCAACATTTTTGATTATGTACCTAAGAACCTTTTAGTGAATGTAAAAGATCCGTTTAACGACCTCTCAAATCCGGATGTATACGGCGGCTTGCAGTTTGATACAGAGTACAACTACACGCCTCAACAGGGACGTACCGGATTAGTGGGCATACGTTACAATTTTTAACAGATATGTATTCCAAGCAGAGAAAAATATATAAGCAATGCACCCGTAAAAAAAACAGTTTATTGCCCTCTTTCAGGAGGTGCATACGGTCTCTATTGCTGATATTTTTCTCTGCTCATGCAGTAAATGCACAGATAAACTTCGGCGAACTGCAAAAGTTGATGTCTGAAGAGAAAAAAGAGATAGTGGTCTATATCACCTCTAAAAACTGTACCTATTGCCTGATGCAGGATGCACAGATCAGGAAAAACAGGCAATTGCAACAAAGATTGAACAATGATTTTTATTTTGTAAAAGTAATAGCTGAAAGCGATTCGGCAATAGTGTTTAACGGGAAGGTATATGTAAATCCCAAGCCTGAGGATCCTTACCAGATGAATGATTTTGTAAATGTATATGGAAAAAATGAAGCAGGGAATGTAGGCTATCCGTTGTGGCTGTATTTTGATAAAGATTATAAGCTGATGCTGCGTTTTTATGGGCTTATGCCTCCTAAGAATATCCTCAAAGTGCTGAATGAGATAGAAAAAGCAGCTAAAGTTCCATAAAGATATAATTTCTAAAAGTACATTATTTTTAAAATCGTTTCCTGTGTATATAGTTATTTGTTTTTTGAGTTGCCACATGGAATAACCATTTTTTTAGATTCAATACGCATTCGCGGTTGGTATAGATGCTCAATCTTTATGGTTATTTCATGCTCCTTATCTTCATGGATACATTACGGATCAATTACCTGCAAAAGTATTTTGTATGTCTTTATTGCTTGCCATTTTTCTAAACAGGGTGTAGAAAGCGCTGCTTTGATTGCATAAATACTAATGGTGTAAACAACAGTAATTTCTAATACACCCAAAAAAAGCCGCTGTATTTACAGCGGCTTTCGTATATCAACAGGAGAATAAATACTATTCTTCTTCCTCTTTCACTTTTCCTTTGTTTTTGGCTATTACTTCTTCTGCAATATTGGTTGGCGCAGGGTAGTAGTGAGAAAACTCCATGGTAGAAGCTGCTCGACCGGAAGTCAGGGAACGTAACTGTGTTACATAGCCGAACATTTCGCTCATCGGTACTTTTGCTTTTACCACCTGTGCATTGCCTCTGGTATCCATACCTTCCATCATGCCGCGGCGGCGGTTAAGGTCGCCACTCACATCACCCATGTACTGGTCAGGAGTTGTTACTTCTACTTTCATAATGGGCTCAAGTAATACGGGTTTTGCTTTTTTACCGGCAGTACGGAAGCCTGACTTGGCGCAAAGCTCAAACGACATAGCATCAGAGTCTACGTTGTGGAATGAACCATCGTACACGCGGATCTTCATGTTGTCAACAGGATAGCCTGCCAGAACACCTGTGGTCATAGCTGTTTCAAAGCCTTTCTGGATAGCCGGGAAGAACTCGCGAGGGATAGAGCCACCTACCACGTTGTTTACAAACTGGAATGCTTTTCCTTCGTTTTCCTTTAGCCAATCCTGGTCTGCAGGGCCTATTTCAAATTCAATATCAGCGAATTTACCACGTCCACCGGTTTGTTTTTTCAACACTTCGCGGTGAGCAATAGTAGACTGGAATGTTTCTTTGTAAGCCACCTGAGGATTACCCTGGTTTATCTCAACTTTAAACTCGCGCTTTAAGCGGTCAATGATAATTTCAAGGTGAAGCTCTCCCATACCTTGCAGGATGGTCTGGCCTGTATCTTCATCTGTATTTACACGCAATGTCGGGTCTTCTTCTACCAGTTTAGAGATAGCCATACCCATTTTATCAACGTCTGCCTGTGTCTTGGGCTCGATGGCGATAGCGATAACCGGTTCAGGGATAAACATGTTTTCCAGAACGATCGGGTTCTTTTCATCGCAAAGGGTATCACCGGTTTTGATGTCTTTAAAACCAACTGCTGCACCGATATCACCTGCTTCAATAAATTCTACAGGGTTTTGTTTGTTGGCAAACATTTTCATGATGCGGGAGATACGCTCGTTTTTGCCGGAACGTACGTTCAGTACGTAAGAGCCTGCATCCAGGTGTCCGCTGTAGCAACGGAAGAATGCCAGGCGGCCTACAAACGGGTCGGTCATGATTTTGAAAGCCAGCGCAGAGAAAGGTTCTTTTGCATCGGGCTTGCGGTACAATTTCTTTTCAGGATCGTTTACATCGCTGCCTTCAATAGCTTCGATATCTACGGGTGAAGGCAGGTAGCGGCAAACGGCATCCAATGCAGTTTGTACACCTTTATTTTTAAAAGAAGAGCCGCACATCATCGGGATGATGCTCAGGTCTATACATGCTTTGCGGATAGCCTCGTGCACTTCATCTTCAGAAATACTGTTCGGGTCGTCGAAGAATTTCTCCATCAACGTATCATCATATTCAGCCACAGCTTCAATCAATTGTCCTCTCCAGTATTCCACATCTTCCACCATATCTTCAGGGATGGGAACTTCACTGTAGGTCATACCTTCTGTAGAATCTTCCCAGATAATACCTTTATTGGTAATAAGGTCTACCACGCCTTTGAAGTTGTCTTCAGCGCCGATAGGCAATTGAAGGGGTACGGCTTTAGCGCCCAGCATTTCTTTGATCTGGGCTACAACGTTTAGGAAGTCAGCGCCGGAGCGGTCCATTTTGTTCACAAAACCAATGCGTGGTACTTTATAGCGGTTAGCCTGGCGCCATACTGTTTCTGATTGAGGTTCAACACCGTCAACAGCAGAGAACAAAGCGATCAGTCCGTCCAATACACGCATGGAACGTTCTACTTCAACGGTGAAGTCAACGTGTCCCGGAGTATCAATGATATTGAAAGAATATTTTTTAGTATCCGGTAAAGCTTTACCCTGTTGTGTAGGGAAAGGCCACTGGCAACTAACAGCAGCAGAAGTAATGGTAATACCTCTTTCTTTTTCCTGCTCCATCCAGTCAGTTGTTGCACCGCCATCGTGTACTTCACCTGTACGGTGAATCATACCAGTGTAACGAAGTATACGTTCGGTAGTTGTAGTTTTACCTGCATCAATGTGTGCAGCTATACCGAAATTGCGTCTTAATTTTAAATCGGACATATAAGAATTGAGTTTGTGATGAATGGCAATATGTAGTTTTTACATATTCGCGCGCAAAATTAGGAATATTTATCCATAATGAAAAAAAGTTGCTGTATTTTTTGCCGGAGAGAGGGGAGTGTTGGATTATTTGTGTAGTTGTGGAAGGCTGTTGTTGCAAATGATAGGATTATTTCACTGGTTGGGATGGCACCAGTTAGTACATAGCTTTACATGCGCGCAAAACGTTTCACTACTCTGGTGCATAAAATTGTATTCGCAGTAATTGTAAAAGCTTGCGCTTGATAACTTTTGATTTAGCGGTGAGGTTTTTCTGCAACCGCGCTCCTGCTGTAACCTTTACGCTGAGAGTAATGAATACTGCCGGGTTGTTTGTCTACTATTATTGCCGTAAACATCCACTTATTGGGTGTATGCCACACTTTAGCAGTGAACGAGCCCACAGGTATCTTAGTAAGGATCTGGTTCCAGCCTTTTTTCAGATGAACTTTCACCGGTTCGCGCATAATATAATTCTCATCAATATACGGTATTTCAAGATCACCTTGTTGCCCGGCTCTTTTCCATAGCGGTGGTGTAATTTCTTGCCCATTCAGCCAGATTTTACTTTGTAAATGATTCCAGGTGTTTGCATCCGGTGTATTGGTCATGGTAGAACGTGAAAAATCATAAAACCCTATCCACATTCCGGCTGTGGTATCTTTGTCTGACCAGTATTGCTGGTAACCGTAGTACGTAGTGTTTTCACGCGCATCTTCAAATATGCCTTTCACAATAGGATGCCAGAAGTGACGGGGTATAATTGTTCCGCCATAAACGGTTTGTCTGTTCTTTACCTTATGGATGTTGAAATCTGCCGACTCGGGCGCAAATTTCCTGGAAAGGTCGCCCCCGTTGTCATAGGGCCCAATGAGTTGCCAGGCTATATTGGATTGTTTCACGTAAGGGAAAGGCAAACGGCTAAACAAAGTTTCCTTTAGATCAAGCAGCCGGTTTTCAAACGCTGAAAATGCCGACTTATTTTGCTGAAGCATTACCGCGTAATTTCCTGGAATGCCTCCGCCTTTCCAGGACCTTTCTGCAAAGGCTGCCAACGAAGGATACACCGGGTTGTGGGTAAGGTTGTGTTCATCCTTGTCCAGGTTGCGGTCGTTCCACAGGCAAAGGATGCCGCCAAGGTTTAAGCTGTCGCCCTTGTCTACATTCAATATCTGGTGATTGAATATAGATACTACGCTTTCTTCTGCATCCATGTGGTTGATGTATAAATTGCGTGAATCCAGTTTTCTCACCTTGCCGAGCTTTGCCAGGTGTGCAGCGTTTTCCATCCACAACTGGCGGATAACCGATGGGGTAAAGTTGCCTCCCGGTTCCCAGCCTACAACTGTTCTGCCCCGCGCTTCTATCAGCCGGATTACTTCAGGTAAAAAATTGGGGTTGGTAATTTTTACTTCATCTGCGCCGATGTGTATGTATGGGAAATTGTAAGTATCGCAAAATTCTGAGAGGATCTCCTTCACTGTCAATAAGCCTGCATCACTCTGCATATCAAAACCCATGGCGCGCTCAAAAGCTTTACTATGGCCGGGCATGTCAATTTCCGGAACCATTAATATATTCCGGTCTTTACAATAATCTCTTAATTCATGCATTTCCTCTACCGTATAAAATTTTCCTTTGTTGCGGGTCATGTGTGCCGCATCGGTCAGTTGGGGAAATTTCTTCATCTGCAGCCGCCAGGCTACATCTTCAGTGAGGTGGAAATGAAAAACATTGTACTTCAATGAGGCCATTACATCAAGCTGTTGCTTCAACAATTCCATCGACTGATAGTTCCTTCCCACATCTACCATATAGCCGCGCCAGGCAAATGCAGGATAATCAACAATATCACAAGCCGCAACAGTATTGGTGTTGCGCATCAGCTGTCGGATGGTTTGTATGCCATTGTGCAAGCCGTGCATTGTATTGGCTTCAAGGATAATGTTTTCACCGGCAGATTTCAAATGGTATGCTTCCCTGCTGTTAACCGGTGAAATAACCCTGCCGGTTTTTAAAATAATATGCTTACCCGTTGTCTGAGCACGGTTACTGATCGCAACTTTATAACCCCTGTGTTCTATTACGGCCTGCAAAGCTTTTGCTGCGGGCAGCAAGCTGTCATGGCTTAAAATAATAGCCGTATGCTCATTTATCAAAAAAGACCCTTTGTGCCACTCTATTTGCTGAGGGTAGGGAATAAGCGCTGGGCTGGGCTGTAAATCAAATACATGCGGGTAAATGACATTTTTCCAAACCTGGTATGCATGCCCGTTAAGATGTAGTCCGTCGTTGGTAAATGTTCTGGCAAGTCTTTTGTCATCATCTGTCAATGGAGTGGCAATGTCAAGATAATGATAATTATATCTCGATGCGTTTTTTTCAAGAGCCTGGTTTACACGGTTTATTTCAGCCTGATTTTTATAATGGTTTTTAAAACGGTCAAATGTATTATTGACCGGTAGTATACTCTGCACATACAGTTGTGTGGCGGGGCTTTGCTTACGGATAATTTGCGCAATAAGGTAAATATTTTTCAATACACTGTCTACAGCGATGTTTTTAGATAAGTCGTTGGTGCCGATCAGCAGAAAAACTTTTTGGGGTTGATGGCGGGTAATTTCCTCTATGCGGTTGAGTATGCCCGCGGTAACATCGCCGCTAATACCCCTGTTGAGTATACGATCGTTGTCAAATAGTTCGTTCCATTCTGCACCATCACTAATGCTGTTGCCTAAAAAGACAATGGCATCCTGTTTAACCGGCAAACTTTTAAAATGGGAAACCCTTTGCTGATAATAGGTGGAGAAAAGCGTATCACTTAAATGAGTCGGAACCGACTGCGGCCAAGCTGCCGAAGCGTAAAAACAAAGTGTCGCTATAACACTAAAAATCTTATGCATAATCATTGTTTATATAGAGGGGAGAAAATTACGAAGAAATAATAATAAGTCTTACATAAAGAGGTGTTTATGATTTGATCTATACAAAATAAGTTGAATCCTGAGCTTTGAAATACATTACATTCCGGCTGTTTTTCCTACATTTGCCCAATGGCAAAAGCGTTTAAGGAAACCCCGTTGATGAAGCAGCACGCGGCTATTAAACAAAAATATCCGGATGCCATTTTACTGTTTCGGGTAGGCGATTTTTACGAGACTTTTGGTGCGGATGCCATTAAAACCGCTCAGATACTGGGCATCACACTTACTAAAAGAAACAATGGCACAGCCGATGCAGAGCTGGCGGGCTTTCCTCATCATGCATTGGATACTTACCTGCATAAGCTGGTCAAAGCGGGCTACCGCGTGGCTGTCTGTGATCAGCTGGAAGACCCTAAAACAGCCAAGGGCATTGTGAAGCGCGGTGTTACGGAGCTTGTTACGCCCGGTGTAGCTACCAGCGATAAACTGCTGGAGCACAACAGCAATAATTTTTTAGCAGCCATTCACTTTGATAATGGCAATTCAGGCATTGCACTGATGGATATTTCTACCGGTGAGTTCTTTGTGGCAGAGGGCAATACAGAATATACAGAAAAATTGTTGCAGACACTAAAGCCTGCGGAAGTGATCTTCCAGCGCAGCTTCCAGAAACATTTTAAGGAATTATACGGCAATAAGTTTTATACCTACACACTGGAGTCATGGATTTTTGAAGCCGGTTATGCTACTGAAAGCCTGTTAAAACATTTCCAGACGCATTCCCTCAAAGGATTCGGGGTAGAGAATATGCCCTGTGCCATTGTGGCTGCGGGCGCTGTGCTCCATTACCTGAAAGATACCGAGCATCCCAACCTGCAACACATTACCAATATACAACGCATAGAGCAGGAAGAACATCTTTGGATGGACAGGTTCACCGTACGCAACCTGGAAATATTGCATGCACCGAATGACGGCATCAACTTATTGAAAGTGCTGGACAATACATCCACACCTATGGGCGCCAGGCTACTGAAACGCTGGCTGATATTGCCTTTGAAAGATAAGGTCAAAATCAATGAACGGCTGGATGCTGTTGAGTTCCTGATACTGCACCACGACCTGCAATTGCAACTAAAACAACTGCTGCGGCAGGCAGGCGACCTGGAACGGCTGGTAAGTAAAATACCGCTGAAGAAAATTTCACCGCGTGAGGTGCTGCACCTGGCCAAAAGCCTGCAGGTAGCCTGCCAGATCAAAACCCTGGGCGAGCAGGTGGCAAACCCTTACCTGAAGCGGCTTACAGACGCCATTAACCCTTGTAAATATATAGTAGATAAAATTCTTAGCGAGATAAAAAACGATCCGCCTGCACTGGCCATTAAAGGCAACATGGTGCAAAGCGGCGTGCATGAAGAGCTGGATGAGCTAAGAAAAATAGCTTCCGGCGGAAAGGAATACCTGATAGAGATACAGCAACGCGAAATACAACGTACCGGCATCAGCTCCCTGAAAATAGGATTTAATAATGTATTCGGCTACTACCTCGAGGTGACTAATATACACAAAGATAAGGTGCCGGCAGGGTGGGTGCGCAAACAAACGCTGGCAAATGCTGAGCGCTACATTACAAACGAACTGAAAGAATATGAAGAAAAAATTACCGGTGCAGAAGAGAAAATTCTTTCCATAGAGCTTGATATTTATGAACGACTGC
Organism: Haoranjiania flava; assembly: GCF_025631005.1. Classification (NCBI taxonomy): domain Bacteria; kingdom Pseudomonadati; phylum Bacteroidota; class Chitinophagia; order Chitinophagales; family Chitinophagaceae; genus Haoranjiania; species Haoranjiania flava. The sequence continues at coordinate 36,688 of NZ_JAOTPL010000015.1, forward strand.
TGAATGAATTACAGGATTACCTTGCGCCGATACAGGTAAACGGGAATGCGCTGGCAATCATGGATGTGCTGATTTGTTTTGCAGGCAATGCCAAACAATACAACTACACCAAACCCAATATTCATGAGGGTTTGGCTTTGGAGATGCAGGATAGCCGCCACCCCGTGATTGAGCGCAACCTTGCGCCGGGTGAGAGCTACATTGCCAACAACATCACTTTAGATCCTGACGATATACAGGTGATCATTCTTACCGGGCCAAACATGTCTGGCAAAAGCGCTTTGTTGCGGCAGATCGCGTTAATTACGCTTATGGCGCATATCGGCAGCTTTGTGCCTGCCAAACAAGCCAACATTCCGCTGACAGATAAAATCTTTACACGAGTGGGCGCCAGTGATAATTTAAGCGGGGGAGAGAGTACTTTTATGGTGGAAATGAATGAAACTGCAAGTATTATCAACAACCTGTCGCAACGCAGCCTGGTGCTGTTAGACGAGATCGGTCGTGGCACTTCTACCTACGATGGCATCTCTATAGCGTGGAGTATTGTGGAATACCTGCATGCCTGCAAATCAAAGCCCAAGACACTGTTTGCTACCCACTATCATGAGCTGAATGACCTGGAAGAAAAATTGCCACGTGTAAAAAATTACCACATCACCAATAAAGAGATCAACGGTAAAATAATTTTCCTGCGCAAACTGGCCGCAGGCGGCAGCACACATAGCTTCGGTATACATGTAGCCAGAATGGCGGGCATGCCCATAGAACTCATACAACGCGCCAATGAGATACTGAAACAACTGGAGGACCTGCGTGTAACGGACAATGCGGAAACTGATCAGAAAAATCCGAGCGTAAAAAAACTGAAAGAAAACCTGAAAAACATAAGCACGCCGCAGGTGCAGTTGTCTATCTTCGATGCACAGACAGAAGTATTCGAAGAAATGCGCCATATGCTCAATGCCATAGACATCAACCGCCTTACACCGGTAGAAGCGCTGATGAAATTGAATGAAATTAAAGGCATGCTGAAATAATATGTTTGCAAATGAATTTTAATCCAAATCAAAGAAAATTATACCCGTTTCCCGATGTGCTCACGGCAGCAAAGCCATACTGGTGGCTGGTTACAGGCATGTGGCTGACTGGTTTTTGTATCTTATGTGTGCATGGTAGCTACCATTCATTTACTAAACTGGTACCGTTTAACTCCGCGTTGCTGGATAATTTTTTTACTTATTTCACCCATGTGGGTGATGGTTTGTTTGCCATAGCATTGGCGCTCATTCTTTTTCTTTTAAAATACAGGAGAATAGCTTTTGCGATTGTCTTCAGCTTCCTGTTGTCGGGTTTGTTTGCGCAAATAGGCAAGAAATTAACCGTGGCTCCGAGGCCTTCGAAATACTTTACAGATATTGTGCATCAGCCCGTGCATACCTTACCCGTAACCAACTGGGGCGATACCAGTTTTCCATCAGGGCATAGCGCCACTGCATTTGCTTTGCTGACTATGTTGTTGCTGTTTTTCCCAAAAAGTAAATGGAACCTGCTCTGGATACTTCTGGCATTCCTGGCAGGCTACTCGCGTATGTATGTAGCTTCCCACTTCCTCGATGATGTACTGGCAGGCGCCTCCACAGGCGTTTTCAGTGCTTTTATCTGCTATATTATTTCCCTGAAAATATTTGCTGCAAAGCCCCGTTGGTTCCCAGGTTAATCTCTCAAGAATTTCAGGTTGCGCATAATGCCTGCGAACTTGCTTCTTTTTAAAGGAGAGTGTTTGAATATTTTTCTGAAGGCATCCTCAGTCAATGCTTCCCAGTCTTTTTTAGTAAAGTCAATTATTTCAACCATGGGTGAGAAACTTTCTTCCTGGTGTGGTGAAGAGAACTTGTTCCACGGGCATACATCATTACAGATATCGCAGCCAAACAGCCAGTTATCAAATTTGTTTTTGTAAGACGGTGGTATCGCCAGGTCTTTAAGCTCAATGGTAAAATAGCTGATGCATTTGCGGGCGTCAACCACTTTGCCGGGCAAGATGGCCTCTGTAGGGCAGGCGTCAATGCATTTGGTGCAAGTGCCGCAAAAATCTTTGGCAAGCGGCGTATCATATTCCAGTTCCAGGTCTATGATCAGTGTGGCAATAAAATAAAACGAGCCTGCAGATTTATTGATCATCATGGCATTTTTCCCGATCCAGCCGAGGCCGCTTTTGTTGGCCCAGGCACGTTCAAGCACGGGCGCACTGTCTACAAAGCCGCGTCCCTGTACATCTCCGGCAAACAACCTGATCTGCTCCAGGAAAATCGTCAGGTCGCCCCTGATTATTTCATGATAATCTTTGCCATAGGCGTACTTGGAGATTTTCGGCGCCTCATGTTGCTGTGTGGCCGATGGATAATAGTTTTTAAGCAAAGTGACCACTGACTTGGCGCCGGGCACCAGCAGCGTAGGGTCTCTACGCAGGTCAAAGTAGCGCTCCATGTACTGCATGGAAGCATGCATGCCCTGGCTCAGCCACTTTTCCAGCCTGCGCGCTTCCTCATCCAGCTTTTCGGCCCTGGCAATTCCGCAAAAATCGAAACCGCAGGCTTTAGCCAGTTGCTTTACTTTGTATGTTTTTTCTGAAATATCCAAGCCTTGGTTTTTGCAAAAATATCTATAAGCTTTTATTATTCCTTACTTTTGTTAAGGGCGGCGCTGTAAAGATCATTTGTGTGCTGCGATTTAAAATACTCGGATATGTATTGGCCGAATGGCCTTGGACTAAAAAATACGCTTATGAAGCATCTCCTACCGCTATTGTTTTTATTGCTGTTTTCTTGTAGCGATAATGAATTTCCCAAAGCAGAGAATGCCTTGGATGCCGCGCGCGAATTCCTGGATGGTACGCTGAAAGGCAATTTCAGGAAGTCGGCTGCTTACCTGCCCCAGGATGATAAGCATAAGGACGCATTGGAAAGCATCAAACAAAAATATTACAGTTACAACGACCAACAGCGCCAGGATTATCGTGCTGCCAGCCTCATCATACTTAAGGAAAGACCTGTTGCCGAAAATGAATCGGTGATCTATTATAAAAATTCTTTCGATGGGACGGCAGATAGCCTCAAAGTACGGAATACGCAGGGCACATGGTTGGTAGATCTGGAATGATTGTACAGGCCATTGGCTTATCCCTGCTATTTATGATTTGCAAATGTGAAGAGCAGGGGCAATTGGACAAGCTATATCATTCATCTTGCCAGGGAATCTCAAAACCTGGTTAACAGTTACAGGCATAATTGAGCCTGATATTGGAAGCTTAGGGATTAATCCAGATATATTAATAGAACCAACAAGTAATGGTATTGCTGCAAATGAAGATGAACTATTAAATGCAGCAATAAATACTTTAAATAAATAGCCCGCCCTGCTATTCGAAATTTGCAATTTCGAATAACTCCTTTTTCTCAAATTAAATATACTAAACAATACAATATTATACGAATTGGAAAAATATACATTTATCATTCAGAAACATCAATGCTATTTTACATCTGAAATGTAGCATTAGATATCAGAGATTTGAAATCTCCCGATATGGCTTCATGATTGTAAATCACGAAGAGCGGGGATTCACCGGTAATTTAGTAAAATCCAGGAATTCAGATTTAAGGGATTTTACCCAAGACGGCACTTAAAAATAAAAAGGCTGCGCAAACGGCAGCCTTTAAAAAATATAGGATGTTATTACACATCTATTTTTGCATATTTGGCGTTCTTTTCTATAAACTCCCTGCGCGGAGGCACTTCGTCGCCCATCAGCATGCTGAACACCCTGTCGGCCTCTGCAGCGCTTTCTATGGTCACTTTTTTTAGTGTGCGTGTATTTGGGTCCATAGTTGTTTCCCAAAGCTGTTCTGCGTTCATTTCGCCCAGACCTTTGTACCGTTGTGTGTTTACGGAACTGTCGTTGCCACCCCCGAGTTTAGCAATCAGCTCTTTTCGCTGTGCTTCGTTGTAAGCATATTCCTGTTCTTTTCCTTTCTTCAATAAATAAAGGGGAGGCTGGGCAATATATACATACCCGTTTTCAACCAGCTCTTTCATATAGCGGAATACAAAGGTAAGTATCAGCGTGGCAATGTGGCTTCCGTCCACATCGGCATCGGTCATAATAATGAGCTTGTGGTAGCGTAGCTTTGAGAGGTTCAGCGCCTTAGGGTCTTCGGGTGTACCGATAGTTACACCCATGGCGGTGAAAATATTTCTTATCTCTTCGTTCTCATAGATCTTGTGTTCCATAGCTTTCTCCACGTTCAGGATCTTACCCCTCAATGGCAGTATAGCCTGGTAAGTCCTGTCCCTGCCTTGCTTGGCAGTGCCTCCCGCGGAGTCTCCTTCCACCAGGTACAGTTCACATTTTTCGGCGTCGCGTTCACTGCAATCTGCAAGCTTGCCGGGCAGGCCGCTGCCGCTCAGAACGGATTTGCGCTGTACCATATCACGTGCTTTGCGCGCGGCCACGCGGGCCTGTGCCGCAAGCACAATTTTTTGTATGATGTTCTTGGCTTCCTTGGGATTTTCCTCCAGGAAAGATTCTAAGGACCGGGATACGGTTGTCTGAACTACGCCGCTGACCTCGCTGTTGCCCAGCTTGGTTTTTGTCTGCCCTTCGAACTGCGGCTCAGGCACCTTTACAGAAATGATGGCGCTGAGGCCTTCACGGAAATCATCGCCTTCTACCTGTACTTTAGCTTTTTCAAACAGCCCGTTCTTATCGCCGTAGCTTTTAAAGACCCTGGTAAGCGCCTGCCTGAAACCGGTGACATGCGTACCGCCTTCAATGGTATTGATGTTGTTGACATACGAAAAAATGTGTTCTTTAAAATCATTGTTGTAGGTGAGCGCCACTTCTATAGAGGTGTTGGTAGCTGCATCCAGCCCTTCAACAAAAAGGGTATTTGGAATAATAGGAGTGCGTTTGGCATGGCTGTCGAGCATTTCCAGGAAATCCACGATGCCACCTTCGCTGAAAAATATCTGCTCGTAGGGGCTGTTGGTTTCTTCATCTATTTCCCTGAGATCTTTGAACTGTATGGTAATGCCACGGTTAAGGTAAGCGAGTTCTCTTAAGCGTGCTTCCAGGATATCTTTCTGGTAAAGCGTTGTCTGGAAAATTGTATCGTCGGGCCAGAAGCGTACGGTGGTGCCTGTTTCGTTTGATACGCCTATTTCACGTACCTCAAATTCGGGTATGCCTTTGTGGTACGTCTGTTCAAATATTTTTCCTTCTCGCTGTACTTTTACATTCAGGGTGGAGCTCAGTGCGTTTACACAGCTCACACCTACGCCGTGCAGGCCGCCCGAAACTTTGTAGGAATCCTTATCAAACTTACCGCCGGCGTGCAATACGGTCATCACCACTTCCAATGCGCTTTTCTGCATTTTACTGTTGATCTCTGTAGGGATGCCTCGGCCGTCGTCTTTTACCGTAATAGAATTATCTTCATGAATGGTAACGCCGATGTGCTTACAGTAGCCTGCCAGTGCTTCGTCAATAGAATTGTCAACCACCTCGTAAACCAAATGATGTAAACCTTTTTCGCCGATATCGCCGATGTACATTGCAGGGCGTTTCCTCACAGCTTCCAGTCCTTCTAAAACCTGTATACTATCTGCACCATATGACGGGTTTGAAGCGCCATTTTGATTGTTATTTTCCTGAATCATATAAATTTAAAAAACTACTTTTTATTTGTTTTTATAAGCTACAAATATACAAAAATTAAATCAGCTTTAGTGCTAAAAATAAGGTTCTGCAGCTACTGCAATCATTGGAAGTACCGGTAAAAGCGGGGAGATAAATCATGCGGATTTTCTTTAGTTTTTTATCCCAAAATGATCAAAAAGTATGGTGCATTAATTTAACATTTGCCCCTAAATCTAATAAACATCAGTGATACAGGGGTTTATAAAGGCTGCAACATGATCCTGAAAATTGCTATAAAAAATACGAATAAAACCGGCAATGAACTTCTTTTTTAATAAAGAAAATTTATTCACTTAATTTTGCTGCAGGGACCTTAATAAACTGTGGAAAACGAAAAATCTGGTGTATAACCGCGATTTTGCTGTGGATAAGCATTGTATTGTTGTGGATGAGATGTTATTTAAAAAAGCATAAAATAATAAAATTTTTATGCGTTCTTTTGAAAAAAGTAGACTTATATTCGCCGTCCCGATAAACTTTTTTTACGGCAGTTGAGAAAGAGGCGTATGGCCGGGTTTAAAAAATTGAAATGTTAAAATGAGTAGTAACCTACCAAATATAAAGAAAGAAGGAATATTACCAAGAAGAAAGCAGAGTGTAGACCTGAACTCCATGATGTACGGCAAAGTACCTCCCCAGGCAAAAGAACTGGAAGAGGCCATCCTGGGCGCCATCATGCTGGAAAAAGGCGCTTTCGATGTGGTAGTGGAAGTGATTAAAAAACCGGAATGTTTTTACATAGAGGCGCACCAGAAAATATTTGCAGCCTGCATGGCGCTTGCCGATAAGAACTCGCCTTTAGACATACTTACGGTAGTACAGGAGCTGAGGCTTCGAGGTGAACTCGACCTGGTAGGTGGCGCATTTTACGTATCTAAGCTCACCAACATTGTAGCTTCTACCGCTAATACCGAGGCGCATGCCAAAATAGTTCTACAGAAATACGTGCAGCGTGAACTGATCAGGATGAGCGGCGATGTGATTTCCGATGCCTTTGAGGATACAACCGATGTATTTGAATTACTGGACGATGCAGAGCAGAAACTGTTCAACATCACCAACAACTACCTCCGCAGCGATTATGACGATATCGTAGGCGCTATGACCAGCTCTATGGAGCGCATTGATAAGCTGAGGTTGCAAAAGGAAGAAATCTCCGGTGTGCCCAGCGGCTTCACAGCATTAGACCAGTTGACGTACGGATGGCAGCCAAGCGATCTCATTATCCTGGCGGCGCGTCCTGCTGTGGGTAAAACGGCGTTTGCGCTGAACCTTATACGCAATGCGGCTTTGCATCCGACCAAACCAACACCGGTGGCGTTCTTCTCACTGGAGATGAGTTCTTCGCAGTTGGTAAACCGTATACTTTCTGCGGAAAGTGGTATTCTCTTAGAGAAAATTTCCCGCGGCCGTATGGAAGAATATGAATACCAGCAGCTACAGCGGGCAGGCATCAGGAGGCTGGAAAATTCTAAAATATTTATTGACGATACGGCAGCGCTGAACATTTTTGAGCTGAGAGCCAAAGCAAGAAGGCTGGTAAGCAAAGAGGGTGTAGGGTTGATTGTAATAGATTACCTCCAACTGATGACGGGCAACAAGGAAAGGAACGGCAACAGGGAACAGGAAATAAGCAGCATCTCCCGAAACCTGAAAGTATTGGCGAAAGAGCTGAACATACCCATCATTGCGCTGAGCCAGTTGAGCCGTGCCGTAGAATCCAGGAGAGAGAGCAATAAGGTGCCGCAACTGAGTGACCTGCGTGAGTCCGGAGCCATTGAGCAGGATGCCGATATGGTAATGTTTATCTACCGTCCGGAATACCACGATATTGAAAACAACGAATTCGGCGAAAGTACCAAGGGGCTTACCGAGATCAAAATAGCCAAGCACCGCAACGGGTCATTAGGCGATGTAAAACTGATCGCTCACCTGGAGATACAGAAATTTGAGGAATACTCCACAGACAACACATTCAGGAAATTCCGCAATATCAACACCGGAGATGGTAGTACGTATACGCAATTGCCCAGCAAGATGAACGATAATTACGATGATTCGGGCTTTGACGATGCTCCTTTCTAAAAAATTTTATTACAGTTTTTAAAACTTAATTATCTTAGGGAAATATTAATCTTAAAACCGGTATTTCTTTATGATATATTTTTCCGCAAGCATCCAACGTGTTATGGCTATTGCTGTTGCATGGCTGCTGCTTTTCTCAAACGCTGCGTTGTCTCAGAAATTCAATGAGGTTGTTGACAACTACACCCAAAAGTATCCGTTGGAGCGCGTATACCTGCACTATGATAAAACCATCTATACTGCCGGTGAAACTATCTGGTTCAAAGCCTACCTGCGTGATGGTTACGAAGCTGCCACGTTAAGTAAAAACCTCTACGTAGATTTCTCTGATGAGAGCGGTAAAGTGCTGGCGCATTCCATGTTCCCGATCGGGGAATCTTCCTCACGCGGACAGTTTATGATACCGAAAGATTTTTCCGGCACAGTACTGCAGGTAAAAGCCTATACGAAATGGATGCTGAATTTTGATACAGCATTTCTCTATAAAAAAACCATCAGGATCATTCCCAAAGGAAACCAGAATATTTTTATCAGGCCTCAGAAAACTAAGATCAGCTTTACGATGTTCCCGGAAGGCGGGGAGCTGGTTAGCGGTATTGAAAGTAAAGTGGCATTTCTGGCTACCGATCAGTATGGCAAGCCTGCGGTGGTTTCAGGTACGGTAAAAGACAGTAAAGGCAGTAAGGTTGCAGAGATAAATACACAACACAACGGTATGGGTTATTTTGCGCTGAAACCCACGGCCGGCGAGCGCTACCAGGCACAATGGTCAGGAAATGAAGGTAATGAAGGACAGGCAACACTGCCAACGGCGCTGGCAAACGGTATAACGCTGTCTGCCATTCCCAAAGACGGCAGCATTGCCTATAAAATACAGCGTACCCCCGGCGTGCCTGAAACTATGAAGCGCGTAATTATTGTGGGGATGATGTACAACAGGCTGGTTTATATGGCAAACATTAACCTGGCAGAAAAAACACAGGTGGAAGGCTCCATACCGTTTTTGCAATTGCCTGCCGGTATTTTGCAATTGACGGTGCTGGATGAAAATAAGAAACCTTTGGCAGAAAGGATAGTTTTTGTAAAAACAGAAGATTACAGGTTTAACGCAGAAGTAGGCTTGTCAAAACTTGGCACGGGAAAGCGGCAGGAAAATGAAGTATCGGTGCACATACCGGATAAATTACTCACCAATATATCCCTCTCTGTAACAGATGCGGGCATTAACTATGATAATTCGGAAAACATTTATTCAGGCCTGTTGCTTACCACACAAATAAAGGGCAGGGTGTACAATCCCGCATACTATTTTTCGGAAAATAGTAAAAAAGTGAATGGTGAGCTTGACCTGGTAATGCTTACACATGGCTGGCGCAAATACAACTGGGAGTACATTTCCAAGGGTGCGGGCCCCGAAATTAAATACCGGCCTGATACTGCATACATGTCTTTCGGAGGAAAAATATATGCTACCCAGGAGCAGATTGCCAGCGGCGGAGATCTGGTAGCCATACTTAAAATGAAGGGTGATGTAAGCACCACCGGGCAGAATTTTATTGTAGTGCCCATAAGAAAAGACGGTACTTTCAACGATAATAGCATCTCTTTCATGGACTCTGTTTCGGTCTATTATACATTCTCTAACAAGAACAGCCCACTGCGCTATGCGGAAGTAAGGTTCCTGGAAGGCAAACTGGTGCCGCCGGTGAAAATACCTATGGATGCTGCCGATGTGCTTGCGACTAAAAGCATTGATTCATCAGGGTTCTGGCGCGACAGGTATTTTGCCACCATGAATTTTTCCAACTGGGAAGAAGGCGATCTGAAAGACGTGGTCGTGGAAGCCAAGACAAAAACCGCACTGGAAAAACTGGATGAAAGGTATGCCTCCGGATTTTTTAAAGGCGACGCCTACCAGTTTGACCTGACCAATGATATTTCGGCTATGAGTGCGCAGAATATCTTTCAATACCTCCAGAGCAGGGTACCCGGTTTGCAGATAAGTAACGCGCAGGCAAGCTCTCCGAGCCTTTCATGGCGCGGTGCAACGCCCACATTATTCCTGGATGAGATGCAGGTAGACCCGGAGTTTGTTGCCAACCTCAATGTGAATGATATAGCTTACGTAAAAGTTTTCCGCCCTCCGTTCTTTGGTGCGCCGGGCGGCGGTTCAGGCGGCGGCATAGCCGTTTATACCAAAAAAGGCGGCGATGTTACAAGTGGTTCTTCCGGCCCTGCCATTCCATCCAAAGTGATAGAAGCTTATACGGTTATCAAAGAATTTTACCACCCTGACTATGCAGTTCTTAATCCTGAACATGAAAAACAGGACCTGAGAAGCACGCTTTACTGGAACCCCATGATATTGCTGGATGAGAAAACCCCAACGCATAAATTTAAATTCTATAACAACGATGTGACCGGTGCATTCCGCATTGTAATGGAAGGCATCAATGCAGATGGTAAGTTGATCCACATAGAAAAAGTAATCAAATAATTTGCATCAGCACAGCGAAAGAATTTAATAGTATTATGCAGAAAATAATTATTTCGGTTAAAGACCTGGTGAAAAAGTATGGAAACTTTGAAGCTGTAAAAGGCATCAGCTTTGATGTGTATGCGGGAGAGATATTCGGATTGCTCGGACCCAACGGAGCCGGTAAATCCACCACGCTGGAAATCCTGGAGACCTTGCGCAGCAAGACTTCCGGGGAAGTAACCATTCACGGTTTCGACCTGGAAAAGCACCCCGCAGAAATTAAACAGATCATTGGTGTGCAACTGCAGAACTCAGGCTATTATCCACAATTGAAACTTATTGAGCTGGTAGAAATGTTTGCGGGACTGTACAATCAAAAAACAGATGCCCTGGCATTACTGAAGAGTATGCAGCTTGAAGATAAGGCAAACAGCCTTTACAAAGAATTAAGCGGCGGCCAGCAGCAGCGGTTCTCCCTCGCCATTACACTCATTAACCATCCGAAAATTATTTTTTTGGATGAGCCTACCACCGGTCTGGACCCGCAGGCCAGGCGCAATCTCTGGCAACTGATAAAACGTATCCGTGATAATGGAACAACAGTGATCATTACCACGCATTACATGGACGAGGCAGAGATGCTATGCGACAGAGTAGCCATTATTGATTCAGGAAAAATAATTTCCATAGCTTCTCCGGAGCAGATGATAGATGAGCTGTTGCTAAGCGGCTTTGAAAAAGCAAAAGAGACCAAGCGCGCCAACCTGGAAGATGTATTTATACACCTTACCGGTAAACAACTCCGGGAAGAATGATCAGGTGTTGGTTTCTGTCAATGGCACATCTGGCTGTACAGCATAGTTTTTCTCTACACGCTCTACCCATACGGCGTATTTATTGGGGTAGATCTCCCTGCCTTTGATCTTTGCATAAGCCCGCGTAAAAGCCGCACCCAGGTACAGGATGATGGCTGAATAATACACAAACAATAAGATCACCACAATGGATCCGGCAGCGCCGTAAGTAGAGGCCACAGGGCTTTTCTGCAGGTAATAGCTGATACCGAACTTACCCAGCATGAACATTAATGAGGTAATGATGGCGCCGTTAAACACGTCGCGCCACATGATCTTTGCATCGGGCAGTACTTTAAAGATGATGCCGAAAAGTAAGCCGGTGGTTACAAATGTCAGCAGCAGGTTTAGCATATAGGCATTATAGACTTCAATCTGCGGCAGCACCCGGTACAGTTGTTCTGAGATGCTGTCGAGCACAGCGTTTAAGATCAGTGATACCAACAATATAAATCCCAGGCTTATGACGATTGAAAAACTCAGCAGCCTGTTTATCAGCAGTTTCAGCCAGCCTTTCTTGGGTTTGGCTTTTAAGCGCCAGATCACGTTGATGGAATCCTGTATCTCGGTAAATACGCCGGTTGCAGAGAATATCAGCGCAATAATGCTGGCAATCTGCGCCAGGCCTGAGTTTTTAGAGTTTAGTGCGCTGGTGAGCATGGTTTCTATTTGTTTGGCAGCGCCGTCGCCCACGAAGGAGCGCATGTGTAAATAAATAGTACCGATAGGCTTATCAACAGTCATAATAGTTGCAATGGAGATGATGATCACCAGCATGGGCACCAGCGCAAAAATGGCATAGTACGCCAGTGCTGCGCTCATACGCAGGAGCTTGTAGTCGAAGAAATCGGCAAAGGTTTGTTTCCATGCGCTTCCGAACATGGAAATATTCTCCCTGATCTTCAGCGGAATTATTTTTTTATACAAGTTTTTCATTATTCGCATGTCTGTTGCTATCCCTGTTGGTTTTCTTTTTAAAATTATCCTCCAATGCCTTGGTGAGGTCAACGCCTGTCTGGTTTGCGAGGCAGAGCAGCACCCACAATACGTCTGCCATTTCATCCGCGATGTTTTTATTTTTATCGCTTTCCTTGAAAGATTGTTCACCATACGTGCGCACCATTATCCTTGAGAGTTCGCCTACCTCTTCCATTAAAATACCCAGGTTGGTCATCTCATTGAAATAGCGCACACCAAGGGTTCTGATCCATTCATCTACTTTCTCCTGGGCTTGTTGTATGGTCATAGGTCAGCGTTTTTTATTCTTTGTTTTTAGAATCTATCCAGATGGTTACAGGCCCGTCGTTGGTGAGCGTTACTTTCATATCGGCCCCAAAAATGCCTGTCTGTATAGGTTTGCCGAGATCGGTTTGCAACTGGCCGATCATTTTTTCATAGAGCGGTATTGCCGTTTCCGGCTTGCTCGCCCTGATATAGGATGGCCGGTTGCCTTTCTTTGTATTTGCATGCAGCGTAAACTGGCTGATAAGTAAGATATCGCCGTTCATTTCTTTAACGCTCATATTCATTATGCCTTCCGCATCATCAAAAATCCTCAGGTTGCAGATCTTATTGCTGAGCCATTGTATGTCATCAGTGGTGTCTGCATCTTCAATACCGATAAAAACCAGCAGCCCGGTATGAATTATTCCTGCAATGTCTTTATTTACTGCTACTTTTGCTTCACTCACTCTTTGTATCAGCACACGCATAAAATCTTATTTTTACAAAAATAACGAACTATGACAGATATTTCCGCTGAATTAGTATTTCAAACAGCGAGGAGCGGCGGCAAAGGCGGACAAAACGTAAACAAGGTAGAAACTATGGTCATCGCAAGGTGGCACGTACAGCGCTCGGTGTTTTTCGGTGATGACGACAAGGCAATACTGTTTGAAAAATTAAAAAACAATGTCAATGCAAACGGAGAACTGCTGGTAAAGTCACAGTCAGAAAGATCACAGCTGTTAAATAAAGAAGCAGCTATAAGAAAAATAAACCTGTTGGTAAACAATGCTTTGATCAAAAAGAAAAAACGGCTGAAAACCAACCCAGGCAAGGCTTCCATTGAAAGAAGGCTGAAAAGCAAGAAGATTGAATCTTTAAAGAAACAGCAAAGAAGAAAAGATCTGTATTAATCCGGAGTATTTAACAGGGCGGTAAATATGTGGACAAAATAAGTTAAATTTGCATCACAAAAATTGATTATGGAGCAACAAGCTATGGAAAGGGTTAAATGTTTAATTATAGGATCCGGCCCTGCAGGCTACACCGCTGCGATTTATGCAGCCAGAGCCAACCTGAAGCCCCTGCTTTACCAGGGAATACAGCCGGGGGGGCAACTGACCATCACTACCCATGTGGAAAACTATCCCGGCTATCCTGAAGGAAAAATGGGTCCGGAGATCATGGTGGATTTTGAAAAACAAGCTGCCAGGATGGGTGCCGACATCCGCTATGGCCTTGCCACTAAAGTTGATTTCTCGGGAGATATTCATAAAGTACAGATAGATGATCATACATGGATTGAAGCGGAAACAGTCATCATCTCTACAGGAGCATCTGCCAAATGGCTGGGATTGCCCAGCGAGCAAAGGCTTAACGGCTACGGCGTAAGCGCCTGTGCTGTGTGCGACGGATTTTTCTTCCGCGGCAAAGACGTATCCATCGTGGGTGCGGGAGATACAGCGTGTGAGGAAGCCATCTATCTTTCTAACATCGCCACTAAAGTGCATATGATCGTGCGTAAAGGTGAGGGCGGCATGCGGGCAAGCAAGATCATGCAGCAAAGGGTAAAGGACAACCCTAAAATACAGATCCACTGGAACTCAGAGCCGGTAGAGGTTCTGGGCGAAAAGACTGTAACAGGCGTGCGAATCAAAGACAACCAGAGCGGCGAAACCAAAGACCTGGATGTGAGCGCTATGTTCGTAGCTATAGGCCATCACCCGAACAGTGACATTTTTAAAGAATTCATAGATACCGATGAAACGGGCTATATCAATACACAGCCGGGAACTTCCAAAACAAATGTACCGGGCGTATTTGCTGCAGGTGATGTGCAGGATAAGATATACCGCCAGGCAGTAACAGCGGCAGGCAGCGGTTGTATGGCCGCGCTGGATGCCGAAAGATATTTAGCCGCAAAAGAATCTTAATATGCTGTCCATTCGTTTAAACGACCTGCAATTTTTTGCCCGGCACGGCCTTTACGAAGAGGAAAAGATCATTGGTGGTGAATTTGTAGTAAATGTGCTTATTGAATATGCACCGCAGGCGCCGGTCGTTTACCGTCTGGAAGATACCATTGATTATGCCGCTGTTTACCAACTCGTAAAACAAAAGATGCAACAGCCCACACCACTGTTGGAAACACTGGCTATGCAAATGGTCAACGATATACTGGAAGCCTGTCCGCTGGCTGAAAACGTGGAAGTTTCTGTGCGGAAAGTTAAGCCTCCCATTGCGAATTACATAGGCAGTACAGAAGCTGCGTATAGTAAGAGAAGGTAAGCTATACTGCTACCGGAGCCTTAATACCCGGATGGCACTGGTAGTTTTCCAGGGTGAAATCTTCATAGGTAAATTCAAAAATATCGCGGATATCTTTATTCAGCTTCATCACAGGCAAGGGGTAGGGTTGCCTGCTCAATTGCAGTTTCGCCTGATCAATATGGTTGTTGTACAAATGTACGTCTCCGAATGTATGTATAAAATCTCCCACACCAAGATCACAGACCTGCGCCATCATCATGGTGAGCAATGCATAAGAAGCAATGTTGAAAGGTACGCCTAAGAACACGTCTGCGCTACGCTGGTATAGCTGGCAGCTGAGCTTGTTATCTGCCACGTAAAACTGGAACATCGTGTGGCAGGGCATTAGCGCCATATCTTTCAGCTCGCCTACGTTCCAGGCGCTTACGATCATCCGGCGGCTGTCTGGATTTGTTTGTATCTGTTGCAGCACATCCTTGATCTGGTCATAGGTTTTGCCGTCAGCGCCCTGCCAGCTGCGCCACTGCTTCCCGTATACCGGCCCCAGATCACCATGGGCATCTGCCCATTCATCCCAGATAGAGACTTTATTGTCTTTCAGGTATTGAATATTGGTATCGCCTTTGAGGAACCACAACAGTTCGTGTATAATGCTCCTGAGGTGAAGTTTCTTGGTGGTAACCATAGGAAAACCTTCGTGAAGGTTAAAGCGCATCTGGTAGCCAAATACACTTGTGGTACCGGTTCCGGTGCGGTCTTCTTTTTTTACGCCATTGTCTATAATGTGTTGTAACAGATTGAGGTATTGCTGCATTCTTCAAAAGTAGCAAAATTATTTATTCGGCCAATGCCAGAACTTGATTAACCTGGTTTCAATACTTTCTCAAAAGCTTTGCGTGCACTGCCGCGGAAATACACTTCCCCGCAATAAGTATAGCCCAGTTTTTCAAGAATTTTCAGCATGGGCACGTTGTCAAAATTCGTATCTACTTTAATGCTGAAAATGTTGTTGGCTACAGCATGATCTTCCACTAATTTAAACAGTCCGGTGGCAATTCCCTGGCCTGCAACTTCACCGGATACTGCTACGCGGTGTACCACCAGGAAGTCGCCATTTGTGAGCCATTCACCTTTAATATGATCATAGGCAGGTTCATTATTGAACAAGACTGCACAGTAAGCAATGATATTTTCACCTGCTGAAAGCACGTATCCATGCGCGTTTTCAATATCCTGCCTGATGGTTTCAGGGTTGGGGTAGCCATCCTGCCATTGGCTGCTGCCGTCAAGCTTTCTGCGTTCAATGGCCTGTTGTATGATTTTCCAGATGCTGTTGATGTCTGCTTCAGCAGCTTTCCTGAATTGTAAATTTTCTATGGCCATAACTTATATTTTATCGCAGCAGGAAATAATTATTTCGCAGGCACGGATGAGTTCTTCTTTGGAAATGGTCAGCGGGGGCGCAAAACGCAGGGCCTCGGAGCGGAATAAGAACCAGTCGGTGATCAGCCCGTTTTCTATACAGGCATGAATAACTTTTTTATTGGTTTCAAAGCTGTCGAAATACACTGCTGCCCAGAGGCCGGCAGTATGCAGTTTCTTTATCCTGGAATGTTTTAGTTTTTCTTTGATAATGATTTCTTTCTCTGCTATTTCATCCATGAACTTCCCGTATAGCAATACTTCCAGCGCCGCCTTTCCTGCTACGCAAGATACAGGGTGCCCGCCGAAAGTGCTCATATGGCCCAGCACGGGGGCTGCCATCAGTGTGTCCATGATCTTTTTATCGGCAATGAAAGCGCCAATCGGCATACCGCCGCCCAATGCCTTGCCCAGCAGCAGTATGTCGGGCACTACCTGGTATTGCTCAAATGCCCACAGCGTGCCGGTTCTGCCGAAGCCGGCCTGTATTTCATCGAAGATCAGCAGTGTGCCTGTTTGTGTACATTTTTCGCGGATCTTTTTTATCCATTCTATATCCGGTTTAATGATGCCTGCCTCTGCCTGCACCGTTTCCATAATTACACAGGCCGTGCTATGATCTATCAGGCCAGCCATGGCTTCATCATTATATTCAGCGTGTATAATGCCGGGTAACAATGGCCGGAATGCACTCCGGAAGTATTCATCGCCTATAATGCTAAGCGCGCCCTGGGTAGAACCGTGATAGCTTTTATTGAATGCCACTATATTCGGCCTGCCTGTAAAGCGCTTGGCCAGCTTCATGGCGCCTTCCGTAGCCTCGGCGCCACTATTGGTGTAATACACACAATTCAGATTTCCGGGCAATAGATCTGCCAGCATTTTTGCGTACTGTACCTGTGGCGCTTCAATAAATTCGCCGTAAACGATCACATGCATGTAATCAGAGATTTGCCTGTTGATGGCATCAATCACCTTTGGGTGAGAATGGCCGATGTTGCAGACACTGAAACCTGAAATTAAATCTATGTACTGTTTGCCATTGGTATCATATTGGTAAATGCCTTCAGCTTTCCTGATCTCAATGCCCATTGGTTCGGGCGAAGTCTGGCCTACATGCTGAAGGAACAATTGTCTGTTATGCATCCGTGAATATTTAATGTTTTAATAATCCCGATAATTATCGGGAAACTTTGCGTCCGCTACTTTATCCTGGTGTTTAATAATTTGGAATAGTGCGAACTTCGCATTCGCTTCCTGCAGCAAATTTACAGAACTTACTGCCTATATTTGAAGATACTTTTTTAAAACCAAAACAGTTTATTATTAAGGATTTAAATAAATCAGGTACGCTTTTTGCAAGATAATTACTAAAGATAAATATTATGGAAGGGTTTAAATCAAACATCGAAAAAGACACTTTAGCAAATGAAAATTTCCGCCAGGTATTGTACACAGGCAAACATTCACAGCTTGTGCTGATGAGTATTGCACCAGGCAGCGAGATCGGTATAGAAACACACAAGGAAAACGACCAGTTCTTTCGTTTTGAGGCTGGAGAAGGCTATGTTTTGATAGATGGTAACCAATATGATGTTTCAGATGGCGATGCGGTGATTGTTCCTGCAGGGGCAGAACACAACGTTGTAAACAAATCAAGCTCTGAGGCGCTGAAACTGTATACACTTTATTCTCCTCCACACCACAAAGACGGTATTGTGCGCAGCACAAAGGAAGACGCAGAGGCTAATGAAGAAGATTTTGACGGACAGACTACTGAATAGCTATAAAACTATCAATGGAAGCAGGTGGATTTTTCTGCCTGCTTTTTTGTATAGGGTTGTTGCTATCATTTGATTTAGACATACGATGGCATTATTTATTGCTACGCCTGAGTTTACGTGAAAGCTTCCTCAAAGGCTATTCCTGACAAGAACGTCAATAATAATGCACATGCAATAACCCTTAATGATTAAAATATTTATACCAGGCGGGAATGCGTATTCTGCCGATAACTACCGGGAAAGCTGGAAAACAAATAAAAACCTACATGAAATAAGAAATTTTTAAGGCAGTTAGCCTTCATCCGGTTGGTTTTCATTATCTTTTTTATAAAACAATATGCCCTCTTCGCGAATATGTTTTAGAAGGGCAATGTTGTTTATGGTAGCGATATGCTGTACATCGAATTTATACAAAAAACCTAATGCTTCCAGTTGCTCTTCAAGTAAATATATGCTGTCTGTTGACAGATTTTTTCCGGCAACTACAAGGTCAATATCAGAGCCGTTTCTATAATTCCCTTTGGCTCTTGAGCCATATAGAATAGCCTCTTCCACAAAATTGTTTTGCGAAAAAACGCGCTGAATTTCTTTAATAATATTTTGGTCTAAGCCGTACATTGTTTGGAATTTATTGAGAAGTTTTTTATATTTCTTTTTCCAGTCTTGTCTCAAGCTGTTGAAATAAAATATGGTAATTGCTGAAAATAGCTTTTGCAATCTCTTCAGCAGTTGCTTCATCGTATATTTGCGAAGTACGTTCACGCGATCTTTTTATGCCTCTCCATCCATCTTCGTCATTGATATACCCATCCTGGAGCGCCTGCTGCAATACAGGATTAGGGCCTGCAATGTCGGTATAGCCTTTGTATCGTAGCAGATCCTGCAAAGTTTTCCAGGCTAATTCATAAGTGTATTCAAATCGCTGAATAAGCCCTTCTGCCTCCAGTTCACTTAAATCTTCAAGTGACTTATTCTCTACAACTTCCAACAGTTTTTTGAGCGCTTTTTTAAAACTATGAAATCTTTGTTGCCAGCGTATATCTGTTTCCATAAGAGCATTTTATCAAAAATACATTTAGTTTATAAATAAAAAAAGCAGCTGGGCGATCAGCTGCTTTTTATTAAATTTTCAATACTCACTACTTCACTTCCTCAAATTCTGCGTCCTGTACATTATCGCCGCCGCCGGCAGTATTGCCCTGTTCAGGCCCTTGTTGTGCGCCTGCATTTGGCTGGCCGTCCTGCGGCTGCTGTGTTTTATAGATGTCTTCACTTGCAGCAGTCCATGCTGTATTCATCTCTTCAATAGCCTTATCTATTGCAGCAATGTCCTGCAGTTTGTGTGCTTCTTTCAGTTTGGTCAGAGCGCTGTCGATCGGTTCTTTTTTATCGGCAGGGATTTTATCTCCGAATTCCTTGACCTGTTTTTCAGTCTGGAATATCAAAGCGTCTGCCTGGTTCAGTTTATCAACTTTCTCTCTTTCTGCTTTATCGGAAGCCTCGTTGGCTTTAGCCTCAGCTTTCATTTTTTCGATCTCTTCTTTGTTCAGGCCGCTTCCTGCTTCAATACGTATTTTCTGTTCCTTGCCTGTACCTTTATCCTTGGCAGTTACGTTAAGGATGCCGTTGGCATCAATGTCGAAAGTAACTTCAATCTGAGGTACACCGCGCGGAGCCGGTGGAATACCGTCTAAGTTAAACACACCCAGGCTCTTGTTGTCCTTAGCCATGGAGCGCTCACCCTGTAATACATGGATCTGCACGCCGGGCTGGTTGTCGCTTGCCGTAGAGAACACTTCTTTCTTCTGGGTAGGGATGGTAGTGTTGGCAGGTATCATTGGCGTCATAACGCTTCCCATAGTTTCTATACCTAAGGTCAGCGGGGTAACGTCGAGCAGCAATACATCTTTCACTTCACCCGTTAATACCGCGCCCTGGATTGCTGCACCAATGGCAACTACTTCATCAGGGTTTACACCTTTGTGCGGTTTCTTTCCGAAGAACTGTTCAACCAGTTCCTGCACTTTAGGGATACGTGTAGAACCGCCCACCAGGATTATTTCATCAATTTCAGATTTTGAATAGCCTGCATCTTTCAGAGCCACTTCACAAGGTTTCAGGCATCTTTCAAACAAGCTGTCTGATAACTGCTCAAATTTTGCCCTTGATAATTTTCTTACCAGGTGTTTAGGCACACCGTCAACAGCAGTGATGTAAGGCAGGTTTATTTCTGTTTCTGTGGAAGAAGACAATTCAATCTTAGCTTTTTCAGCTGCTTCTTTCAAACGCTGCCATGCCATAGGGTCTTTGCGCAGATCAATGGCTTCATCATTTTTAAATTCATTTGCCAGCCAGTCCATGATCACTTTATCAAAGTCGTCACCACCCAGGTGTGTGTCCCCGTTGGTAGATTTTACTTCAAAAACACCATCACCGAGGTCAAGAATGGAGATATCAAAAGTACCGCCACCCAGGTCAAATACTGCGATCTTGTGTTCCCTGCCACCTTTGTCCAGGCCATAGGCTAACGCTGCTGCTGTGGGTTCATTTACAATACGGCGCACGTTCAGCCCTGCGATCTCGCCGGCTTCTTTGGTAGCCTGGCGCTGAGAATCGTTGAAATATGCAGGTACAGTGATCACAGCTTCGTTCACTTCCTGTCCAAGATAGTCTTCTGCAGTTTTTTTCATCTTCTGCAGGATCATAGCAGAAATTTCCTGCGGAGTGTAATGCCGGCCTTCGATTTCCACGCGCACAGTATCATTGTCGCCTTTTACTATTTTATAACTTTCGTGTTCTTTTTCAGAACCAATTTCATCGTACTTACGGCCCATGAATCTTTTGATACTCATGATCGTATTTTCAGGGTTAGTAATGGCCTGGCGTTTTGCAGGATCACCCACTTTACGTTCGCCGTTCTTTAAAAAAGCAACGATGGAAGGCGTGGTACGGCGGCCTTCTTCATTGGCAATTACAACAGGTTCGTTACCTTCCATTACGGAAACGCAACTGTTAGTTGTACCTAAGTCTATTCCTATAATCTTTCCCATATTCTTAAATTGTATTTTTATTGTTTAAATATTACAGTTCATTTTGTTCAATCTTTGTGCCATAGCGGCATGTATGGAAATAATGTCAGTGTATTGTTTATAAATCTTTTAAATAAATATATTTTGGCAGATTCGTTAAATGATTGATTGCCAGTTTGACCAGAGGAGAATTGTTTTTAATCCTACCGCATTTATGAACGTCTAACAGGCAGTATACAGTGAATAAATGATAAATTGAGTGTGTTAAAATATGCTCATTTTGATTAACAGCAACCTGATTAAAAACCTAAAAAGCTTTCAGATGAAGTCAACAATAATATCTTTTACAGCATGCTTTATTTTCCTGTTTTCGGTGAACACCACATCAGCACAGGCAAAAGATACCATGGCGCATAGTAATAACCCACAGCTAAATGTGGGCGAGATTGTCAATGTGATGAACCAGATTACCAGGGTTTTAAAAAATATTCCTGTGGAAGCCGTTGCCGACAAAGCAGTGGTGGTAACCAAAGACGCCATATCTTCCATTGACTGGAACAATATAAAACAGGAAACCGTGCAGGAACTGAAAGATGCACAAAGCGAGCTTAAAAAAATCGACTGGAATGACGTAGGCAATCAACTTACTGTTGCCATCAATGAAGCTCAGAAAACCATCAATTCCATTGATTGGGGAAAAATAGGCGATCAAATTCAAAAAGCCAATGAAAAGATCGATAAGGTGATCCATACAAAATAGTTTTTGTTTTATTTAGTTTTAAGAGGCTGAAGCAATAACTGCGGCAGCCTCTTTTTATTACGTTTTTTCAGTTTATTCCGTAAACGATACCCAAAAGAAATTATTTCCGGGTAACAGTGTTTTGCAGCTTTCCCGCTATAAACTGCTAATTGACAATTACCAACAATCAGTTTTTCTGAAGATATACCTGGATGCATGGAATTTTGCAACCAGCCCTTTTGCATCGCAGCAAAAATTTCATTTTTTATAAAATTGCTTTACCTTTGCGCATGGCAACAATAAATCCCGATTCTACAGCACAAAAAAGGTTTTACGGCACCGGCCTCACATTCGATGATGTACTGATGATGCCGAATTACAGCGATGTCTTACCCAAAGATGTAAACATTCAGACACAACTTACCAAAAACATCAGGCTCAATATTCCCATGCTCTCTGCAGCTATGGATACAGTTACTGAAGCGCAGATGGCCATTGCCCTGGCCAGAGAAGGCGGCGTGGGTATTTTGCATAAAAGCATGTCTATTGAGCGGCAGGCAGAGCAGGCGCGCAAGGTAAAGAGAAGTGAAAGCGGCCTGATACTCGATCCGGTGACTATGGGCCCGGATGCCACTATTGGCGAGGCTTTGCGCATGATGAAGGAAAATAAGATCGGGGGTATTCCTGTTGTGGATGAAAATTTTCTCCTGGTAGGCATTCTCACCAACCGCGATCTTCGTTTTGAGACGAATATGAAGAAAAAGGTCAGTGAGATCATGACAAAAGATAACCTGGTTGTGGCGCCGGAAGGCACTGATCTGAGGAAAGCTGAGAAAATCTTCCGCCAGAATAAAGTAGAAAAGCTACCGGTGGTAGATAAAAAAGGCAAGCTTACAGGCCTGATCACTTATCGGGATATTTTACAGGTGCAGAACAATCCCAATGCTGTGAAAGATGAATTCGGCAGGCTGGTTGTGGGCGGGGCGCTGGGCATTACCAACGACCTGCTGGAACGCGCTGAAGCGCTGATGCACGTAGGCGTGGATGTGGTAACGCTCGACAGCTCGCACGGGCACAGCAAGGGCGTAGTAGACGCATTGAAAAAACTCAAATCGAATTTTAAAGAATTGCAGGTAATTGCGGGAAATGTAGCAACGGCAGCGGGCGCTAAAATGCTGGCAGATGCAGGCGCTGATGCGGTAAAAGTAGGTATCGGCCCAGGATCTATCTGTACCACGCGGATCATTGCAGGCGCAGGCGTACCGCAGCTTTCGGCTATTATGGATGTGGCCGGTGCATTGAAACCGAGAAACATTCCGGTGATTGCAGACGGTGGTATACGCTACACCGGAGACCTGGTTAAAGCACTGGCTGCAGGTGGCGATGTGGTCATGATGGGAAGCATTTTTGCAGGAACCGAGGAAAGCCCCGGAGAAACCATTATTTACGAAGGAAGAAAATTCAAACAATACCGTGGCATGGGCAGCATTGGCGCCATGCAGCAGGGTAGTGGCGACCGTTATTTCCAGGACGAAGTGGAAGCAAAGAAGCTGGTGCCGGAAGGTATAGAAGGACGCGTAGCTTACAAAGGTTACGTAAGTGAGATTGTGGCCCAGTTTGTTGGCGGCTTGCGTGCCGGTATGGGGCTTACAGGATCTAAAGATATCCGTGCTTTGCAACAGGCTACCTTTGTACAGATCACCAATGCGGGCATGCGTGAGAGCCATGCGCACGACGTGGAGATCACCAAGGAATCGCCTAACTACAGCCGCAAGTAAATTTCAAAAGTTTTACTACAATAAAAAAAGTACCCGTAGAAAAGATCCGGGTACTTTTTTTGTATAGGTTTAATAGTATTATTTCATCATCTCCACGCTTCTGCTGATAAAATCCGTTAAGCTTTTGCCTTTCAATAAACCTTGTGAAAGCAGCGCCAGGTCTGCCAGGTTGCGCACCTGGTTTTGTTGCATGGTTGTATCCGTATTCTTCAAAATATGCTGGAATATAGGATGGTTGCCGTTTACCGTAAGCGTGATCTCGTCGGGCATGTTTGCATAGAATGCTGTCATCGGGCCCCCGGCTGCACCCATGTCTTTCATCCTGCGCATCATTTCCGGGCGTGTGGCTACCACCGGCGCGGTATCGGGGCTCAGGCCTTTCACTTCTACATTTGCCGTGATCTCCGGGATGTCCAACTTGAACAATTCTTTTAGTTTATCGGTTTCTTCCTGTGATAATACACTTTCGGCTGCATCATTTTTATCAATTAAATTGTCAGTAATATCAGCATCCACACGGGTGAATGAAACATCATTCCACTTCATTTCCATGTGATTGATAAAGGCTGCATCCACGATGGTTTCAAAACGGACTATCTTGTAGCCTTTAGCCTGCGCCGCTTTGATGTATGCATCCTGGTGCACAGGGTCTGTTGTATAGAGGATGATGTATTTATTGTCTTTGTTTTTTTGAAGGGCTTCTGTTTGGCTTTTGTATTCTTCCAGCGTGTAATATTTCTTGTCATCGCCGGCATCCTGCATTACAAAAAATTTATCTGCCTTGTCCAGGAACTTGTCTTCCGTCATCATGCCATACTTCACAAACAAGCCGATATTCTCCCATTTTTCTTCAAAAGCTGTCCTGTCCTTTTTGAAAATTTCTTCCAGCTTGTCTGCTACTTTTTTGGTGATGTAAGCGTTGATCTTTCTTACGTTCGGGTCGCCCTGTAAATAGCTTCTGCTCACATTCAGCGGTATGTCGGGGCTGTCGATCACACCATGAAGCAGCATCAGGAATTCAGGCACAATGTCTTTTACTTCATCGGTTACAAATACCTGGTTGCTGTAGAGTTGTATCTTATCTTTTTGTATTTCGTAAGATTGTTTGATCTTAGGGAAATAAAGTACGCCCGTAAGGTTAAAGGGATAGTCTACATTCAGGTGTATCCAGAACAACGGCGTTTCGCTGTACGGGTACAATTCATTGTAAAACTTCCTGTAATCTTCGTCTGTAAGTTCAGAAGGTTTTTTTATCCAGATTGGCTCGGGATTGTTTATTTGTTCATCTTTAAAGAAGATAGGCACCGGCAGGAACCGGCAGAATTTGTTCAATATATTTTTTATTCTTTCCTCTTCCAGGAATTCTTCGCTTTCTGCGTTGATGTGTAAAACAATGTCAGTACCGCGTTCGGCTTTTTCAGCTTCGCGGATTTCAAATTCAGGGTTGCCGTCACAAGTCCAGAATGTTGCAGGCTCATCTTTATAGCTTTTGGTGATTACGTCTACACGGTCGCTGACCATGAAACCGCTGTAAAAGCCAAGCCCGAAATGCCCGATAATATTGGCATCTTTATATTTTTCCAAAAATTCTTCAGCGCTGCTGAATGCTACCTGGTTCAGGTATTTATCTACTTCTTCGGCAGTCATGCCGATGCCGCGGTCGGCAATGGTGATTGTTTTATTTTCCTTGTCGAGTTTGATGTCAATACGCAGTTCGCCAAGCTCGCCTTTCACTTCACCTTTGGAGGCAAGCGTTTTTACTTTCTGGGTAGCGTCTACTGCATTACTGATCAGTTCGCGGAGGAAAATCTCATGATCGCTGTAAAGAAATTTTTTAATGATGGGAAAAATGTTTTCCGATTCAACTCTTATTTGTCCTTTAGCCATTGTATATACATTTTTCGAGCTCATCATCAAACAAAATACCAATGATCAGCAAACTGACAGAGTGGCCGGAAAGTGAAACAACGGCTGAAAAATTGGGTAGTCACACGCCGTGGCATGAAAGTTTGTTTAGAAATATTGTGGTTAAATAAACTTCTGAAACACAATCGTCACGAGGGTTTGCGCAAGGAACACCGGTTTTGCCACTAAGGCTTTAAGGCGCGGAGATTTCTTTGTGAAGGTTGCATCTGCCTTGTGGTTATAGTAAAACATCTGAAACAAAGGCCAGGAGGGTTACTCCAAAAGCGGCAAGGCGCAGAGGCTACTTGTGCACATTGTTTTTGTTCGTGCCTATTCTGGTTAAATAAAGCATTTAAAACAAAGGCAAACAATGAAAATTAGTTGTATTTTTTAGCTAACTTCACATTTGAATACTATACATTGCAAAAAATATTTTTAGTACTTGCTGCGCTGGCATTTTTTATTGTTTCCTGTAAGAAAAAAATCCAGGAACCTGTACCCCCTGAGCCTGACCCGCCGGTAAATGATACGGCTAACCTGAAAAATTACAATAAAGACATAACTATTGTAAACTGGAATATTGAATGGTTCGGTTCATCTACTTTCAACGGCAACCTTGATGTGCAGGAAACCAATGCCGGGAAAATTCTTAAATACCTGAACGCGGATCTGTATGGCATTTGTGAAGTAGTAGACACGGCACGTTTTGGGAGAATGATACGTAATGTGCTGGGTGATGAATACAGGTATGTCATTTCGCCGTATCCTACAGTTGCCCAGAAAATGGCCGTGGTGTACAACAGGCATATTTTCAGGAAGGTAAAAACCCGTGTGTTTTTAGGGCTGAGCTCCTCTGCCAGGGTTAGCTTTGCCTACGGAAGGTTTCCTTTCCAGCTGGATGCTGATGTGGTGGTGAATGGTGCCAGGCACCCGGTGTCTGTATACCTGCTGCATGCCAAGGCGGGCAGTGACCAGAACAGCTACAACAGCAGGTTTAACGGCTCTGATGAAATGAAAGATTCCCTTGACCTTTTAGCGGGGAAAAAGTTTATCATCATCGGTGATTTCAACGATCATCTCAACGGGAGCATTACTTATGGCAAGCCCTCGCCCTACAAGAATTTTATAGATGACCAGGCGCGGTACTTTGGTGTTACTTACGCGCTAAATGTGCCGGGCTACAAGTCTACGATTAACTATGAAAATTCTGTAATTGATCAGCAGGTTGCCAGCTCGCCGTTTGCTATATGGTATGTAAGTTCCTCAGCGAAGATCAGGACCGATGTAAAAACGGTAGTAAGTGATTTTGACAAGCGAAATACTTCCGATCATTATCCGGTGAGTTCGCAATACCGCGTTACCCATTAATCTATGATCTGTGCGCCGCCTTTGCCGAATAATCTCAGTGCTATCTCGGTGCCCGTGCCTGCGGTTTTTGAAAAGAACACATTTTCATTCACTACAACCTGCTTGCCGGCAGCATTGTAGGTGTTGATGCGTGCATGGTATTTATTGCCGCGCTGCTCAAAACGTATCTCTGCTTTGGGAATATTGTCTTTGTCTGTCCACGCAATGTTGGCCTTGCGCAATTCTTTTATTACAGCCCTGATATTTTCATTTTCCTCGCCTGCAATTACCAGTTTCATGGGAATGCGTATGTCTGAGAAAGGTATCAGTTGCGGGTATGTGGTATAAAGCGAGTTGCAGTAATGGTTGTACTCTTCCGTGAAAATTTTGTTTGATTTTATAGCGCCTTCATACAGCCTGCCCATGTACAATTTTTCATACGTAGTATCCAGTGTTACGTTTTGAATAATGGCATTAAAGCTTTGCCTGGCGGTTTTTACCCTGCCGCCCTGCAATTGAAATTTAGCCTCGAAAAGTTTGAAGTACCTG
Source organism: Haoranjiania flava (assembly GCF_025631005.1). Classification (NCBI taxonomy): domain Bacteria; kingdom Pseudomonadati; phylum Bacteroidota; class Chitinophagia; order Chitinophagales; family Chitinophagaceae; genus Haoranjiania; species Haoranjiania flava. The sequence goes on from NZ_JAOTPL010000015.1 coordinate 63,915, forward strand.
TGTATATTTTCCCGTTTGTCGGTATGCTGGTATTCACGGTATTTTCTTTCGAAGTAGGTGGAGCTGAAATCTTTCAGCAGGTACCACGCCTCATCGTAAGTAGTTGTGGATTCTGAACAAAAAAGGTCGTAGACCATGCGGTCTTTCTCCGGGTTTTTTGTAAGCTGAAATGCTGTATTGTATTCGGTAACATATTTTTCAATCTTCAGCGACAAAATTTTCCACAAGGTTTTAAAAGAATACCACCACCCCCTGTTGGCAAACTTTATCTGCTCTACTTTTTTATCAGTTAACTGCAGCTTCAGCAGGTTGATGGTAAAGTCATATTGCGATTGGGTAAGCGTAGTGCCTATATGCAGTTCTTTAAAGTTGAGGGCTTTCTTTAAAGCTATCTCGCAACTGTCAAGCTGGCCATCATACAGGTAAGAGCGTGCCAGCGCAATATTGTACCAGCCAAAGCCGGGTGTAGAGCCGTTTTCATAGATAATTCTATTGTCCATTTCAATCGCTTCTTTGGTTTTGCCGGAGAATACCAGCAGTTGCGGGAGGAAGTAGAAAGGTTCGCGTAAACTATATCCTTCATCTTTTTCTTCTTTGGCGAGTGAAAAATAATGTTCAGCATCGGCAAAATTCCCTAATTCCAACTGTAGCCCTGCATAGTTGTTTTGCGACATTACCCCGTAATCATTCAGTTGGGAATAATAATACGCACTGCTGTCATAGTTTTTGTTGTAAGAGTGCAGTATGGCAAGGTTGTGGTATATGCGCAGGCGCTCAATGATATTTACATTCTCGCCAAACCATTCATCTGAAAGTTCCTTGTGTTCATCGGCGTAGCGCAGGCCGCTGTAGCAAAGGTCAAAAGCGGCTTTCTCGTTGGCTTCTATGGAATTTTTTAAAAAAGAAAATTGTTTACCTGTTAAAAACCTGTTGCGGTGATACAGCCATGCTTTATGAAAGTATTGGCCGAATGCAAGTTCTTCCAGATTGTCTACTTTAAACTTATACCTGCCGATGTCGTTTAAAATGCGCATGCTTGAGTCCGGCATGTTGATGTTGTCATATGCTCCTATCAGCGCGCCAGTGATCAGCAGCAGATCGTAGAACCTGGTAAAGTTTTTTTGCAGTGAAGAATAGTTGAGGAATACGCGATGAAAGTTTTCATCAAATTCCGTTGTCAGCAGATCATAGGCTTTCCTGAGCGGTATCACCGCATTTTTAAAACCCAGCGCATCTGCACTGCGCTCATGTTTGTACAGGCCTTCCATCATCCAGCCCACGTAGTACGTGCTATCCAGCCTGATAAATTCTTTACCGCGCGGCAGTGCTTCTTCAGACTTCAGGTCCACGCCGTAGCGTTTCGCATCTATCTCGTAGCGGGCATTTTCCTTAGTGCGGCGTTGTGCATATACACAGCAGGCAAGCAGGAGCAGTAATAAGGTAAGGATGCTTCCTCTGAGGCAAAAGATATGTAAAGCCCTTTTTATCATGCATTGATGGAAAGTTTTCCGAGCCTTTCCAACTCTATTTCCAGGAATTTATCAGACAATATTTTTGAAAGCTCCTTGCTCCTGTAGATGATTCTGTGGTTCAGCACATAGCTTGATATTTGCTGCAGGTCGTCTTCATTTACAAAATCCCTTCCTTTGATCATAGCATACGCTTTCAGGCATTTGATCAGCGTGATACCGCTACGTGTGGATGCGCCTAAAACAATGTCGGGGTTGTTCCTGGTAGCCACGATCATGTTTTTTACACTCCTTACAATTTCAGGATGTATAAAAATGTTTTTTGCATACTCCTGGAGTTGGAGTATTTCGTTCATGGTAAGTACTTCATCCACGTGCGCCTGGCTTTCCTCAATAGCAAGATATTCGTTGTAAATGCTTAGCTCAGTTTCTTCATCTACATAGCCGAAATGAATTTTCATAAAAAACCGGTCAAGCTGTGCGGTTGGCAAAGGGTAGGTGCCTTCCATCTCCACGGGGTTTTGTGTGGCGATGGTGAAAAACATTTTTTCCAGCGGGAAAGTCATATCCCCGATCGTAATCTGGTTTTCGGCCATACACTCCAGCAAGGCAGACTGTACCTTCGGCGATGCGCGGTTTATCTCATCTGCCAGCAGTACATTGCAAAACAGCGGGCCTTTTTTAAAGATAAACTCCTTGGTCTGGTCATTAAAAATATAGGAGCCTATCAGGTCCATCGGCAGCAGGTCGGGTGTAAATTGTATGCGTTTAAAATCTGCTGCATGGTGGTCTGCACCGGTAATGCTTCTGGCAAGAGTTTTAGATAATATGGTTTTGCCGGTTCCCGGGTTGTCTTCAATAAGAATGTGGCCTTTGGCAAACAGGGTGGTCAGAATCAGTTCTGTTTGCAGCCTGTTGCCCTTGATAGCTTTTTCAATGTTTCTTATGAGCTTTTTAATTTTTTCCTGGGTATCCTGTATATTAAACTCTGGTGTATTGTTCTGCATAATATCAGTTATTTTTTACAAAATAGTGCGTAGTGGAATATAGGTTTAAAAAATGTAGCAAGCGTGTCTTAAAAGGAATATTTTTCCTGATTCTTTTCATAAAATCTTTAAAATGCTGCTGTGCAAATACTTTTTCTTCATCTGATAATCCCGACTTACTGTATTTATTTTTTTGATAGACAGCAGTAAAGCGAGCAAATGATGTTCCAAATTTATCGTCTATGTTTTCTGCAAATTGCAACGGGCTGATTTTGTTTCTGTAAAAGCCCAGTTGGTTCAGGTAATAGTTAATAGCCCTGTTTTGATTGTGCAGGCTTTTGCCGGCTGTAGCCATAAAATACAACCAGGTGATATAAGGCAATGCTGCCAGGAACAATAGCAGGAACAGCATGCTGAAAAGGGCATAAGATAACACTTTCAGCCAGTTAAATGTTTCTTGCGGAGCTTCTTCTGCAGGTTTTTTTTCCTCTTCAGTGCTTTGTTCTATCACTTTTATTTCGTCCACGGGGGTTAATGCGGGCAGTTCCTGCACTATGGCGTGGAAATTCTTATTACCGGTATCTAATTTTTTAAAATCTTCATGATAGGAAACGGCAGTTACATGCATGCCGGGCTTCAGCAGTTGCAGTGCAATGGTTCCGGTATCTGCAGACAAGGTAGCCGTAGAAATATCTGCAAGCAGGGAATGGCTTTCGCCTTCATAATTTTTATCTTTTACAATGATCCGTGATACTTCCAGCTCCGCCTGTTTGCTGAGCGTATCAATAGATTTTATATTCCCGTCTGCAATGAATGTGGCGTCCGGCAGGCCGATGGGTGGTGTGCCATCAGGCTGTGAGGATTGCGTAGCCGATGTATTGGGAATAGTAGTATCGAAGTCTATCCATCCGTAGTTCGGGAAAAATACCTGCACCCATGCATGCGCCTGATCTTCGTAAAACCAATACCAACCCTGGTTTTTACTGCTTCTGTCAACTGTTAAAAATCCTGCTGCAATCCGCGAAGGAATGCCCAAGGCACGCAGGAGCAATAAGGTGCTTCCTGCAAAGTAAGAGCAGTAGCCTTTACGGTTATCGAGCAAAAAATAAGTGAGCTTATTGGCGCTCGGGATGCCCGGCACACCGGGATTGTCTGAATATTTAAAGAGCGGCTGCCCGAATTCATCAAGACTTAAGAAATAATTCCTGATGGCCAGCATTTTTTCGGCATTGGTTCTTGCATTTGCCTGTATGGCTATCTGGTTGGCAAGCGCTACTATTTTTTCATAGCTGCCTTTAGTTGGCATGGTTGTGTAATAATCAAGGAAATTTTTATCTATGCCGGTATAGTTGGTGTCGGTATGCAGGATATTGAATCTTCTCTGCTGGAATGCTTCTGCATTTTCATCGCCCGCAGGGTTGTAAACAAAGTAAGCGCTGTTGAGTTCGCTCACCCACATTTTAGCGGTATAGGCGCTTTTGAACTGCTCCTTGTAATCTTTGGGTATAGAAATGGGCTGGCAATAAAAAGCAGTTGCAGGCGCAATGTATTCATCCGGTGAGAGAATAGCTTTGTACACATTGGTTGTTACTACCTTTCTTCCAAGGGATGACATCCCGTTCCTGATAACTCCGCTATCGGTATCAATAAAATACAAGGGTATTTTAGAAGGATCCGGTTTGTACAGATCATTCAAAGGCATGTTTTTATCTATTTCAAAAGTCTGTGTAAGCGTATCAAATTTTGTGTAATAAAGCGAAGTAAAGTATAGCGGATTGGGTATGCCGTCTTCCAGGAAATTATCCAGGTATGCAACAAACACCAGTCTTTTTCCTTTGCTCAAGTTGCCTGCAAGCTGCGTGCTTTCTTTATTTTCAATGGTGCCGTCCTTGTTTTGCCTGGTCATGTTCTCAGTATCTTTTTTCTTTTCATTGTACTGAGGTTGTGCCTTCTGCCATTCTTTTTCTATTCTTGTAAATTCATCATTAAAGAAATAGATCAACGGTACAAAAATCAACAGGAACAGGAAAAAAAAGCTGATCACTTTCCTGATAATGGTCCAGGTGTAGCGGGATTGCTGATCGTCTGTATTCTTGATGAGTTCGGTAATATAGATGATATAAAAACAATAAAAGATAGAAGGCAGGAAATTGGTAAGAATGTTCTGCACGCTGATATTGTCTGTGCGGCTGATCACATAGATCTGTGTAGCGAGCAAAAGTATTACCCAGGTGATGGTAAAGCCGTTCCAACGGCTGAAGCCGTAACCTACTAACCATCCCAGGCTGAAAAGGAATGAGAACGATATGAATTGTATGGAGCTGGAGAAAATGTCAAAATCCTTAAAAGAAATATTGCCCAGTATCATAAATGCAAGGGCATAAATGATCAATAGCAGTATAAAGGTTGTGCTGATGCGAAAATTACGCGCATAAAAAATGATGGATAAGATAATGCCTGCGGCAAAATAAACACCCTGGATAATATAGTCATTCTCCAGCAGGTCAAAAAAAGCATTAAAGTTGTAGAGCACCAGGAAGATGAGTGCAATGGTCGGTAATGCATACAGCAACAGTTGCAGAATCACAGCGCGTTTAGTATGTACTCTTTCCAGTCTCATCTTAATCTTTAGTACCCAGTATTGATTTTATTTTCTTTTCGTTGTCCAGTATCCTGTTTTTCAATGGCGACAATGCCCATTGTGTTTTATATTTTGATGTTTTGTTCTTATCTCCTTTCACAAAAATAAACTCCAGCCAATCCAGGGCTTTCTGTGTCTGCAGCGCTTCGCTAAGCGGCACAAAGATAAATATGGTATCTCTATCAGCCTTCGCCATGATCTCTTCAATTACATGTGCATTGTTCAGCGAGCTGATGATCACGATAGAAGGATGGCTGTCATGCAGGTAGCTTTTTAAATTGGTGTGTTTCTGCCAGTCGCTCACGCTGATCAGGTGTTTGAGCTTGGCATCGCTGTCTATATCGGAAGAAAGGATATATTTATCACTTTGGTCTGAAATGAATCGAACGTTTGGATTAAATTTTTTCAATTCTGTATAAATGCTCCATACCATAGTTTTGTAATGGTTCAGAAATGGTACCTGCACGGTTTCATTGTTGCTGATGTCAAAGCCCGCAAAGAAAGAAGCGAATAAATATATGTGCGAGGAGTAGGGGTCCACGCCTTCCGGCGTTCTTACCACCAGTTCCTTGTTTTTGGCATAGATCTTCCATACAATGCGGCGTATATCATCGTTTTCAAAGGTTTTATAATTCATATATTCGCCTTCTACTTTTTTGATCACATCAATCCTGCTGATAATATTTTCCGTTTTTTTGGGAGAAACTTTCTGCACTTCCACATCCAGATTTTTAGGCACGGAACTAAACCGCTCAAAAGTATCCAGGTATAAAGCAAAGGAAAAAAACTGGAAAATATCTTCTACGAAAACAATGGCTTTATCAATCTTATATTCTTTTATTTCGGGCAGGTCCCATTTATAATTTCCTTTCAACGAGGTATTTAGCAACGGCCGTTCTTTTTCCAGTTCTGTAAGCTGGAATTTCGGCGAATACTCCTCTTCATTGTAGATAAGCCTGAATTTGATAAAGCCAAACAGCGGCCGCAACACCGGCTTAAGTTCTATTTCAAGATAATTATCATATTTAACGGAAGAACGTATTTTAAAAACCACCTCGTTGCGTTTCTTTTGTATGAGCAGGTATATCCACGATATGAGTGCAGTAATGAAGGCAAAGCCAAGTATCATGAAACCGAATACCACTGTCACTTTGAGCAATAATGTAAATATCTCGAAAACAGGCGTATCAGGTATCAGCGGCTTGCTTTTAAGCCAGCCGTAAGCCAGGAAAGAACCGAAGGCAAAAAGCAAAAAGTAAGGTGTGAACGGAAACAAGAATGCTATTTGCGGCAGTAGTTTTGTGATATTTGCTTTTCTTTGCATAATGGATTGATGCAAAATTATTTAAACTAATTGTCTTATTAAAAAAAATCATTCGGCTTGCAGTACTTTCTGCTTGTTTATTCACCAATCCTTGTTTTCTTTGCAAAGTATGAGCCAAGAAATGATACATTACAGCAAGTGTCCGGCCTGTGCGAGCCATGATATACGCTATGTTTTAAGCGCAAAAGACTACACGGTAAGCAAGGAAATATACGAAATTTGGGAATGTAAAGCTTGCACCCTGCGCTTTACGCAACATGTACCGAATGCCGCTAACATCGGCAGGTATTACAAAGCCGAGCAGTATGTGTCTCATACAGATACCCGTAAAGGCCTTATCAATAAACTGTATCATTTGGTGCGCGAGCGCACACTGAAACAAAAGCTGCGGCTGATCCGTAAGGAATCTGCACTGAAGAAAGGATCTCTGCTGGACATTGGCGCGGGCACAGGCGCTTTCGCCTCCCGGGCAGCAAGGGCAGGCTGGCAGGTTACCGGGCTGGAGCCTGATGCAGACGCGAGGGTTGTAGCCAAAGACAAGTTTGGCATCACATTGCAAGCTTCAGAAGAGTTGTACGCTCTTCCGCCGGAGAGCATGGATGTGATCAGCATGTGGCATGTGCTGGAACATGTACATGACCTGCATGGCTACATGCAGGGATTGCAAAAGATCTTAAAGCAGCGCGGTGTACTGGTGATAGCGGTACCTAATTACACCAGCTACGATGCTGAAACTTACCGGGAGCTTTGGGCGGCGTATGACGTGCCCAGGCATCTCTACCATTTCTCGCCATTGAGCATAAAGCAACTGATGAGCGCTTATCAAATGGAAGTAGTAAAAACTTACCCCATGAAGTACGACAGCTATTATGTAAGCATGCTGAGTGAGAAGTACAAGCGAGGGTACGACAGCTTCCTGGATGCATTCCGGATGGGGCTGAAATCAAATGCTATGGCCAAAGGTGATCCGGAAAAGTTCAGTTCTGTTATTTATATCATCAGGAGAAAACCGTAGACTGCTATTCGGTCCCGGATGGTTTTCTATTGCTAAAGGCGGGACGTTTTGCAGAAAGTCATCTGTAAATACGGATGCCGTGCACTGCGGCAAAAAGTGAAGGGTGATGATGTCATCTAGCTTTTTACGCCGTATTTCATGAATCCTGCATAACAAATGCTTTCCCGTACTCTTTTTCATCAAAGCCAAGTGCAATTATTTCACCGTCTTTTTCTACCAGCGGCCTTTTGATCAGCGATGTCTTTTCCGTTAACAGTTCCAATACTTTTTGTTGGTCTGAAACAGACGATTTGGTTGCATCGTCAAGCAAGCGCCAGGTAGTACCTTTCCGGTTGATGAGGTTTTCGTAACCGGTCTGGCCTGCCCATGCTCTTAATTTCTGTTTGCCTATGCCGCTTTTTTTATAATCGTGGAACGTATATTCAATGCCGTTGCTGTCTAAGAAAGCCAGTGCTTTCTTCACAGTATTACAATTCCTGATGCCGTAAACAGTTACCATACTTATTGTTTATTTAATTGCCGTTTATACATCTGCACCGTATTTTCCAGGCCGTAGTAAAGAGCATCGGATATCAATGCATGTCCGATAGAAACTTCATCCAGGAAAGGGATGCACTGGTTAAAATAGCAAAGGTTCTCCAAGTCAAGGTCATGGCCTGCATTTAGCCCTAAACCTATATTCTGTGCGGTTTCCGCAGCTTTGATGTATGCTTTTACTGCCTTTTCTTTATCCTTTCCGAAATTTTTTGCATAGCTTTCTGTATACAGCTCCACGCGGTCTGTACCTGTATCTTTGGCATGCTTTACCATTTCCTCATCGGGATCTACAAAAATGCTTACACGAATGCCCGCTTCTTTAAACAGGTTTACCATCTCCGTAAGATATGCTTTGTGTTCAATAGTGTTCCAGCCGTGGTTGCTGGTTATCTGGTTGAGCGCATCAGGTACCAGCGTTACCTGGGCAGGCTTTGTTTCCAGTACAAGCTCTACGAACTTTTGCTCGCGGCAATTCCCTTCAATGTTCAGTTCTACGTGTAAATTTTGTTTAAGTTCACGCACGTCGTTGTATCGGATATGGCGTTCATCCGGCCGGGGATGAACAGTTATGCCATCGGCGCCAAATCTTTCTATGTCTAAAGCTGCTTGGAGCACATTGGGGATGTTTCCCCCGCGGCTGTTGCGCAAAGTGGCTATCTTATTGATGTTTACGCTAAGTGTAGTCATGTTTTTTCAAATAATTACTGCAAAGATAAATTTTTGAAAAGATTTATATGTAATTTGGAAGTCAGAAACCATACAGGCTTATGTTTGAACAGATAAAAAATTATATCAATAAATGCGAAGTATTTTCAGAAGAAGAAATTTTATTTTTCCAGCAAAGCCTTTCCAGGCATGTAGTGCCTAAAAAAACGTTGCTGCTGCGCGATGGTGAAGTATGCCATGCAGAGATATTTGTACTGAAAGGTTGCCTTAAATCTTATTTTATTGATGATAACGGTTTCGAGGTAATACTTACTTTTGCCGTGGAAAACTGGTGGGCCAGTGATATGAAAAGCTTTACGGAACGCGTGCCCAGCAATATGTTCATAGAAACCATTGAAGATAGCGAACTGCTGTACCTTACCTATGAAAAGAAGGAAACATTGCTGGCAAAATATCCGCGCTTTGAGCGGGTGTTCAGGTTAATGGTACAGAGGCACCTGGTTACGTACCAGGAGAGGCTTTTTAAAAATATTTCTGCACCTGCCAAGACGCGATACCTGGATTTTATTGAAAAATACCCGGATTTACCGCAAAGAGTGCCGCAGCATCTTATTGCTTCGTACATTGGTATTTCGCCGGAGTTTTTAAGTAAAATTCGTAAAGAGCTGGCTGCTACAGGACGCTACATTTCTTAATCTGGTTCAATGGAAAGGGTAGCCGGTTGCCTTAATTTTGTGTTTTAAACAAAAAAAAGGAGCATTACATTATGGCACAAACAATATTACATAAAGCAAATGAAAGAGGCAGCCGGGATCATGGCTGGCTGAAGACAAAATATTCCTTCAGCTTTTCTGATTATTACGATCCTCAAAAAATACATTTCGGTGCATTGAGAGTGTTGAATGAAGATATTATTGCCGCAGGCATGGGCTTCGGCACACACCCGCATGACAATATGGAGATCATTACCATACCTTTGGAAGGCGCACTGGCACATAAAGACAGCATGGGCAATGCCAGTATCATCCGGCATGGGGAGATCCAGGTAATGAGTGCAGGCAGCGGCATCACCCACAGTGAGTTTAATGCCAATGAAGATGCTACGGTTAAGCTGCTGCAGATATGGGTGTTTCCTGATAAAAAGAATGTAACACCACGCTACGGCCAGCTTGAAATAGACCTTGCACAAATGCACAACAACCTGTTGCAACTTGTTTCCCCCTACCCGGAAGATGAGGGTTTATGGATACACCAGCATGCATGGTTCTTTATGGGCAGGTTTGATGAACATGTTGAGAAAGAATATGCTTTCAGGAAGCAGGGCAACGGCGTTTATGTTTTCGTGATCAACGGCTCATTCACGGTAAATGGCGTGAATCTTGATGATAGGGACGCATTGGGCCTCTGGGATACAAATAAGATTTCAATACAAACCAATAAGGCAGATTCGCAGATTTTGCTGATGGAAGTGCCGATGGAATTTGACTAAGTAAACAATAAATAAAGTATAAAATAAGCATGAGAAAAATTGTGGCTTTTGCCGGAAGTAACAGTAAAAAATCAATTAACAGGAAACTGATAGATTATGTTGTAAAAAACGTAGAAGGTTATGAAACAGAAGTGCTGGACCTGAACGATTATGAAATGCCGATATTCAGTCTGGAAAGAGAGCAGGAGTTAGGTAAGCATGAGCTTGCACAAAAGTTCATAGACAGGCTGTCTACCGCTGATATTATTATCGCATCATTAGCAGAATACAACGGTTCCTATACATCGGCTTTTAAAAATGTTTTAGACTGGTGTTCGCGCATTAAAAAAGAAGTGTTTGCCCACAAGCCAATGCTGTTGATGTGTGCCACAACCAGTGCTGGCGGCGGTAAAAGCGTTTTGGACGCGGCCAAACTCCGCTTTACCATTATGAGCGCAGACATACAAGAGGTTTTCTCGCTGCCGTCGTACAAACTTACATTTGATGAAGTGGCTGATGAAATTAGCGATGAAACAAAGAAGAAGGAGCTGATGAAAATTATAGAAAAAGTTTTTGGATGATATGCATGTCCTGGTGATTACACAGCAAAGCGCAGAAGACCTGCCTGTAATACATGTACACGATGTGGAAGCGGCAATTGAGAAATTGTATGCCTCTACATTTGATATTGTGATCATAGGCAATGATGTACGTAAAGCAGATGAAAATAAATTCAGGAAGATCCTGTCCATGCAGAACTATGAGATTTTGGTGGTAAACCAGCAGGCAGAGCCCTTAAAGTTCACGCTGGCGCAATCAAAATTTATGCTGAACAATTACAGGCATGCAAAGGGAGGCGTTTCATTCAATGATGCTCATGATAAAATTCCATAATTACCTGAAAGATTTTTTGCACCTGGTATACCCTGAAGTGTGTATGGGATGCGGTTCCGACGAGGTCTCCGGCGAGCAGCTGCTGTGTGCACAATGCTTTCACAGCCTTCCTGCCACGGGTTTCTTTGGCATGGAAGATAATCCTGTTGCCCAGAAATTTTACGGCCGGGAGAAAATAGTACATGCTGCCAGCGCCTACTTTTACAGCAAAGATTCCCTGATACAAAGATTGCTGGCTGCTCTGAAATATAAGCAAGACAAGCATTGCGGCAGATACCTGGGGAGTTTATTGCTCAATCAAATGCTGCAATCGGAGTGGCTGGCCGATATTGACCTGCTGATACCTCTGCCATTAAGCAAAGAAAGAAAGTTTCAGCGGGGCTACAACCAGTCAACCCTGCTTGCAGAGCCAATGAGCCAAAAAACGGGCGTGCCCATTGATGAAGAGGTGGTGGTAAGAACAGTGAATACAGAAACCCAAACCCACAAAAGCCGAGAAGAACGCTGGAATTCCATGCAAAACATCTTCCGGGTTACAGATGCAGACAAGCTAAAAGACAAACATGTACTAGTAATTGACGATGTGCTGACCACAGGCGCCACCATGGAAGTTTTGTGCAATACCATTTTGCGTGTACCGCGTGTACAGGTAAGCGTAGCTACTTTTGCCTGTGCTATGTGATTTTGACCTTGTACTATGTAACACACACAATATATATGATGGATACCGCCATAATTTAAGTAGCAGTGCTATTCAAGTTGAATAATATTTTATTCTCCTACTTTATTTTTGTTTTCTTATTTTTGATTGTCAGGCTGCGGTATTGCGGCCATTCATAAAAAACTATTCTACTATGAAGATCAAAATTATATCCATATTTTCCTCTGCCTTGCTGTTTTTATTCACAGGCTGTGCGCAGGGTAAGCAAAAGCATGCACCTAAAGAACTTATCAATGATACTACGCCTTCGATCCACCGTTTTAGCGTAGAATCACTTTCCGGTGAAACCATTGATTTTTCCCAATACAAAGGAAAATATATACTGGTGGTAAACACCGCTTCCAAATGTGGTTTTACGCCGCAATATAAAGACCTGGAAGAAATGTATAAAACTTATGGAGACAAGCTTGTGGTGGTTGGCTTCCCTTCAGATAATTTTGCCGGCCAGGAGTTTGGCAGCAATGCAGAGATTGCCAGCTTCTGCGAAAAAAACTATGGTGTTACTTTCCCCCTTACGATCAAGGTTGATGTGAAAGGCAACAATACCACACCGGTTTATCAGTTCCTTACCCAAAAGTCTCAAAACGGCGTGCTTGATGCAGAGATCAAATGGAATTTCAATAAATTCCTGCTGGATAAAGAAGGCAGGCTGCTTGCCTATTTCCCCAGTAAAGTGAAACCAAATGATCCTGAAGTTTTAAAATATATTCAATAGCCATGCGGTTTTCAGAAGTTGTAGGCCAGCAGGAAGTCAAAAACCGCCTGCTTGACATGGTTGCGCAGAACCGGCTGAGCCATGCTTTATTGTTTTTAGGAAAAGAGGGTAGCGGTGCCTTGCAGTTAGCCATAGCATTTGCGCAGTACATTACCTGTGAAAAAATTCAACAGCAGTCACAACCGGATGCCGGCGCATCATTGTTTGGCGACCCGGAACCTGCACAGGCTGTATCTCCGGAAGATGCATGCGGTGTATGCGCTGCCTGTATCAAGTCGCAGCAGCTGATCCATCCCGACATTCATTTCTCATTCCCCGTGATCCCTAAGAAAAGCGGTGATAAGCCACTCAGCAGCGAGTACATCAAAGATTTCCGGGAATTTATTACCAACTTTCCTTATGGCAATGTATTTGACTGGCTGCAGTCCATCGGCGCAGAAAATAAACAGGGTAATATCACTGCCGAAGAGTGTAATGACATCATCAGGAAGCTGAGCTTAAAAAGCTTTGAAAGCGAATATAAGATCCTTATTGTATGGATGCCTGAATACCTGCGCAAGGAAGGCAATAAGCTGCTGAAGCTGATAGAAGAGCCTCCTGCCAAAACACTGTTTATTCTTGTGGCAGAAAATGAAGACCAGATACTGCCCACCATTTTAAGCCGTTGCCAGCTTATAAAAATACCGGCTTTAAAAACGGAAACTATTTCTGCAGCATTGCAGCAAAACGGGCTGGAGCCACAAAAAGCCCTGCAGTTGGCAAGCCTGTCTGAAGGCAATTACCGCAAGGCTATTGAGTTGCTCAATAATGCCGATGATGATTGGGAAGAACTGCTGCGCAACTGGCTGAATGTGACTTTGCAGAATTTGCCGGCTAAACAAATCGACTGGATAGAAGAGGTAAATAAGCTGGGCCGTGAAAAGCAGAAGAAATTCCTGCACTATTTTTCCCACCTGCTGGAGCAAAGCCTCAGGCTGAGCGTGCTGGGCGCAGCAAACGTGCTGATGCCGGATAATGAAAAAGATTTTGTGCTGCGTCTTAATAAAATTGCTTCGTTTGGACAGCAGGAAGTGATCTCCAAAGAGCTGGATAATGCTATTTATTACATTGAGCGCAATGCCAATGCAAAGATGCTCTTCCATGCACTTACGATCAAGCTGAAATATATAATTAAAAATAAAACATTAATTTTGGCAGAATAACCCGCAGGGTAAGCGTTGCGGATAAGGATCCGGGTTGTATTTAATTTTTAATTTTTTTAATCTCTGTTATAAAGATGGGTTGTGGAAATTGTGGCACAGGAAGTGTAAAAGGATGTAAAAGTAATGGCGGATGTAGTACAGGAAGCTGCAACAGGCTGAATGTACACGACTGGCTTTTAAATATGCCAATGGCAGACACTTCTGCTGCCTGCGATATTGTAGAAGTGAGCTTTAAGAACGGCTCGCGAAAAGACTTTTTCAAAAACAGGACGCTGCATTTTTTTGAGAAAGGAGACTACGTTACGCTGGAAGGCGTCAGCGGCTACGATGTAGGCGAGGTGAGCCTTACAGGCGAGTTGGTGCGATTGCAAATGAAGAAAAAAGGTGTATCCGAAACGAGCGCTGACATGAAGAGTATTCTCCGCAAAAGTTCTGACAGGGATATAGAAGCCTACCATGCAAGCAAGGCGCGGGAGGCAGGCATGCTGATGCGTTCGCGTGAGGTAGCCCGTGATCTCAGGCTCAATATGAAGCTTTCTGAAATTGAGCTGCAAGCCGATGGTAAAAAGGCTACCTTCTTTTATTCTGCGGAAGACCGGGTGGATTTCCGCGAAATGATCCGCATATTTGCAGCAGAGTTCAGGGTAAAAGTAGAGATGCGCCAGATAGGCATACGGCAGGAAGCCGGAAAAGTTGGCGGCCTCGGAAGCTGCGGCCGGGAATTGTGTTGCAGTACCTGGCTTACCGACTTCAAGAGCGTGAACACAACGGCTGCACGTTATCAGAACCTGAGCATTAACCAGACAAAACTTAGCGGGCAGTGTGGAAGGCTGAAATGCTGCCTTAACTATGAATTAGATACCTACCTCGATGCTTTGCAGCATTTTCCTACCAATGCAGAAAGCCTGGAAGTGCAGCGAGGCAGGGCCATCCTGGTAAAAAAAGATATTTTCAGAGACCTGATGTGGTACACATTGCCAGACAGCAGCAAGCAATACCCGCTGACGATTGACCGTGTAAAAGAAATACAACAACAAAACAAAAAAGGCGAAAAGCCGGAAAGCTTGCAACCCATTGAACTTGAGGGAAAACTTAAAGACGTGGAACCCTCATTTGTAGATGTGGTAGGTCAGATCACGCTGAAGTCGCTCGAAAGGCCCGACAGGAATAAAAATAAAAAACACAAACAGAAGAATAAAAGCAATGCAGGCAACCGCAACGAAGCCAGAAGCAATGATAGCAATAATACTAATAAAAGCAATAACAGTAATAGTAATAACAGCAACAAAAACAATAACAGGCAGGCTGCAGTCAATAACCAGCAACAACGCAACAACGGAAGAAACAATTTTAAACAAAAGAAAAACAATCCGCCCACCAAAAACTAATTATTATGGCAAAAACATTCGATAAAGGAGTCGTGCTGAATTTTGATGCACTGGTAGATTATTCTGCCGACGGAGTTGTAAGCAAGCAGGTATTAAAAAACGATGCAGGCAATATTACCTTATTTTCTTTTGATAAAGAACAAGGCCTTACTGAACATACTTCTCCCTATGATGCCTTGGTTTCAGTGATCGACGGGGTGGCAGAAATAGCTATAAAAGACGAGAAGCATCTTGTGAAAGCAGGTGAATCCATTATACTTCCGGCCAATATACCACATGCGTTGCTGGCAATAGAAAAATTTAAAATGCTGCTTACCATGATCAAAGGATAGCGATAGCAGTATTAATAAAAAACCGGTTGACAGTATTTGCCAACCGGTTTTTTTTATCTGTATCCACTTTATTTATTCAGCACGTTAATTTCGTACAACACATCGTTTGTTTTGCGTACTGCATCGGCAGCCTCATTAAACTTAGCTTTTTCGTCTTCAGTTAATTCTACTTCCACAATTTTCTCTACGCCGTTTTTACCAATGATCGCAGGCACGCCAAAGCAGATATCGCTGAGGCCGTACTCACCGTCAAGCATCAGCGAGCAGGGAACCATTTTCTTTTGATCAGCCAGGATGGAGTGTACCAGTACACTTACTGCAGCCCCGGGAGCATACCAGGCGGAAGTGCCTAAAAGTTTGGTAAGTGTAGCACCGCCAATTTTAGTTTCTTCAATTACATAACTTTGTTTTTCCTCGTCAATAAAATTTACAACAGGTACACCGTTCCTGGTGGCTTTGCTCATTAAAGGCACCATTCCCGTATCTGAGTGTGCGCCTATTACCATGCCGTCAATATCGGAAGCAGGGCATTCCAAAGCTTCTGCCAGCCTGTATTTAAAGCGAGCGCTATCCAACGCGCCGCCCATACCTATGATCCTGTTTTTAGGTAAGCCAGATGCTTTATGAGACAGGTAAGTCATGGTATCCATCGGGTTGCTTACTACTATAATAATAGCCTCGGGAGAGTGCTCTAAAATTTTTGTGGTCACGTCTTTTACAATGCCTGCATTTATACCAATCAGATCTTCTCTTGTCATGCCTGGTTTGCGGGGAACACCCGAAGTAATAACAGCTACTTTAGAACCGGCTGTTTTACTATAATCATTGGTTACGCCTGTTATTCTTGTATCGAAACCGTTTAGGGAGGCGGTTTGCATCAAATCCATAGCTTTACCTTCTGCAAAACCTTCTTTGATATCAATTAATACAACTTCAGAGGCGAAGTTCTTAATTGCAATATATTCTGCACAACTGGCACCTACGTTTCCGGCGCCTACAACTGTTACTTTTGACATAAAATTTTTAGTTTTAAGATTTCAAATATGATGAGGTCTATCCGTTCAAAGTTAATAAAATCCGCTTGTAACCGGCTCTAAAATATGTGTAAAATCTGCAATAATGACAAAAGTCATATTTTGTAGAAATGCAATAGTATTAATGCTTGCATTACAATAAAATAATTCAACGGAAAGAGATTAATTATCACCTGAAAGCATCAAAACTATCCTTTACCTCATTCCAGAATGTATCGAGGGCTATGATGCGCGATTTCAAAAAGGAGATCACGGCAGGCCAATCATCTTTACGGTAAAGGCTTACATTTTTCAGTTCAATGTATATCCTGCTGTAAGGCTTCCCGAAACCATCAATAGCTTGTTCTTCCCAAACCCATTCTTCCTGGAGCGCCTCATCTAATATGTTTTTGAGCCGGGTAAATTGCAGAAACAGCAGAGACCTCAGGGATGCATCCGGGTGCATTATATGGATGCCCGCGTAGGCATACTTTCTTTCAAATTGCGTTCTGAAAAATACATGTTTAATACCTGTGCTGTAGTTGATCCAGTTTTGAGTAATGCCTTCAGCCGAAAGTACAGGCGCCATATAGCGGCCGTAACTGGTCCAGAACTCTTTTTTGATCTGTGCTGCTTCTTCTTTGCTGTACAAAATGTGGTGCTTTAGTTCCCGTAAAAATAGCTATTACCCATTAAAGAGCATAAAAAAAGAGCTTCCGTGAAACTCTTTGATTTAAAATGGTTATTTATTTTTTCTTAGGTTCTTTACATAGTCAGGAATTATTTTTCCCACTATCAGCCATAGGAAAAAGTATACCGTAAACCCTATCAGCGCGCACAGTACATAACCTATAATGCTGGCGGGCTGTATAATCAAAAAAGTCAGTGCCAGTGATAATAGCGGCAGTGTAACCATTAGCAGTTGATATATTTTTTTAGTTCTGTTCATGTTAGTTGTTTAAATTCTTTAAAACTAAGATTATGCCAAACCGCCGCAAGGTAATGAAGAAATAATTAAAATTTAGTATTTTAAATGTATGTATTAATTATATAATGCATAATATTTTCATTTACATATATCATTAGATAAGTTTGAAATGTGTAGTATAAAAAACTTTGCATGTTATTTGTGGCTATAGTTATAGTCAACAAAAATATAGATTATGAACAACAGAGGAAAGCTGGACTTAATGGACAAGATTTTGCGTCAACTGGATGATTTAAAGAACAGCCAGACTTCGGTGCTGAAGAAAGTTGCGCAAATAGAGGTAGATAATATTGAGCTTGGCAATAAACTGCTGGAAGAAAAGATCCCTGATGTATTTGCCGAAATGGACGATGCTGTAGAAAAGATGGATGCCTTGTTCCAGGAGTTTACGGAAGTGCGGGATAAATTTGCCAAAGACAATAAATTAGAAGAGCCGGATTCTGCCGGATAAGCTTCGTTCACAAGCACTCTGGAAGTATGGAGTGCTTGTTTAATTTTTCAAAGCTATCTCTATAAACGGAGCAACTTCTTCAATCCGGTTTGCTATTTTTACTATTTTTCCCCGGGTATTTACCAGTATGTGCGTAGGATAAGATTGTATATGAAGCCGATTTTGCAAATAATCTTCCTGCTCAGGAACTACTTTGTATTTAAATTCATTGGTAGCCAGAAACTTTTTTAAATCTTCTCTTTTATCTAAGGCAATACTGATGAAAAGTATGTCTGTTCGGTTGCTGTATTGATCAGCCAGTTTATTGAGTTCAGGAAATTCTTTTACACAAGCCGTGCATTTGATAAACCAGGCCTTCAGTAATATTGCTTTTCCTTTGGTATTGTTGGTTGTGAAATGATTGTTGTCTATATCTGTAAAACTGAAAGAAGGCAGATCAGTTCCTTCCTGCTGATAATTATTTAAAGCATCTTTCGCCATTTGACGCATAGTGGCTATAATCATTTGATCATCAATATTTTTTTCTACAAGTTTATAAACAGGCGGAATATCATCGTTTTTTAATTTGATGGCAACAAAATTCCCGGTTTGCATTGTTGTTAAGAAATCCGGTTTTGATATTTGTACAGAATCACTGTTCAAAGCAATAAAATCGCTTGTAAGCAGTATATTATAATAGGTATAATTATACCAGCTGCTGAAATCTTTCAGGATACTGTCAGTATCAGTAAATACAGCTTGTGCCTGTGGTGGCTTTAAGGCATAATGCTGTTCGCCTGTACTATTACAGGCAATCAATATGGCAAACAAAAAATAGTGAACTGCTTT
>NZ_JAOTPL010000016.1:0-76445 GCF_025631005.1 Haoranjiania flava
CGGTTGTCTGTGGGCATCACTCCGGGATTGATTCGCTTGTCGGTTGGATTGGAATATGTTGATGATATTTTAGACGATATAAACCAGGCGCTCCAACACGTTTAGCACTTATAGTTTTTTATCTTTTCACGGAACACCTTCATTCCTTCCGATGCACCCATGGGAATATAAAACTCCCTTGGAAACTTTACGGCAGGAGGGTTAGGGTCTATTAAATATACAGGGGTGCCGGGCCTCACAAAATTCATTAAGCCCGCTGCAGGATACACTTGCAGCGATGTGCCCACAATAAGGAAAATGTCAGCGGTAGTTGTCACTGCCATTGCTTTTTCTATCATAGGCACGGCTTCGCCAAACCATACAATATGCGGCCTTAGCTGGCTTCCGTCGCTTGCTTTATCTCCTAATTGCATATCACCTTCCCAGTTCAGCACAATTGATTCATTCTTTTCGCTCCTGGCTTTCTTCAGTTCTCCATGCAGGTGAATGATGTTTGCAGAGCCGGCTCTCTCGTGCAGGTCATCTACATTTTGGGTAATGATCGTTACCTCAAAATCTTTTTCAAGTTCTGCCAGTATTTTGTGCGCATCATTTGGTGCTACTTCTTGCAACTGCCTTCTGCGTGCATTGTAGAAATCAAGTACCAGTTGTTTATCCTTATACCAGGCTTCCGGTGTGGCTACTTCTTCCACGCGATGGTTGCACCACAAACCATTTGAATCCCGAAACGTGGCCACACCACTCTCTGCGCTGATGCCGGCGCCTGTAAGTACTACAAGTTTTTGCATATCTAATATTTTTTGAGGTTATCGAGCAGCTTATACATTTTGGGAACAATGCCATACGAACTTCCTTCATAATTATTGATAATGATAGAGAATACATAGTTATTGCCTGTAGCAGACGTGTGGTATCCGGCAAATGCTTTGCATCTGGCAATGGTGCCGCTTTTCATTTTCATATCGTTATACACTGGCATGGATTCATAGAATGCTTTGTAGTATTCCCGGTTCTGAGCGTAAAGTAAAGCCTGTACTTCTGCGTGTGCGGTTACTGCATTTTGCGGTGACAGGCCGCTGCCATCAATCATTTTAAATTCACTTAGATCAATACCTTTTTCTTTCCAGAACTTTTTTATAACGTCAACTCCATCCTGCGTATTACCATGGCCTTTTTCTTCGAGCGCTATGGTTTTGGCAAATGCTTCTCCATAAATATTAATGCTCTTTCTCATGAACCAATACTCCATTTTATCCATGGAAGGAGATTGAAAATAGCCGATCTCTGTAGCGTTCCGCGGCAAAGCCTTTCCGCCGGATAAAAAATCAAAGGCTGTGAGGTACTCCCCTGTGGTATAAATATTTTTTTCTTTCAGCCAGCTTTTCACGGCATACAAAAACTGCCGCGGCGGATCGGGCATGGATCCGGAAGCAATGACTACTGTTTTGCCCGCAGGCACACTACCTTCTGTAAAAGCCACTTTAGAATAGGGCGCAAAAAACAGGCGCGTATCCTCACTTTTTGTTGTCTTGAAATTATTTATGATCGTTACGTTTTGTATCTCCGGCACGGTCTTGATAATGCTTACTTCATCACCTTCTTTTTTGCCGGGACGGATATGCATATCGAACTGGTTTTCATTCCAGTTGAGGCCCCACGGGCCGGCGCCGTAATAATTGCCGATGTCATCCCACGGCCAGCCGCCGGGCAAAGGTTGTAATTCAAAAGCTGAGTTGTCTGCAATAATATTTCCGTCAATCGCACGTATGCCGGCCGCAGCAACAGCTTCCAGAAAAGTTGTTTTTACATGCTCCTGTTTATAGCCTTCATAGCGCCAGCTTCCCAAACTGGGATCACCGCTGCCTCTGAATATCAGGTCGCCTTTGAGTATGCCGTCTTCTACTTTCCCGGTATGCTGTATGCTTGTTTTATACCGGTAATCCTTGCCCAGTATCTCCAGAGCTGCAATGGCTGTAAAGCTTTTTAAAGTACTGGCCGGCGCCAAGGCGGTATAGCCGTTTTTATGATAAACCATTGCGCCTGAGGCAGCGTCAGCTACATAAAAGCTTATAGAAGCATTTTTCATCTGCGAATCATTCAGCAAAGCAGCTATGCTGCGCTCCAGCATGGTATTGATGGTTTGTGCACTGATTTGGAAGGATAGAAAAAATAAAACAGCAAAGACCAATAATTTCTGCATAAAGTTGTTTTTTTAAATAGCCCTAAAAATACTTAATAAATAATTAGTGGCAGTTGATATTAAAAAATAGGTGCTTACATTTTATGGAAATAACCGGCTTTCTGAATCTTATTAATGAACAGGTTTACATAGTATTTTATTATTTAAAGATCAGGTAAGTGATACCACACAACAGCATGCGTTGATCGTGGATGTAAAATCTTTGTCTCATTTTTTCAAATGGGCTTGAAACACAATATACACAATGGTTATAGAAGGTGCATAAGTAAATAATTGTCGGCATTTTGAAAGTTTTTTTGCGTTTTGATTAAAACTCACTGTATAGGAAGATTGCACAAGATACAAGGAAATAAGCTTATTATAAATGGCGGAATCTCTTGTGCTATTCATGCTTAAAACGGAAGTACACAATGATATAGCACACAAGGAAGCAACCTTTGGCGCTCATCTTGAAAACCTTGTGCGCTGCTCGTACCACAAAATAAATAACCAATTATTGTAAACACTTAAAACGCATTTTATGGAAAAGAGTAAAATTCTGCAATCTGATTTTCTTGATATTATTTTTGAGAACAGAAACAAAGCCTATGGCGCTTATGATCTCAGGCGCAGCTACCGCAAACATATTACTTACGCCATAACCGGCATGCTAATGATCGCTGCGGCATTCAGTCTTTTGTTGCAGTTGAAGCAGGATAAAGATTCCACAACAAAAACGTTTATAACCCGGGAGATCGACCTGCAATCAGTCAGTGAAACAAAATCGCAGGTTGTCATGCCCTTACAACCAGTGGAAAAAGTAAAACCTCAGACCATTAAATTAAAGACCACACAATTTTCCACGCTGAAGATCGTAGATGACAGGATGGTGAAGGAAACTGTAAAAAGCCAGCAAGACCTGTCCAATGCGAGGATCGCGGCCTTTACACAGGATGGCCTGGAAACCAATGCAGTAGCGCCTCCCGTACAGATCAAAGGCGAAGGAGGCAATACTTTTGAGCACATAGCAGCTTCCGTAACTTCCAAAAAAATAGAAGAAGAAATTTTTATTGATGTGCAGGTAAAAGCAAGCTACCGAGGCGATTGGGATAACTTTTTAAAGCGCAGCCTCAACGCAGACCTGCCCGTTGAGAACGGCGCACCTCCGGGAACTTACAGAGTAGTAGTAGGTTTTACGGTTGCAAAAAACGGGAAAGTAAGTGACGTGAAAGCCTTGAATGACCCGGGCTACGGCACGGCAGCAGAGGCTGTAAGGGTGATCAAAGCCAGCGGAGACTGGGAGCCAGGAATCCAGAACAACACCAAAGTGAGCTCCAGGCATAAGCAGGCTATTGTGTTTGTTGTTGAATAAAATGTATAGTCTGCCTGGCTTTGCAGGGCTGTATTGTATGATCAACCCGCCGGAAGCACTTTGTATTCCGGCTTTTTCAGTTGTTTAAATGCCTCCCACAGAACTATACCGGCAGCGATAGAAATATTCAGTGAATGCTTAGTGCCTTCCTGTGGAATTTCAACAATACCATCGCAGATCTCCAGCACTTCATGCGCCACGCCATGAACCTCGTTGCCGAAGACCACGGCTATTTGCTCATCGCCTGAAAACGTGCGCCCATCAAGCTTCTCGCTGGTATCAACCTGCTCTATGCCGTAAACTTTATAGCCTTTTTGTTTTAATGCCGTTACAGCATCTGCTGTATTTTCAAAGTACATCCAATCAACGGTTTCTGTAGCTCCTAATGCCGTTTTATGAATATCCCTGTGCGGGGGTTGCGGGGTGTAGCCGCAGAGCATAACAGCAGTGATCAGGAAGCTGTCGGCGGTACGGAATACACTGCCCACGTTGTGCATGCTCCTGACATTATCAAGTACTGCGATCACTTTGTTTTTTTTTGCTTCCTTAAACGCTTCCACCGACAAACGGTTGAGTTCATCCATACTTAATTTCTTCATGCTATGTTATTATCAGATATTGCGCAGGCTTAATTTTAATCTGTGCCTGCTTCAATCTGCTTTCAAAATATTATTTTTGATATATTAGCCAGGCACATTGTGCCACAAAAGTATAAAAATTAAACTGCCGCATGCAAATAACTGCTGTAAAAATTTACCGTTTTTCCATACCTATGGTGCCTTTCGTGATCGCAACGGGTGTAATGGATTATGCACAGAACACCTATATAGAAGTGTTTACTGATGCGGGTTTGAAAGGTGTAGGCGAATGCAGCGCTTTCCCTGTGATCGTGGGTGAAACACAGGATACCTGCTTTGTGCTTGCAGAAAAGTTTGCAGAGCTGTGGGTCGGTAAAGATCCTTTGAACATTGAGGACAGAAATGCGCAATTACATGCTTACATTGCAGGTAACTACACTATCAAGAGCGCTTTTGATATGTGCCTGTATGATATTTCGGCCAAAGCCAAAGGCCTTCCGCTTTATAAGTTTTTAGGCGGCACCTATTTTGAACCCGAAAGTGACCTTACCATTGGTATTGACAGCATTGACAATATGCGCGCAACAGCGCATGATTTTGTTGCCAACAGGCATGTAAACATTATCAAAGTGAAGTTAGGCAAAAACGCAGAAGAAGATATACTGCGCATACAGGCCATTAGGCAGGCCGTTGGCAACAATACAAAGATCAGGGTAGATGCCAACCAGGGATATACGCCTGCAGATGCTGTAAAACTTTTGCAGGGCATAGAAAAATTTGATATTGAGTTTTGCGAACAGCCCATGCGCACCTACGATGATGATTATCTCCCTGAACTCATACAGCAAACAGCAATACCGGTTATGGCAGATGAGAGCGTATATACACACAGGGATGCGGAAAGGCTTATCAGGCACATGGCTACTGATAGCATCAATATAAAACTTGCTAAATCCGGCGGCATTGCTGAGGCGCTGAAAATCCATGAAATCTGTAAACGAAATAATATTCCGAACATGCTCGGCGGCATGCTGGAAAGCCGGATAGCTTTGTCTGCAAACGTACACCTGGCGCTGGCTTGCGACAATATTGCTTATCATGATTTTGACTCCTGTCTATTAGGACACCTGGCAGATCCTGTTATCAATGGCGTCACATATAAAGGCATGTTGCTGCAAACACCCGATTTGCCGGGCATAGGCGCTGAAGCAGATCAAAGTTTTTTAGCCCAATGTGAGTTTGTTGAATACAAATTGTGATTTGTGATTTGCCAATGATGAAATGGTGAAAAGTGAGAAGTAAAAAATATCAACCCCAGGCAATTTCTTCAAGTAAAAACATACAATGCATCTCAGGTTCCTTACTCGGGCTGCGCTTTGATACAATCACGCAGTGCGTCTTTGTTGCTCACGAAAGTAAAAGTCTCAGCAGCTTTGTAATAATTATATTTATCAACAACCTTTTTAAATGTTTCTTGGTAAACTTTGATTGATGCTCACCTCTCAATTTTCCGAAAGGTTGCCTGTGCATTTGAAAAATGCGATGATATCAGTAACAGGCAGGCGTATAAAGTTTTTATAGGGATTGATTTTTTCCGTAGAATCAGAAAATTATCAGACAGGCAGGAGCTTCCATCAATCTTCGTATCCATACCATAGAATGATTGTGTAATTATATTGTAAATGTTGTACTGATAAGGTATTAATAACTAATCTTTAAGTTATGACTAAAAAACGAGCAACTAAGCTTAAAAATTATTTTTTTTGAATAATAAAAATTACTATTTACATTTGCTGCATGTTTAACAATAGCAACAATCTGTGGTGGTGGCAAACAAGCTCTAAGTCGGGTCTGTTTGAATAATCCTGTGATTGTAACTCCAGTAAACATAATAAAAATATTCAGAAGGTCTCGGCAAATGTTGAGGCCTTTTTTGTTACCTGGTAATTAGTGTTTAATGCAGCATGAAATGAAAAAAGTAAAGTTAGAAACCAATTGTAAAAAAATCCTGGCAGACATCTACACGCCTGTAGGCATATACCTGCGCCTGCGCGACCGCTTCAGGGATACGGTACTGCTCGAAAGTGTTAACCACAATTCTGCTGAAAACGGCAGGTCTATTATCGGCATCAATGCCATTGGCGGTATAGAGGTGCGCGACCTGCAGCAGATAGAATTTAAATATCCCGGACAGAAGCCGGTGATGACAGACATAAAAGATGTACAGGATGTACCCGAAATGTTGTGGCATTACATGCAGCAATACGAAGTTGAAAAATGTGCAGACACTGTTGCCGGGCAGGCGCAGGGATTGTTTGGCTATGCCTCTTACAATGCAGTACAGTTTTTTGATACGATAAAACTGCCTTCTTATAAACGCTCGAACGAAGTAGACATACCGCTGATGCGCTACAGGCTTTATCAGTACGTGATCGTGATCAATCATTTTAAAAATGAAATGTATCTCTGTGAAAACATCATCGGCGGCGTGGAAAGCGAAATGGAAGAGGTGGAAACACTTATCAGAAGCAAGGATGTGCCATCGTTTCCGTTTAAACTCACAGGCGTGGAAACCGTAAACAAAACAGAAGAAGAACATATTGCCATGATTGAAAAAGGCATACAAAGCTGTTTGCGCGGTGATGTATTCCAGATGGTTCTGGGCAGAAGATTTAAGCAGGAATTCAGAGGCGACGATTTTAACGTGTACAGGGCATTACGCAGTGTAAATCCTTCGCCTTACTTATTTTATTTTGATTATTCTGATTATAAAATAATGGGTTCAAGCCCTGAATCGCAACTGGTGATCAAAGCGGGCGAAGCCATCATACATCCTATTGCCGGCACTTCCGGCCGCACGGGCGATGTAATAAAAGATAAAGTACTGGCAGAAAAGTTATTGCAGGATCCCAAAGAGAATGCAGAGCATACCATGCTGGTAGATCTTGCGAGAAACGACCTCAGCCGTTTGTGTGAAAATGTACGGGTAAATTATTTCCGCGAAGTACACAACTACTCGCATGTAATGCATATTGTAAGTGAAGTAAAGGGCGATGTGCAGCAAAATACCAATCCTTTCCGTATGCTGGCCAACACATTTCCTGCAGGCACCTTAAGCGGCGCACCCAAATATAAAGCCATGCAACTGATTGATGAATTTGAAAATGATTCGCGCGGCGCATACGGCGGCACCATTGGCTTTACGGGATTTGACGGTTCTATAAACCACGCCATTATCATCCGCAGTTTCCTGAGTAAGAACAATGCATTGTATTACCAGGCCGGCGGCGGCATTGTGGCCAAATCTAATCCTGGAGACGAGGTGCAGGAAGTGCATCATAAGCTGGGCGCGCTAAAACAGGCCTTGTTAATTGCAGAGGAGATTTAATTTGTCTTTTAATCATCAGGCTATAAGGTAAAAAATATATAATGGAAATATTAGTTTTTGACAATTACGATTCGTTTACATACAATCTTGTCCAAATCGTTGAAAGAATAGCGGGTAAGAAGGTTGATGTATACCGCAATGACAGAATTGCATTGGAGGATGTGAAAAAATATGATAAGATTATCCTTTCCCCCGGTCCGGGGCTTCCTTCCGGATCAGGTTTGTTGTTGCCGCTGATCAGGGAATATGCACCTTCCAAATCCATACTGGGCGTATGTTTGGGGGAACAGGCCATCGGGGAATCGTTTGGCGCAAAGCTTGAGAACATTGCAGACGTGCATCATGGTGTGGCCACAAGCTGTATACAAACCCGACACAGGAGCGCGCTGTTTAATGGCCTGCCTGAAGCTTTCCCGGTGGGGCGTTATCACAGCTGGGTGGTGAGTGAAGAAAGTTTTCCGGAAACATTGCAGGTAACTGCCAGAGACGAAGCAGGTATGATCATGGCGCTAGAACATACAACATATGATGTGAAGGGTGTACAGTTTCATCCCGAAAGTATATTAACGCCTGACGGTGAAACGATTTTAAGAAACTGGCTGCAACTCTAAGTCTTATATTATCAAACGTGGTCAAATGTATAATCACAATTATTTTAAATAGCCACCGGAATCAATCAGTAAAAACAAAGAGACAGATGAAATAACCATAAAGATTAAGAATCTATACCAACCGGGAATGAGTATTGAATCTAAAAAGCTGGTTATTCCATGTGGCAACTGAAAAAACAAATAAATATACACATGAAATAGTCATAAAGATTAGGAATCTATACCAACCGGGAATGAGTATTGAATCTAAAAAGCTGGTTATTCCGTGTGGCGAACAGAAAAAATTAAATATTAACAGATGAAGAAAACATTACAATACTTATTTGACTATAAAACTTTATCCAAAGAACAGGCTAAAGAGATATTGATCAACATCTCTAACGGCAGGTACAGTGATGCGGAAGTAACGGCCTTTGTCACGGTGTACCTGATGCGTACCATTACTATTGAAGAGCTTGCAGGCTTTACGGAAGCTCTTATGGATCTTTGTGTGAAAGTAGATTTTTCTGATCACAAAACTATTGATATTGTTGGCACAGGCGGCGATGGAAAAGACACTTTTAATATTTCTACCTTGGCTTCTTTCATCGTTGCGGGCACAGGTCAGAAGGTTGCCAAGCAGGGAAACTATGGCGCTTCCACCGTAAGTGGCGCTTCGAATGTAATGGAGCTGATGGGCTATCAATTCAAATCAGATCAGCAGCAGTTAAAAAAAGAACTGGAGCAGGCCAACATCTGTTTCCTGCATGCCCCTGTTTTTCACCCTGCATTGAAAAACGTAGGTCCCATCAGGAAGAGTCTTGGCTTACGGACATTTTTCAATATGCTCGGGCCATTGGTCAATCCAGCACGGCCCGATTACCAGTTATTGGGCGTTTACAGCCTGGAGATGGCAAGGATCTATACTTATTTTTTACAGCAAAGCGGCAGGGCTTTCCATATCGTTTACAGCCTTGACGGCTATGATGAGATTTCACTTACAGGAGATACAAAGATTATTTCAAACAGTGGTGAAAGAATAGCTACGCCCGAACAACTGGGCAGGCGAAGGGTTACGGAAGACGATATTTTCGGAGGCAAGACACTGGAATCCGCTGCCGAAATTTTCAGCAATGTTATTGAGGGAAACGGCACCTGGCCGCAAAATGCGGTGGTACTGGCCAACGCCGCTACGGCATTGCACTGCACAGGCAATTATAAAGATTACGACGATGCTTACTATGCGGCCGTAGACAGCCTCGATTCCGGAAAGGCCAGACAATGTTTTAATACTTTAATAGCGATGAACAAATGATAAAAAATATCCTGGATAAGATTGTTCAACAGAAAAGACTTGAGGTAGCACAAGCCCGTAAACAGTCTCCCGAAGCGGTTTTGAGCGCAAGTGAATTCTTTAGCCGTGATACCATTTCCCTCAAAGAAAACCTTCAGCGCGAAGGAAGTACCGGCATCATCGCAGAGTTTAAACGCAAGTCGCCCAGCAAAGGCTGGATCAACCAGGAAGCAGATGTAGAAGAGGTAACAGCAGCCTATACAAAATACGGCGCAAGCTGCCTTTCCGTATTAACCGACCGGGATTTTTTTGGCGGCTCCGATAAGGATCTTATTGCCGCAAGGAAAAACAATATACCTATACTCCGCAAAGAATTTATTATAGATGAATACCAGCTTTTGGAAGCAAAAGCCATAGGCGCTGATGTAGTATTATTGATCGCAGCCTGCCTTCCGCCGCAAAGAGTAAAAGAATTAGCTAAATTTGCAAAGAAATTGTCTTTGGAAGTCTTGCTGGAGTTGCACGCAGAAGCAGAGCTGCAGCATATTTGTGATGAGGTGGATTTTGTAGGAATTAACAACCGCAACCTGAAAACATTTGAAGTAGATGTGGAACATTCTGTGCGGTTGATGCAGAAACTGCCCGCAGGCAAAATCTGTATCGCAGAAAGTGGCATAGATAATGCGGATGTAGTGATAGCTTTGCGCAATAAAGGTTTCCAAGGATTTCTGATCGGTGAAAACTTTATGAAGCATCAGAATCCGGGCCTGGCTTTTAAAGAGTATGTAGAACAATTAAAACAAAAGCAGCATGAAAGTTAAGGTGTGTGGAATGACACAACTTGAACAGATTTACGGAGTAGAGAAAGCAGGGGCAGATTATGTAGGCTTTATTTTTTACAGGGCATCTCCAAGATATGTTTTAAATCATTTGTCAACATTTGATATCAGGGATCTTAACGTAGATATTCAGCGCATCGGTGTGTTTGTAAATGAAGACGAGAATGAAGTGCTGCGTATAGCCGATGAGTGCGACCTGGACATGGTGCAATTACACGGCGATGAAACGCCTTCTTATTGCGCCAATATATCTAATCACTACCCGGTGGTGAAAACATTCAGGATGCTGAAAGATGATAATATTTTGTGGAAGGTGAATAAATATGCCAATGTGAGCGATTACTTCCTCTTTGACACCAAAACAGTCCAGTTTGGCGGCTCGGGAGAAAAATTTGACTGGAGTACTTTGGTGGATATTGATATACCCAATCCTTATTTTTTAAGCGGTGGAATAGGGGTAGATGATGCTGAAGCCATCAACTCATTTGCTGAAGAAATTGTCTCGAAAAAATTAATTGCTGTTGATATAAATAGTAAATTTGAATTGAGCCCCGGCAATAAAGATGTACGCCAGGTAGAGCGTTTTATTGTGGATTTAAAAAGCTATAAAAAATGAAACTAAGCATAAATCATTCTTACATTTCCATCTCTGTGAAGATCAAATGCCTGTTGCTTGTGGCTGCGGTTGCCTGCACGGTGCCGGTTTCTGCACAAACAGAAATCGACAGGATCAATTCTGACAGCGCTGCGATGCAATTCTTCAGAAAGCATGTTATAGGCACCAATACCAAAAGCAATTTCAATGATTTTAAATTGATTGACGGTACCGAGTGGATCAATTTTTACAATTTCAGCGAACAGCAGAAAAACGATCTTCTGGGCAGATACAAATACCGCAAATGGGCTAAGCTGGATCTGAACGGGGATAAAAAAGATGATCTTGTTATCAGCGGTTACCTCAGTAAAAAAGCGGGCTACTCGCAACATTACCGTCTGTTCATTTTCCTGGCAGATAACTACAACAATTTCCCGCATATAAAATACAATTCACCGGTTCCTACTTACTTTAATGTGCTTGAGACAGATGGAAAAAATTACCTGGAGATAGCTAAGTGGACAAACGATTTGTATAAAAAAGTGGAAGGCGTTCCCTTAAGGGTAGATACGGTAATGTTTCATCCTGAAATACAGATGCTGGTAGATTATAAGAAGTTAGTGGATCCTGCCACTATTGCCAGGGTTGTTTATACGGAACAATATTTCCCCAAAGGCAATATACAGGTAACGCTTGTGAACCAGCGGGAAAGAAATTCAGATATGGTGATCACTGAAGATGCTCAGAATGGGAAAAAACCAGCGGTACACAATGCAAAGATCGCCAAAGACATGATGGGTGATTTCCTGGATGTGGTGGCTACCCTGCGCAGGTACGAAAAAAGCAAAGATGCGTCTATTGTTATGAACGATGATACATTCACCTCAATGCTGGAAGTGCATTATGCGGATGGTTCTAAACAGGTTTTCAACGACAATACGGGCGAAAGCTCATACTCGCTCAAAGCGGTTTACGACTGGCTGAGAATGTCTGTCAGCAACGTTTTCGAGCAAATGGCTCAAAGGCAACAAAGCTACTATTATTACGATCCTTTTGACTGGTAGGTAAAAAAATAAAAAAGATTTATGCAAAGAATAGAGGTTGATGAAAAAGGCTATTACGGAGAATTCGGCGGAGCCTACATTCCCGAAATGCTCAACAGGAATATTGAAGAATTAAAGTCGCGCTACCTGGAAATTATGAACGATGCGTCTTTTAAGGCTGAGTTTCAACTGCTGCTGAAAGATTACGTAGGACGCCCGTCGCCACTGTATTACGCAGAGCGGTTAAGCGCACAATACCATACAAATATTTACCTGAAAAGGGAAGATCTGAACCATACCGGTGCACATAAGATAAACAATGCGCTTGGACAGGTATTGCTGGCAGAAAGGCTTGGCAAGAAAAAGATCATTGCAGAGACCGGAGCAGGCCAGCATGGCGTAGCCACAGCTACAGCCTGTGCTTTAAAAGGGCTGGAATGTATTGTGTACATGGGCGAGGTGGACATTGCCAGGCAGGCGCCTAACGTAGCCAGGATGAAGATGCTGGGAGCAGAGGTAATACCTGCTATGAGTGGCAGCAAAACGCTGAAAGATGCTACCAATGAGGCTTTGCGGCATTGGATCAATAATCCGTCCGATACCCATTACGTAATCGGTAGTGTCGTGGGGCCCCATCCTTTTCCGGATATGGTTACCCGTTTTCAGAGCATCATCAGTGAAGAGATCCGTTGGCAGCTCAAAGAAAAAACAGGCTCGGAGCTGCCTACTCATGTGCTCGCCTGTGTGGGCGGCGGCAGCAATGCAGCAGGAGCATTCTATCATTTTCTTAATGAAAGAGAAGTGAATCTGGTAGCCGTGGAGGCGGCAGGCTTAGGCGTAGATACAGGCAGTACAGCGGCTACGACCAGGCTTGGCAAGGTAGGTGTGCTGCATGCAAGCAAAAGCCTGGTAATGCAGACAGATGACGGCCAGGTAATAGAGCCGCACAGCATTTCAGCAGGGTTGGATTATCCCGGTATTGGCCCCATGCATGCTTACCTGTTTGATTCTGGCAGGGCTACTTATCTGCATGCCACCGACGATGAGTCGCTGAAGGCAGCATACAATCTTACAAAGATCGAGGGCATCATTCCTGCATTGGAAAGCGCGCATGCTCTTGCAGTGCTGGAGAAAATGAACCTTACCAAAAAGGATGTAGTTGTAGTGTGCCTCAGTGGCAGAGGAGATAAAGATATGGAAACGTATATACAAAGAATGCATAAATTTATTTAATTGATCAGAGAAATGTCACGTATACTTAAATTGTTTGAAACTAAATGTAATAACGTACTCAACATTTATTGTACTGCCGGCTACCCCAAACCGGATAGTACTGTACCCATAATGAAAGCCCTGCAGGAAAACGGCGCAGACATCATTGAACTGGGCATGCCTTACAGCGATCCTGTTGCAGACGGACCGGTAATACAACATAGTGACGACGTGGCTTTGAAAAATGGCATGACCATTCAGAAACTGTTTGAACAGCTTAAAAACTTCAGGAAGGAAATACATATACCGGTAGTGCTCATGGGATATTTAAACCCGGTATTGCAATACGGCTTTGAACAGTTTTGTGCCAAAGCCGCAGAAGTAGGAGTTGACGGCCTCATTATTCCTGACCTGCCTGCATACGAGTTTGAAAATGAATACAGCATTCATACAAAAAAACACGGGCTTGATTTTATTTTCCTCGTAACGCCCGAAACATCAGAAGAACGTGTAAGGAAATTAGATGAGCTTACTTCAGGATTTTTGTATGCCGTTACTTCATCTTCCACTACCGGTGGCAATAAGGATTTTGATACCGTAAGTGATTATTTGCAAAAACTTCGATCCTATAATTTAAAAAACCCGGTGCTTGCGGGCTTCGGGGTAAAAGACAAAGCTACCTTCCGCAAGGTTTGTGAGCATGCCAACGGCGCCATTATCGGCAGTGCATACATCCGTGCGTTGCAGGGAGATAACAGCATTGAGGAAAACACGCAAACTTTCCTCAAAATGGTAACCGCATAAGTAAATATCCGAATTTAGAGATAACTTTGCAGCTTAAATGAAAATCACAATCGTAAAATACAATGCCGGCAATGTGCAGTCTGTTTTATATGCGCTCCAGAGAATCGGCTATAATGCAGTGGTAACGGCCGATCCCGAAGAAATAAACCAGGCAGACAAGGTAATTTTACCGGGCGTGGGGCAAGCAGGCAGCGCCATGGAGTATCTGAAAGAGCGGGGGCTTGACGAAGTGATTGTAAATCTAAAACAACCCATACTCGGCATCTGTCTGGGCATGCAGCTCATGTGTAGGCGCAGCGAAGAAGGGGATACACCATGCCTGGGGATCTTTGATGAAGAGGTAATGAAATTTCAATCGCCGCAGCTAAAGGTTCCCCAGATAGGGTGGAACACTGTTTATGATCTTAAATCAGATCTTTTCGCCGGCATGAAGGAAAACAGCTTTATATACCTGGTGCATGGTTATTATGCTTCGGTTGGCACCCATACCATTGCAAAAGCAAACTATATCCGGGAATACAGCACAGCTTTGCAGAAAGATAATTTTTATGGCGTACAGTTTCATCCCGAAAAAAGCGCTGATGCCGGTGAACTTATTCTGAAAAATTTTATTGAAAAAATATAAGGAGATTATTATGCCTACAAACTTTGTAAAAACTACGGAACAGGACTCCAAATACAGGCACCTTGAAAAAATGCCGGTGCACGAATTGCTGGTAAACATGAATAACGAAGACAAATCTGTTCCTGTAATTGTTGAGCAGGCTATACCACAGATTGAGAAACTTGTTGAAGTGGTCGTAGAGAAATTAAGCAACGGGGGAAGATTGTTTTACATCGGCGCGGGCACCAGCGGCAGGCTTGGCATACTGGACGCAAGCGAGATACCGCCCACGTTTGGCGCAAGCCCCGACCTTGTAAACGGCATTATTGCCGGAGGTAAAGAGGCTATAACCAATGCAGTAGAGCGGGCAGAAGACAGCAAAGAACAAGGATGGGAAGACCTGCAGCAATACAACCCTACCGACCAGGATGTGGTTGTGGGCATCGCTGCAAGCGGCACTACCCCTTACGTGATCGGTGCATTGGAAAAATGTAAAGAGCAGGGCATCATTACCGGTTGTGTTACCAGCAACGAAAACTCTCCGTTAGCCCGCGTGGCAGACTATCCTATTGAAGTAGTGGTAGGGCCGGAATTTGTTACGGGAAGCTCAAGGTTAAAAAGCGGCACAGCCCAGAAGCTGGTGCTCAACATGATCACCACCTCAACCATGATACGCCTGGGAAGAGTAAAGGATAATAAAATGGTGAATATGCAACTGACCAATGAAAAGCTGGTAGACAGAGGTACTAAAATGCTGATGAAGGAATTGAAAATAGATGATTACGAGAAGGCCAGAACCATTTTGCAGGAATTTGGCAGTGTAATGAAAGCGATCAAAGAAGCAAAGAATTAATATGGCGTTCATAAAAAAATCAACAAATTCCTACCAATCAAAAAAAAATATGATTGCAGGGCGCAACCCTGTAATAGAAGCCCTGAACAGGCAGGAAAATATCGATAAGATACTGATGTTTAAAAATGCTTCGGGCGATGCTATCGGGGAAATACGCAGGCTTGCCAAAGCACTCAACATACCCGTACAATATGTGCCGAACGAAAAACTTAACAGCCTTACCAACATCCTGCACCAGGGTGTGGTAGCTTTTAAATCTGCCGTTATCTACCAGGACCTGCAGCAGGTGATCGACTGGATAGTGGGCGAAGGCGAAGCGCCTTTGCTGCTGATGCTTGACGGTGTTACCGATGTAAGAAATATCGGCGCCATCGCACGCAGCGCAGTATGCACGGGCGCGCAGGCCATCATTATACCCGACAAAGGCGTAGGCGCTTTGAATGAAGAGGCTGTTAAAAGCAGTGCCGGTGCATTGGAGCAAATTCATATTTGCCGCGTAAGCAGCTTAGCCAAAGCGGTAGATGATTTGCATTTGAACGGCATCAGAATATTTGCAAGTGAAATGAATGCGCGTAAGAAAATATTTGAACTGCCATTGCAGGAGCCGTGTTGCATTGTGATGGGTGATGAGGGCAAAGGCATCCAGTCCTTTATTTCGAAATCCGCTGATGAGCATTTTTCTATTCCGATGAAAAATAATTTCGATTCATTCAATGTATCGGTGGCTTGCGGTATTTCTTTGTACGAAGCCATGAAACAAAGATTGTAGCAAAACCAAACCAATAAATCATAACTTATGAGAAGGACCCTCTCTTTTCTGGCTGTTGCTTTCATTTCACTGAACACATTTTCACAAACCCGTGAAACTTTTGTCAACAACATTGTGCAGGAAGTGAATGCCAACTCTAAACTGGAATCTTTAGCCCATGAGCTTGTAGACGTTATCGGCCCGCGCCTGGTAGGCACACCACAGATAAAGCAGGCCAATGACTGGGTTATAAAAAAATATGCAGCCCTTGGCATTCCAGCTGCAAACCAACAGTACGGTACCTGGCGTTCCTGGCAAAGAGGAATCACCCATATTGATATGATTGCTCCGCGTGTAAAAACACTGGAAGGCATGCAGCTGGCCTGGAGCCCTTCAACAAACGGCAAAACATTAACCGGCCAGACGATTGTGATCCCGGAATCAGTTACCGATTCGGCATCATTGGTAAAGTGGTTGCCCAAGGCCAGGGGAAAGTTTGTTTTAATATCTCCGGAACCCGCTACAGGCATTCCTTTCGCTACATGGGATGAATTTGGTTTCAAAGATAATTATAAAAGGATCAGTGCAATTGACAGCACAAGAAATGCACATGCACAGCAGAGGTTGTTGCAGACAGGCCGCTCTGCATTCTTTCGCATGCTTGACAGATCGGGCGCTTTTGGCTTATTGTCTATGTACTGGTCGCGCGGCTACGGCGTTAATAAAATATTTTCAGCTTACACAAAAAATATTCCTGTTGTAGATATTGCCCTGGAAGATTATGGCCTGCTTTACAGGCTTACACAGTCGGGCAATACGCCAACCATATCTTTAAAGGCAGACTCCAAAGAGTTGGGCACAGCTCCTGTATACAATACCATCGCCACACTCAAGGGGAGTACCAAACCAGAAGAATATATTGTGCTTTCAGCGCATCTTGACTCGTGGGACGGGGCTACAGGCGCTACGGACAACGGTACCGGCACTATCCTTATGATGGAAGTAATGCGGTTGCTGAAAAAATATTATCCCAATCCCAAACGCACCATCATTGCCGGTCACTGGAACAGTGAAGAGCAGGGCCTGAACGGTTCAAGAGCCTTTGTGGCAGACCATCCGGAGATTGTAAAAAATATCCAGGCAGTATTTAACCAGGACAATGGTACCGGCCGCATTTCGTTCATTTCAGGCCAGGGTTTTAAAAACGCCTCTGCATATTTCAACCGCTGGCTGGAGCCGGTTCCTGATTCTATCAGGAGCCACATCCAAACTACTTTTCCCGGTATTCCGGGCGGTGGCGGCAGCGACCATGCGGCATTCGTAGCAGCTTCTGCGCCTGCATTCATGCTGGGTTCCAATAGCTGGAACTACGGTACGTATACCTGGCATACCAACAGGGATACCTACGACAAGATCGTTTTTGATGAAGTAAAGAAGAATGTAATACTGGTAGCTATACTTGCTTACATGGCGAGCGAAGATCCCGAAAGAACGCCCCATGCATTTGAAACATTGCCCATAAATGAGCGTACAGGCAAACCTCATGTAGTGCCGGAAGTTCGCGCACCTGAAAGAAACGGCGGCTTTGATTAATTAAAATGCACCAGTGAAGAACGGTATAAAATATATTTTAGGCAGCTTAAGAATGAGTGTTTTATTCTTAAAGCGCAGGCTTACCCACCAGCAGTTTATGTTGTTTTCCTGTGTGGCTGTAGGCTTGCTGGTAGGGCTTGCTGCTATTATTTTAAAGCTGTTTGTGTTCAGGATAGAAAAGTATGTATTTGAATACTGGAAAATCGGGAACATTCTCTGGTACCAGTCCTTGCTGCCTGTAGTGGGCATCGGTATTTCAGCTTTGCTGGTATACAGGGTATTTAAGAATAATTTTTTAAAAGGCAATGATAAAATCGTTTATTCCATTGCCAAGCAATCGTCTAACCTGCCGCTCAGCCAGACTTACTCACATGTGCTTACCAGTGGCATCACTGTTGGCCTGGGCGGCTCACTCGGTCTTGAGTCTCCGATTGTAGCCACCGGCGCTGCGATCGGTTCCAACTATGGCAGGAGCGTTCTTTTGTCTTACAAAGATAAAACATTGCTGATAGCATGCGGTGTAGCATCGGGTATCGGTACTGCCTTCAGCGCGCCTGTTGCGGGCGTGCTGTTTGCGCTGGAAGTTTTATTCATAGAAATATCAACGGCATCATTCATACCCTTATTGATCTCTGCAGCCACGGGAGCCATTATGTCGAATATTATCCTGGGCGATGAAATATTATTGTCGTTTACCGATATCAAATCATTTGATTACAACAACGTAATTTTCTATGTAGGCATCGGCTTGTTCTCAGGTCTGCTTGCACTGTTGCATCTGAAATCATTTCAATGGATGCAAAATTTATTTGAAGGCTTTCATAGCAGGAAACGCAAGTGGCTGATCGGCTCGCTGGCCTTATCGGTACTTATCTTTTTCTTCCCGCAATTGTATGGCGAGGGCTACCTTACTTTAAAGGCCATTGCAGAAACCGGCAATATCGATGGAAGGTCCATACTGATCAGGTTTACAGACAATCAGTGGATAATTTTATTTTACCTGATAGCGGTAATGATTTTAAAAATATTTGCCAGCGGCTTCACCTTGTTCGCAGGCGGCAACGGCGGTAGTTTTGCACCTGCTTTGTTTATCGGCGGTATGCTCGGCTTTATCTTCGGCAGGTTTTGCCAGATGATAGGCTTTCACGATATTCCTATGGCCAACTTCCTGGTAGCGGGCATGGCAGGCATGCTCAGCGGCGTTTTCTTTGCCCCGCTTACCGCTATATTTTTGAGCGCAGAAGTTACCAATGGTTATTCTTTGTTCATTCCTTTAATGATCGTTTCTGCCATCAGCTTCTTCGTGGTGAAATCGTTCGAATCATTGTCTTATGAAATGAAGCGCCTGTCTAAAGACAAGCATATTGACGTGACAGACCGTGATGCTTACCTGATGAGCCGGCTGGAGTTGCGGCTGCTGATACAGGATGACTACCCGAGGTTTTTAACCACCGATAAGCTGGATACCATCATTAAAAAGATCGCAGAATCCGATAAGGATGTATATGCAGTGGTTGATGATAACGGTGTGCTGAAAGGCCTGATAAGGCTGAAGAATTTTAAATATATTCTGCTGGAAAGAACGGGCGACAGGGAGAAGCTAACTGCCGAAGACCTGATGCAAAAAGAGAAAGCACTCACCCTTAAAGACGATATAGATTCTGCATTGCACATGTTTGAGATTTCTGAGAACACCAACTCTGTATTGCCTATCACAGATTCTAAAAATGTATTGCTGGGCTTTATAAGAAAATCATCTATACTGGATAAATACAGGCGCGAATTACTCGAGAGCAGCAACTGATCAATAATTTTAATTTTAAAAATATATTTGCAGTATGAAGTAACCATAGAATATTAAGCATTCACAGCCCGGAAATGAGTATTGAATCTAAAAGGTGTTTATTTCATGTGTCGACTGATAAACAATATAAATATACACATGCAACAGATAATCTCTTATTAATGAAAACTATACGCGAAATTGTAGAAGGTTACGATGGCCCTTTATTACATAAATGGAGTAACTATATTGATATATACGATTCTCATTTTTCAAAATACAGGGGACAAGAAATAGTTTTCCTGGAGATTGGAATTTCACACGGTGGATCGCTCAAACTTTGGCGAGAATATTTTGGCCCGCAGGCAAAAATATATGCCATTGATATAGATCCGGACTGTAAAAAATTTGAAACAGCAAATACAAAAATATTTACCGGATCGCAGGAAGATGTTGAGTTCTTAAAAAAAGTAAAAAAGGAATTGCCGCCCATAGATATTCTTCTGGATGATGGCGGACATACAATGAGGCAGCAAATTGTTACTTTCAATGTAATGTTTGACCATGTAAAAGAAAATGGAATATATGCCTGTGAAGATACGCATACATCTTATTTTCCGGAATATGGCGGCGGCTTGAAAAAATCTAAAACTTTTATTGAGTTTTGTAAGAATCATATCGATGAATTACACGGTTGGTATGCGTTATCAAAAGATGAGAAAGCAATGAAAACAAAGATCACCTCTTCTGTATGGGGCATACATTTTTATGATTCAATAGTATTGTATATCAAGAAGCGTATAGAAAAACCTTATGCTATTTATAAAGGGCATGAAACTGTAGACAGGCAGAAGTTTATTGACTACGGACATAAGCAACCTTTCTATAAATTTGTTAGGAATTTGCTTTCGGGAAGGAAAAAATAAAAAATTCCGGTTGGGATTAGCCGCCTTCTTTTTTCCCCATTCTTTTTGCTTTAAAATCCCGTAAAGCTCTAAAGATCATGCTGATTGTTGCCACTTTTTCATTGCCGTATAATAGCTTGTTTTTAATGCGGTTCAGTAATGTGATCCGTCTTTCTTTATCTTCGCTGAGAAACTGTTGAGGATATTTCTCTCGTACGTAAAGGTAGTTGCGTACCATATAATAAATCCGCAGTGATGAATGCAATGCACGCCGTGTTTTTTTCAGGTTTTTGAGGGATATATAAGTGTCTTCCTCGCCGAGATGGTGTGTTAAAAATATGAAAGGTAATTTTATTATGCTGAATCCTTTGGTGATAGCACGGAAGCAATATTCAAGATCAACTTCATCAATAAATAATTGTTCGTCGAATTGTCCCACCTCGTGAAAAAGACGCAGGTTCAGCATACTTCCTGAAGTGATCAGGTAACTCACTTCCTCAGGTTTTTCAGGCGCTGTTTTTTGAGTTTCAAACTCTACACCAAACATAGCAGTCATGCTTTTATGTTTATAATTGCTTACGTAATTAAAATATTTATCAATGTTCTTTTTATCAAAGTAAGAATCCTGATCCATTGTCAGCAACCATTCAAAACCATCGTTTATGGCTAATTTAGCTGCATCATTAAGCCTTTTTGCAATACCTTTATTTTCACCATCGTGTACATACATTATACCAGGATTAGCAGATAATGCCTGCGCCAGCTTTGTTTTTTGAGGGGAGTTGTCTATAATGTATAGCTTGCCAAGTTTATCTGAATAAGAAGTGATATTTTCTACAATAGTTTCATCGGGAAAGTATAAAATCACTACGCCGGCAACATTTTGCATGGAAAGTTTTTCAATTTATTATACCTTGCAAGGTAGTAAATTATTATTGATGCAAAAGTATTTTCCGCTAAACCAGTCTTTACTGCACGGTCTTTCTGCGGCTTTTTTTAACAGGGCCAAAAAACTTTATTCAGCTCCTTATACAAAGTTTAATATAAGTTGGTTGCAGGGTAAGTTTTATCAGAAAGCGCCTAAAAGAAAGTATATTCATAAGTACAAAGAACATATTCACGTAGCTTTTTACGATCCGCATGAGTTTCTCCATGCCATAAAAGAAATTTTTGTTGATGAACTGTATTTATTTAAGCCAAAAACACAGCAACCCTATATCATAGATTGCGGAGGTTACATTGGTTTAAGTGCATTGTTTTTTAAAATGTATTATCCTGAATCCAAGGTACTGGTATTTGAACCGGATGCAAAGAATTTTGCTATTGCGAAAGAGAATGTTGATTCATGGCATACACTTAAAGATATTACTTTAGTAAACAAAGCAATATGGAAAGATAACGCCAGTATTGAATTTGTGCAAACCAATGATATGTCCAGTACAATTTTAAAAAATGCAGATAACCACTCCAATACTTCTGTGGTGCGTGTAGAAACCCAACGGTTGAAAGATCTGCTGCATACAAAAGTAGATTTTCTTAAGATGGACATAGAAGGCGCGGAATATGAAGTATTGACAGATGCAGCTGACTCTTTGCAAAACGTAGATCATTTTTTCTTAGAGTTCCACGGTTTCTATGATAAAATGTATGAACTGAATACTATATTTTCAATTCTTGAAAAGAACAAATTTAAATGGTATATCAAAGAAGCCAATAATGTTTATCCACGCCCTTTTTCAGACAAATCCCGCAATGCGCAATATGACCTGCAACTGAATATTTTTGCTTTCAAAAACTAATTATGCAGCCTCTTATCTCTATTTGTATACCCGCATATAAAAATATCACTTTATTGAAAAGATTATTAGATTCAGTAATGGCTCAATCTTTTAAAGACTTTGAGGTGATCGTATCGGATGATACTCCTGATACAAGTGCAGACGTGTTATGCAAAAATTACACGGGAAAATTTCAGCTGACTTACATTAAAAACATTTCTCCTTTGGGATCTCCTGCCAATTGGAACAATGCCATCAGGCATGCCAGAGGTAAATGGATCAAAATCATGCATCACGATGATTGGTTTGCCCATGCTGAGAGCCTGAAAGCTTTTGCAGATGCGGCTTTAACGGCTACTACAGGTTTTATATTTTCTGCGTATACGTTGTATAAACATGACCATTGTTTTAAAATAGAGAGGTTGGATAAGGTTACGGAAAACCTTTTAAGAAAAAATCCGCTGATTCTTTTCAGAAAAAATTATATCGGACATCCCAGTACTACACTCATCAGGAATAATTTAGAGAGCTGGTACGATGAAAAAATTAAATGGGTTGTGGATTTTGAATTTTATATCAGGATATTAAAGCAAACAAGGTTTATATATTTAAATGAACCGCTTATCAATATTGGTTTAGGCGAGCATCAGATAACCAGCCAGGTGTTTAGAAACCGCAGTGTGGAAATACCTGAAAACATTTATTTATTGAATAAACTGGGTAAAAAAATTCTTGCAAATATTGTTGTATATGACTATTACTGGCGTTTGTTGCGGAATTTGCAAATAAGAAATTGGAAGGAATTTGAGGCACACGCAAAAGAAAAAATTCCTGTTGCTGTCAAAAGAATGTTTGAGTTACAATGGAGAATTCCTCTCAAAGCATTGAATAAAGGTATTCTCTCCAAAACGGTTATGTTTACCTCTTATTTGAAAGAAATGCTAATAGTAAAAAATGAAAATAGCGATTAACTGTTGGATTCTGCGCAATAAAAATGTAGACGGCATTGGAAATTTTTGCATACAAACTGTACAATGGCTGGCGCAATCGCATCCGGAAGATGAATTTTTGTTGCTGTGTGATAAGAATTTTACAGAGAATTATTTCGATTTTCCCAATACAAAAATACACAGGATACTGCCGCCCTACCGGCATCCTTTATTGTATATTTTTTACATGGAAACTGTAGTTAAATATTTTTTATCTGCACACAAGCCTGATGTGTTTATTGGTATAGAGGGCTTTCTCAGCCTCGGTTCAAAGGTGAAACAGATACCCGTGATACACGATCTGAATTTTGAACATTATCCTCATGATCTGCCGTGGAGAAACAGGATGTACTACCGCAGGTTCTTTCCGTTATTCGCTTCAAAAGCTACACGGATATCTACTGTTTCTACGTTTACAAAGAATGACATCGTGCGCAGGTATGCTGTTCCTGAAAATAAAATTGATGTAGTTTTTTGCGGTATAAAAGAAAAGTTCCGTCCGCTATCGCAGCTGGAAATTGATGCTGCACGTTCAAAATACAGCGCATCACAACCTTATTTCTTTTTTATAGGCTCTATGCATCCGCGCAAAAACCTGTTGCGGCTTATAGAGGCTTTTGATGTTTTCAGAGAAAAAAATCAGTCGGCAACACATAAGCTCATTCTGGCGGGAAGTATCCTTTGGGATGATAAAATGTTTGATGATATTTTAAAAAGAGTTTCACATAGGACAGACATCATTTTTACCGGCAGAGTAAGCGACGAAGAACTAATTTATCTATTGGGCGCAGCTACTGCACTCACCTTCGTGCCAACGTTTGAAGGTTTTGGGCTGCCGATAGTTGAAGCCTTCCAGGCAGAAGTGCCTGTGGTTTGCAGTAATGTGACCTCAATGCCCGAAGTGGCGGGGGATGCAGCTATTATTGTTGATCCTTTCAATATAACAGAGATTGCAACCGCTATGGCATTACTGGCAAATGATGGAGCGATGAGGAAGAGTTTGATTGAAAAGGGAAAAGATCGCAGGCGTTTTTTCAGCTGGCAGCAAACTGCATACCTTTTGTATGCAAGTATTTTAAAAACGGTTAATCCATTGTATTGATCTTATCAACAAAGCGCTGGGCTATGTTTTCCCACGCAAAATGAAAATAAAATTTATGTGGTACCACATGGTCTGTGGTTGAGGCCTGGTGTATAACAGCATCCGCAAATGCGCCGGAATCTTCATCATCCACAATGCTGATCTTCCCGTCCACAATATTTTCGGGTATGCCGATAGCGCCATTTTCAAAGGATACAGCAGAGCAGCTGTAGCACAGCGCTTCCACCAGTTTTGTTTTAATGCCGCCGCCCTGCCACACCGGGTTTAAAAAAATATCGGAGCCTTTGAATACAGCATCTATATCATCTACAAAACCGGCAATGGTAGTCTGGGGAAATGCAGTGTTCATAATACTTTCAGGAATGTTCTTGCCGCAAACCAAGAGGTGGAAGTTTGTGGTTTTTTCCAGCAGAAGGGGCAGAATTTTATTCAGCAACAATTGCAGTGCATTCAGGTTAGGCTCATAATTAAAAGAACCGTTGAACAGCAGCAAGGGCATCTCCTGCGGTACCTTGTAGGCTGCTTTTATTTTTTTTACTTCCTCTTTTTTCTCTTCTATGCTCATGGACTGTGCTATTTCAGATCCATAGGTTAGCACTGAAGTTTTGTTTTCAGCAAGTTTATAATGTTCTAC
This sequence comes from Haoranjiania flava, assembly GCF_025631005.1. Taxonomy (NCBI): domain Bacteria; kingdom Pseudomonadati; phylum Bacteroidota; class Chitinophagia; order Chitinophagales; family Chitinophagaceae; genus Haoranjiania; species Haoranjiania flava. Next base: position 24,884 of record NZ_JAOTPL010000016.1, read on the forward strand.
GGCATACAGCCTGTCTTCTTCTGTGATAAAAAAGCTGTGGTCTGCACGGCGGTGTACATATCTTTCATACCACTGCAATAGCGGCCACCACCATTTGTTCAGGCTTTTAAAACGTACGGCTTCAATGTTGTGCGAGCGTACGATCAATTTTACTTCACACATGTTTTTCAGCATCAGTCCCAGCATACCCATGTACGGGTGTTCGATAGATACGTGTGAAATATCTCTTTTCCTGATCAGCTTTTTCAGTTTAAAAAAGTATAAAGGGTTGATGTAGCGTAGTGGTGAGTCAGAAAAAAGCGGCAGCACTTCAAAGGGAGCCTTTGAAAGGTCGTTTGTTTGTGTTGAAACACAGGTAATGTTTACTTTGCGTGCAATGTATTTATACAACAAGAACATAGCTTTTTGCCCGCCGGTATGGGCAGGCAGAAAGTTATAGGGCGCTATGGTTAATAAGTTGATCATACAGGGTTTGCGCTTTGTTTCTTTTGCCGCAGGAAAATATAAACAACTGCTGCAGCCATCACCAGTAACAGGAGTACATTACAGATCACTACCAGCATGTTGCCTGTTTTTATAGACTGCGGTTCAAATTTAAACAATATTTCGTGTTCTCCCGCAGGCACTGCAATGCCGCGCAGCACATAGTTTACCTTTACATAATCCGTTTTTTTGCCGTCTATGTATGCGTTCCACCCGGCAGGGTAGTACACTTCGCTCAGTACGGCAAACTGGTTTGTTTTTGCGGATGTTTTGTACCTGATCTCGTCGTTGCTATAGCTGCTAAGCTGTATAGTTGCCCCGCTGTCAAACGCTGGCGCAGCGCCGGTTGCAGCTTTGAACGACTCCTGTACAAAGGCTGTATCCGCCGGGTTAAATTTATTAAGCGCATTCATTTCGGCTGCAGCGTTGGGTACAAACTGCACGTGTTTTACAAACCATGCAGCGCCTAATGCCTCAGGGTTGGTGATGATATTGCCATCCTGGCCTACAATGTATTTGGTATCGAGCATATTGAGCACGCCGGGATTGATGGCCGTGGATAATTGTCCCTGTATGAGATCCTGGTAAATGCTTAGTTTTGCCGGGTGATAACCACCAATAGAGCGGTGATGATAAGAAGTGATGGCATCCTGGAAAGGATCTCCATTGGCGAGATTGAGTATACGGAAATGCGGGTCCTTGTCCTGCAGTATCTGCTGATCATAAGGCTTTGGCGCAAATGCCTGCGTTTCCAGGTCTTCGGGTGTCATGAAGTTTTCAGCGCCCATGTATTTTTTACCTGCAGCAACCAGATCAATGGTATTGGTTAGTGTAAGCAGGATCAATAAAACCGAGGCCTTTAATTTATCTTTCATAAATAAATAAAGCACGCCGAGTATCAGCGCTGAGAAAAGTACCACCCTTAGAATACCGCTAAAGAACATAGCTTTCCTTTCACTCTTCAAAGCGTTGATCACTGCGGATCCCAGCGCTTCGCCGCCGGCTTGCGGGTTGGCAAACATCTGTCTTAATTGATCATCCAGCATAGAGCTGTAATCATTTACCAGGTATACCAGCAACAGGAACAATACAGTGGCGCCCAAAGTATAGGAAATTGTTTTGAAATTTTTCTGAATAAAGGCTCTTGCATCTGTTTCTTTATTAAAAAACAATGTTTGCAAGCTGATGCCGGCCATCAACGGCAGCAATAACTGTGGTATTACCAACGCCATGGACGGCGCACGGAATTTGTTGTACAGCGGCAGTAGGTTGAATAAGGTATCATTCAGGCCAAAGTATTTTCCCCAGGAAAGTATAATGCCCAGTGCGGTAGCAGCCAGTATCCACCAGCGGTGTTTTCTGGCAACAACAAAGCCAATAAGGGCAAGCAGCGCTATGATGGTGCCAATATATACCGGCCCGGATGTGCTTTCCAGCCCGCCCCAGTATTGCGGCAGCATTTGTGTAAGCTGGCTCACGCCCTGGGGAGGTATGCCCGTGTTGGAAAGCTTTTCTGCAAACTTTTCATTTTCTGCAAACGTGTTGGATGAGCTTCCGCCAAATGCAGCAGGCATCATCATCTGCAGGGGCTCTGTTTTGTACATGCTCCACATGAATGCATAAGAGTTGTCTAATCCTTTGGTATGTGCTATTTCTTTAGCAGCGCCGGTTTCCCGGTTTATTTCCAGCGCCTTGCCGCCGCGCATGGTGTATTTAGCGTATTCCGCGGTAGATAAAAGCACGGTGGCCATGTTACCAATGCCGATGCCGCCTGCTACCAGTGAAAGCCCAAGCGCAAGGATCATATGTTTATATTGTCCTGTCTGTATCCAGTGAATGATGTAGGCTACCGTCATGACCAGTATTACCAGTAAAAGATAATAGGTGATCTGAATGTGGTTGGCGCGCATTTCCAGCGTGGCAAAAAAAGCAGTAACCGCAAAGCCAATGATGTATTTTCTTTTAAAAAGCAGCAATATACCGGCCAGCAATGCAGGCATCAGCGCAATGGCCAGAAATTTTGTTTCATGTCCTGCAACTGAAATTACCGGGTTGTACGTGCAGTATGCAAACGCAATGCTGGTAAGTATCCTGATGATGTTATTGAATTTAAAAACTACAGTGAGGATGTAGAAACATACAGATGCCAGGAAGAAAAAAGACGCCGGGTTGGGCAGGCCTAAAGTAAGCATTTTGACAAAGTCGGGAATAAATTCCGCGCTGAGTACTGCTGTCTGGTAGTTAGGTGTACCGCTGAACAGGTGCGTGTTCCAAAGCGGGAAGTGGCCATGTTGCGCTTTGTAATTAAAGGCATCCTGTGCCATTCCTTTCCAGTGAATGATATCGGGCTGGGAGAGCACCTGGCCGCTGAGTGCAGGATAACAAAAAATTACGGCAAGTATTAAAAAAACAGCGATGGCAATTGCATGCGGCAACACATCTCTTTTCCAGTCAAAATTTTTGAACATCTTTGTATGTAATGGTTGGTGATAGTAAACTATGGTTTATTTTTTCCTGAAGAATATTCTCACCGGCACGCCCGTAAAGTCAAACTTTGTGCGCAGCTGATTTTCCAGGTAATTTTTATAAGGCATTTTTATATCGTCCGGATAGTTGGTAAAGAAAGCAAACGAGGGCACGTGCGTAGGCAGTTGGGTTACAAACTTGATCTTTACCGTATTACCGCGCACAACCGGTGCTTGGTAAGCTTCAATGGCTTTGAGCATTACTTCGTTCAGGCGGCTGGTAGGAATCTTTTTTTGTTTGTTCTCATATACTTGCAGCGCCGTTTCTATACCTTTGAATATCCTTGTTTTTTCGAGTGCCGAAATAAAGATTACCGGCACATCATTAAACGGCGCCAGTCTTTTCTTTAAGTCTTTTTCATAATCCCGGGAAGTGTTGGTTTCCTTATTTTCTATCAGGTCCCATTTGTTTACCAGCACCACCAATCCTTTACCTTTTCTTGCTGCCAGTGAATAGATGTTGATGTCCTGGGCCGTAATACCTTTTTCGGCATCAATCAGCAGCATGCATACATCGGCCTCATCCATTGCTTTGATCGCACGGATTACCGAGTAAAATTCCAGGTCGTCTTTTTCTTTGTTTTTCTTACGGATCCCCGCTGTGTCTATCAGTATAAATTCTTTTTGGAAAAGCTTGTAATGCGTATGGATCGTATCTCTGGTAGTGCCTGCAATGTCACTTACGATTGTTCTTTCCTGGTTGGTAAGTGCGTTGAGCAGAGAAGATTTGCCCACATTAGGCTGCCCGATGATGGCAATTTTGGGTAATTCGTTTTCTTCCGGTTCTGTCTCCTGAGGTATAAGTTCAGTAATGGCATCCAGCAGTTCGCCGCTGCCGCTGCCCGTCATGCTGCTGATAAAAAATACATTTTCAAAGCCGAAAGTGTAAAACTCCGAAGCTTCCAGCATACGGTTATTGTTATCTACCTTGTTTACAGCCATGAACACCGGCTTTTTTATTTTGCGCAGCATATTTGCCATGGATGTATCCAGGTCGGTAACGCCTGTTGCGGCATCAGTCATGAATATTACAGCGTCTGCCTCGTCAATAGCAATGACTACCTGCTTGGCAATTTCTTTTTCAAACACATCATCGCTGTCTGCCACAAAGCCGCCGGTATCTATCACGTTGAAGTATTTTCCGTTCCAGTCTGTAACACCGTACTGCCGGTCGCGTGTAACGCCGCTGACGTCGTCTACGATGGCTTTGCGTTGCTGCAGCAACCGGTTGAAGAATGTGCTTTTCCCTACGTTGGGCCTTCCTACTATCGCTACTGTAAAACTCATTTATTTAATTTAGCCTGATGTGATTTGCAATCTGCAATTTATAATTTGTATCTGCATTAAAAATAGCCGTACTCTCTTAACTGTGCATCATTGTCTCGCCACTTAGGGCGCACTTTTATAAACAGCTCCAGGAATACTTTACTATCCAAAAATTTCTCAATGTCTTCTCTCGCCAAAGTTCCTATTTTTTTTATCATTTTGCCGCCCTCGCCGATTAAAATTCCTTTCTGGGTTTCCCGTTGTACAATTATATCGGCCTGGATTTTTATGAGCGTTGTCTTCTCTTTAAAAGCATTGACCATTACAGCGGTATGGTAGGGTATCTCATCGCCGAAGAGTTCGAATATTTTTTCGCGTATGATTTCTCCTACAAAAAATTTGGTGGGCAGGTCAGTAAGGTCTTCTTCGTTGTAAAACGGAAAACCTTCTGGAAGCAGTTCCAGGATAGCATCCAACAGTTCATGCAGGTTGCCCTGCTGTAAGGCGGAGATCACTACCAGTTTTTTGCAATATGGTTTATTTGAAAAATAGGCTTTGGCTTCCTCAACCTTTTGCTTGTTGCTCTTGTCAACTTTGTTCAAAACCACAATACACGGCACTTTCAGCCTGAGCGCTTCAAATATTTGATTGTTTTCTTCCCAGTTGTCATTTACGTCTACCATCAGCAATGCTACGTCTGCATCTTCCAGGGCGCTTTTTACGGACTGCATCATGCGTTCGTGCAGTTTGTACTTTGGCTCAATAATGCCCGGTGTGTCGGAAAAAACTATCTGGTACTGGTCTTTGGCATTCAGGAAACCTTTTATACGGTGCCTTGTTGTTTGTACTTTGGGCGAAATTATGGCCAGTTTTTCTCCCAGCAACGCATTCAGCAGGGTGCTCTTTCCAGCATTTGGTTTACCAAAAATATTTACAAAACCGGTTTTCATAGTCAGCCAAAAATAAACAGTTAAATGCTAAAAGCAAAAGAAAGTTTTATTGGCTGCAATCTCACGTCATCCCTGCCTTGCTTCTTGCAGAGACCGGAGCACCACTTCACTCATTATACGGCAAAGTTGCACTTAGAGCACTGCTTGAATCGGGCGCCGCCTGTCAGTGACAGCAAGTAGTGCACGGAAGGTGACTGATTCGCCCGAAGAAGTATGTTTTCTTAGCGTGATTACAGCAAAGCAATTGTTTGTCATGCAAATTGCTTCCCGTTAGCGCCCACGCGTAGGTCACCTCTTCAGGCAGACTACACTGTTTTGATTCTTTTGCGGCAATGGGAAAAGGTGAACACTTGATAAGGCGCAAAGGTTAATCACCAAGAATGGCTCTATTTTTTTAAGAACTGTTACAGAGTAGCATTACGGGCACAAGCGGACGCTTGCGCCAGTGTAGAGTTGTCAGAGGAAAATACCTGATACGGCATCAAAATATATTTTATTTGCCAACGCTATTCGACATTTGCAATGTCGAATAGGCTATCCGGAGATTTGAAATCTCCCGATAGGCCTCGTGCTTGCAAATCATGAGGAGCAAGATTAATCACCAAGAATGGTTCTATTTTTTCCAAGAACTGTTACACAATAGCATTACGGGCACAAGCGGACGCTTGCGCCAGTGTAGGGGCTGTCAGGTGAAAACACCTGACACGGCATCAAAATATATTATATTTCCTGGCGCTATTCGACATTTGCAATGTCGAATAGGCTATCCGGAGATTTGAAATCTCCCGATAGGCCTCGTGCTTGCAAATAATAAAGAGCAAAGTTAATCACCAAGAATGTCTCTATTTTTTCAAGAACTGTTACAGAATAGCATTACGGGCACAAGCGGACGCTTGCGCCAGTGTAGAGCTGTCAGGTGAAAATACCTGACATGGCACAAAGGTTAATCACCAAGAATGAGCTCTATTTTTCAAGAACTGTTACAGGATAGCATTACGGGCACAAGCGGATGCTTGCGCCAGTCAAGAGATGTCAGGTGAAAACACCTGACACGGCATAAAAAAGTTAATCACCAAGAATGGGCTCTATTTTGTTTCAAGACTGTTACAGAATAGCATTACGGACACAAGCGGATGCTTGCGCCAGTCAAGAGATGTCAGGTGAAAACACCTGACACGGCACAAAGGTTAATCACCAAGAATGAACTCTATTTTTCAAAAACTGTTACAGAATAGCATTACGGTCACAAGCGGATGCTTGCGGCAGTCAAGAGATGTCAGGTGAAAACACCTGACACGGCACAAAGGTTAATCACCAAGAATGGGCTCTATTTTGTTTCAAGACTGTTACAGAATAGCATTACGGACACAAGCGGATGCTTGCGCCAGTCAAGAAAACACTTGACAAGGCGCAAAGGTTAATCACCAAGAATGGCTCTATTTTTTCAAGAACTGTTACAGACTAGCATTACGGTCACAAGCGGACGCTTGCGCCAGAGTAGAGTTGTCAGGTGAAACACCTGGCACGGCACAAAGATTAATCACCAAGAATGATCTCTATTTTTTCAAGAACTGTTACAGAATAGCATTACGGGCACAAGCGGACGCTTGCGCAAGTGTAGAGCTGTCAGGTGAAAACACCTGACACGGCATAAGGTTTACACAACTCCGTACTTCCTCGAAGCGGAGGAATATTAAACATCTGGCCACAACTTATATCAGCGACACAACCTCTTACCTCTCACATTTCACCATTCACCATTCAAATCTGAGATCCCTAAACCTCGAAGATCAGCCGGGAAGAACATCAAAGAGTTTGCTGTAAAATTTTATAAATAATAAAAAAAGACGTAATTTTGCAAACCAATTTTACCCGTAAGGTCAAAACAAGTTTTCCGGGAGGTTCCGGGAACACCAGCAGGGTGTAATCTTAAAAGATTATTTAAAATGCCAAAAGTAAAAACAAACTCCAGTGCAAAGAAGCGCTTCAGAGTTACCGCCAGCGGTGAGATCATGCACCAAAAACCGTTTAAACGTCACATCTTAACCAAGAAATCAAAAAAACGCAAAAGAGCTTTGAATATCCTGGGAAAAGTTTCTCCTTCTCACAAACCTTTCGTTTTACGTTTATTACGTTTAAAATAATCACCTATTGTTAATCATCAGCCGGTGCTGATCTAAAAATATTTAAATTATGCCACGTTCAAAAAACTCCGTTGCTGCCAAAGCAAGAAGGAAAAATATATTAAAACAGGCCAAAGGTTTTTACGGCAAACGTAAAAACGTGTATACCGTAGCCAAAAACATTGTTGAAAAAGGTATGACCTACAGCTATGTAGGCCGTAAACTGAAAAAGAGAGAATACCGCCAGCTTTGGATTGCACGTATCAATGCAGGTGTGCGTGCAGAGGGTATTACTTACAGTGTTTTCATGGATAAATTAAACAAAGCAGGTATAGAAATCAACCGCAAAGTATTAGCTGATATGGCTATGAATGAGCCGGAAACTTTCAAAGCTTTGGTAGCTTCTGTAAAATAAGCTTTTACGACATACATAAAAAAAACCGGAAATTTTATTTCCGGTTTTTTTTATGTTTATAGCCAGCGTCTTATTCAACCCTGGTAATTTTGATCATGTTGGTGGGCAAATGTTTTGCGACCGGCGTAGATCCTGTGTTTACAACAATATCGCCGTTCTTGATAAACTTATGCCTTTTTAAAATAGTCAGCTGATCTTCAATGATCTCGTCAAGCCCTTCCTCATCATTATAATAAAAAGCTTTTACACCCCAGCTAAGGCCAAGCTGTGTAACCAAGGATTCTGTCTTGGTGAATATGAACAAGGGGCGTTTGGGACGGAAGCTGCTTAGGCAGAAAGCTGTGTACCCGCTTTGCGTCATACCAATGATTGCCTTTGCATGAATTTCAGATGCAATATTGCAGGCGCTGTAACAAAGTGCATCGCTGATTACCCTGTCTTCATGAGACTCAGGCCTGTTGTAGTAATATTCAGTATTTTCAACTTCAAGGATAATGTTTCTCATGGTTTCCACAACCAGCGCGGGGTGGTTACCCATGGCAGTTTCGCCACTCAGCATTACAGCGTCTGTTCCTTCCAAGACTGCATTGGCCACGTCTGTGATCTCGCTTCTATTGGGGCGCGTTCTTTCCATCATGCTCTCCATCATTTGTGTAGCTACGATCACAGGTTTAGATGCTATGAGGCACTGCCTGATGATACGCCTCTGCGTCATAGGTACTTTCTCAATAGGAAGCTCTACGCCGAGATCGCCTCTTGCCACCATGATGGCATCAGACTCTGCTATGATCTCATCAAGATATTTTAATGCTGAGGGCATTTCAATCTTAGCCATCACTTTTGTCTTAGACTTCTTTTTCCGGATCCGCTGCCTCAGCTCCATGATATCATTGGGATTTCTTACGAAAGACAAAGCCACCCAGTCTAATTTATGTTCGGTGATGAAGTCCAGGTCTTCTATATCTTTCTCGGTCATTGCAGGCAGGGAAATGTTGGTGTCAGGCAGGTTTACACCTTTTTTAGGAAGCAATGTGCCGCCGAAGTTAACACGCACTTTTACATCGCCGGTCTTGTGGTTCACTTCAGTTACCAGCACTTCAATTTTACCATCGTCGAGCAATATCTTTTCGCCAACCCTTACATCTTTGTGCAGGTCTGGGTAGGAGACATAAATTTTTTGCTTAGTGCCAACAACTTTTTCTCTGGAATTAAATACCAGTTCATCACCCGGCACAATGTTCAGGTGGCCGTTTTCCAGATCGCCTACTCTCAGCTTGGGCCCTTGCAGATCCGCCAGGATGGTGATGAAGGTGTTGTGTTCTTTATTTATCAGCCTGATATGGTTAATGATATCCAGCTTGCTCGCATGATCTCCATGAGAGAAGTTGAGACGGAATACATTTACGCCTGTTTTAACCAGTTCCAGCAGCTTGTCGTAGGTATCACAGGCAGGGCCTACGGTAGCTACGATCTTAGTTTTAGGAATGTCGAAAAGCGGCTTGGTATTTTCCGGCTCTTTATAATAATATTTTTCTACGTATTCTTTCATGTGTTAATATTTAATTTTTCTGTTTGCCACACGGAATAACCAAAACCTTAATCTTTATTATCATCCTCGGTTGGTAAAGATTGCTAATCTTTATGGTTATTTCATGTGTGTATATTTATTTGTTTTTTAGTTGCCACATGGAATAACCAGCTTTTAGATTCAATACTCATTCCCGGTTGGTATAGATTCTTAATCTTTATGGTTATTTCATGTGTGTATATTTTTATTTTTCTTTATGGCCACATGGAATAGCCTTTATTCATTTGCGGTTGGTATGCAATTTTGCTTATGGCTATTTCATCTGTGTGTATTTATTTGTTTTCCAGTTGTTGCATGGAATAACCTTTATTCATTAACAGTTGGTATGTAATTTTGCTTATGGCTATTTCATCTGTGTGTATTTATTTGTTTTCCAGTTGTCGCATGGAATAACCTTTATTCATTAACAGTTGGTTGTAATTTTGCTTATGGCTATTTCATCTGTGTATATTTAATTTTTTCTGTTTGCCACATGGAATAACCATTTCTTTAGATTAGTATTCATCCTCGGTTGGTCTATCCTGAGACCAGATACTTATTCATAACATTTTTTTTCTTGTGCCACAAACAGTTAGTTTATACTATGGTATATGTTTTTAATTTAGTAAAAAGCAGCCATAAACTTGCATTAGCATTGTCCTGGCTATATCGAAAGGATATGTGATATTTTCAATAGTTCCTGGTCTATGCCCTGGTTCTTTTTAGAAATGGCATCTTCAAGCGGTACGTGTACGATATTGCCATTCTGAATGCCGATCATCACATTTCTTTTGCCCTCATTCAGTGCAACTACAGCATGGTAGCCCATTCTGCTGGCTATGAGCCTGTCGCAGCAGGAAGGTGAGCCGCCTCTTTGAATATGGCCTAAGATAGTAACGCGTGTATCAATTTTAGGCAATCTTTCTTTTACCACCTTGGCTACTTCAGATGCGCCGCCCAACTCATCGCCTTCTGCTACAACGATCAGGTTTACCAGTTTTTTTCTTCTTTCTTTTCTTTTTAAACCAATGATCACACTTTCTATATCTGTCTTTGTTTCGGGCAGAAGAATGGTTTCTGCGCCTGTTGCAATGCCGGCGTTCAAAGCAATGTAGCCTGCATCCCTGCCCATGACTTCTACAATAAAAAGCCTGTCGTGTGCGTCTGCTGTATCTCTTATCTTATCAATATTTTCAACGGCAGTATTCACCGCTGTATCAAAACCAATGGTAGAGTCTGTGCCATAGCAATCTTTGTCTATTGTGCCCGGCAGGCCTATAACAGGTATGCCGTGCTCCTCGGATAATTTCAAAGCTCCCGTAAAACTTCCGTCGCCACCGATAACCACTAAGCCGTCAATTTCTTTTTTCTTTAAGTTGTTGAATGCTTTTTTTCTGCCTGCAGGTGTTTTAAATTCGTCGCTCCTGGCAGACTTTAAAATGGTGCCGCCTCTTTGAATAATGTTTGCAACGGATTTGGAATCCATCTTATAAATATCATCTTCAATCATGCCGCTGTAGCCGCGAACGATACCATAAACCTCAATCTTGTTGAAAATTGCTGTCCTTACTACTGCACGTATAGCCGCATTCATGCCCGGAGCGTCGCCGCCGGAAGTTAAAACCGCTATCCTGGAGACTTTTTTAGTTGCCATATTAAATTGTATGTCTTTAAATTCGAGCGCAAAAGTACAAATTAATTTTTGGGTAAACTAACAAAACCCTCCATTATGGTGTAAATTTAAAGTTTAGTTCATGCTGGATTTGCAATCAACTGCAATACGAAAAGCATGTTGATTCTTTCTGTCTCCCCGGTGTTTTCTTTGATTGTAACTTAAGATAGTTGCATTGATTATAATAATGCAGCCTTGCAGATAGAACGTAGATCAATTCCCGGCTTTGGATAAATTTATTGTTAAGCACAGTTGTTTGAGTTTTCTGTATCCAAGCCGGTATTATTGAGATGATGCTCTTTCATCAATTCTTGATGTTAAAGTTACTTTTTCATCAGAGATCTGCTGCTCGTTGATCTGTTTAAACAGCAGTTCGGCAGCCTTAGCGCCCATATCGTAAGCAGGTTGAGTAACTGTTGATAACGATGGAGCAAGCAGGTCTGCAATGTCAATACTGGAGTAGCAGATCAGTTTTATATCGGCAGGTATGGAAATATTCTTGTCTTTACAAACCGAGTATGTACAAGTGGCCAGCCTTTCTACGGAAGCGAAGATACCATCAGGTTTTTCTTTCTTTAAAAACTTGCTGATCATTTTATAATTCTCTTGGAAATGATTGCAGCAATTAAGTATTAATTTATCGTTATGCTTACATCCATTGGCTTTCAGCGCATCCAGGTAGCCCTTCATTCTTTGTTTGCCTATAGAAATATTTTTATTGATCACGAAGAATGCCGTACGTTTACAGCCATTTTTCAGCAACAGTTCAGTAGCTTTAAAGCTGCTTTCATAATCGTCTGTAACAACTTTAGGCGCAATGATCTCATCGTATACACGGTCGAAAAATACAACAGGTGTGTTTCGTTGCAGGCTTTTTATGTGTAGCGGTTCTGTGCCTTCGCCGGTTGCAGATATGATCACACCTTCCACTCTGCCATTCAGCAGGTTTTTTGTAATTTCAATTTCTTTTTTTACCTGGCTGTCGGTAAAATAGATCAGCGAATGAAAGTTGTTGCTGCGTGCGATGTTTTCAATACCGTTTACGGCCTTCGAGAAAAAATTGTTGGCAAGTTCAGGAATAATGATAGCAATGGTTTTGCTCTTTCTTTTGCGCAGGCTGCTTGCGTAAATATTGGGATGGTAATTTAGTTCCTGCGCTTTATCCAGAATCCTTTGCCTGGTATGCTTATTAATATCGCTGCTGTTGCGGAAAGCGCGTGATATCGTGGACTTGGACAAATTGAGAATCTTAGCCAACTCAATGATATCTATTTTCTTCTTGTTTTGCATAGCGATAAATGGCACTTGGCTGGCAAATGTAGTATTGTTTGCTTAAAGAAGAATTTTTTTATTGAAAGGCTGCAAGAATACCTTCAGCAGTAACAGCTTTCCTGTAGAGTTTCCTGGTTTGCCCTGCTTTGTCGTATAGAGCTATGAAAGGAAGTGTTTTTACATCGTAAAAGAGCGCAATGGAAAAGTTAGGATCTTTGAGAAAAGTAATATTGCTGCCTGTAAGTCCGTATTGCTGGCGGAAATCTTTTATTTCGTCAATAGAGCTCATGGAAGATATCCACAGCAGTTGTACATCCTTAAGCTTGTCTGTATTTGCAGCAATTTCTTTTGCTTCAGACTGGCAATGTTTGCAATCATGGCTGAAATAAATAACAGCTACATTTTTTTCAACATTGTTGGTGCGCAAATTGTACCAGGCGCTGTCTGTAGTCAGTAAATTTATAGATGGTATGGTTTGGCTTTGTTCGTAAGGCGCTGTGCCGGTTGTCTCCTGCCCAAAAGTAAAGGTTGCTAATAAAACTGCTATGATCAAGGAAAGTATATGTTTCATAAGAAAAGTATTGTTTAATATAAACTCAGGGGCATTTGCTGTAAACCGCCCTATCAGTGAGCTTTAGACAGCAGAATGAATACGAAGTTAAAATTCAATTTTGTTAATCTATCTTTCTATTGGTAATTTTATTTTTTATTTAATGATTATCTCATGCAGAAAATAATATTGATTACGGGAGCTACTTCAGGGTTTGGAAAAGCTATTGCTGAGAAATTTGCTGCAGAAGCTTGGAGCTGTATTATCACCGGACGGCGTAAAGACAGGCTGGACCAGCTTGCCCAAGAGCTGAAACAAAAATTCAGTGTACAGGTGCTTCCTTTAAATTTTGATGTAAGAAAAAACGAAGAAGTTACGGCGAATTTAAGTTCACTGCCTGCAGCATGGCAAAACATTGACGTACTTGTAAACAACGCCGGCCTTGCATTAGGGCGCAACAACTTCAACGATTGTGACCTGGATGATTGGGACACCATGATTGATACCAATGTAAAAGGATTGCTTTATGTGACCAAAGCAGTTGTGCCGTACTTAATTAACAGAAATCAGGGCCATATTATAAACATGGGCTCTATTGCCGGTAAAGATGTATATCCGATGGGCAATGTGTATAATGCTACCAAACATGCTGTGAACAGTCTTTCACAATCGTTGCGGATGGAACTTTTGCAGCACCGTATAAAAGTTACAGCGATACATCCCGGTGCGGCTGACACTGAGTTTTCAAATGTGCGCTTTAAAGGCGATCAACTTAAAAGCGATGAGGTGTATGAGGGTTATGAACCCCTGCATGCAAAGGATATTGCGGATATAACATATTACTGTGCCACTTTACCGGCGCATGTTTGTATAAATGATTTGGTAGTAACCTGCACCGCCCAGGCTAATTCGTTTTTGACTTTTAAAGGGTAGAATTATATAAATAAATTATGATACAATGCCGGCAACAGCAATTATATTAGGAAGTACAGGGCTTGTAGGAAGCAGTTTATTGCGACTGCTCCTGAACGATGAGCATTATACACGCGTAAAAATTTTTATCCGCAAACCTGTTGCAATTGAGCATGAAAAACTCGAAAAGATAGTAACTGATTTTGCAGATATTGCATCACTTAACCAGGAGGTAAATACGGAAGTGATATTTTCCTGTTTAGGCACTACGAGGAAGAAAACACCTGATATACAGATTATTACCGCATCGATCATTTCTATCCTTTATGGTTCGCAAGAGCAGGAAAGGAGAATGGTGTAAAGCAATTCCACATTGTGTCTTCTTTGGGAGCTGACATTCACAGCCGCAATTTTTATACAAAGCTTAAGGGCCGTGTAGAGAAAGATGTATTGGAAGTAGGCATAGATACTACTTGCATTTACCGTCCTTCTTTAATTACAGGCGAAAGGCAGGAGAAAAGATGGGCAGAAGACTTTTCTAAAGCGCTGTTTAAAATAATTGATCCTTTGCTTTTGGGTAGGTTGCAAAAATATAGAAGCATACGGGCAACAGACATAGCGCTTGCTATGCTTAAGAGTTCATTGTTGCATAACACCGGGCAATATATTTACACATCCGACCAGATAAAAGAGCTGGCGAAAGGTTAGATCATTTACTTGTTCATAAATGTTTGTTGTTGATGGTTCGTCTTTGCGATAAACTTAGCGCAACGTAGTTTAGAAGCAGTCCTTGATTTTAGGTTTGTGAATGCTGAATTGTGAAATGTGAGAACTTAGCAGTGAAAAAGTAAGAAGTTGAGGTTACAGTTTAATATCCTCTTCGAAGAAATACGGAGTTGCGAAAGCCTTTGGGCCGTATCAGGTGTTTTCACCTGACAACTCTACACTGGCGCAAGCGTCCGCTTGTGCCCGTAATGCTAGTCTGTAACAGTTCTTGAAAATAGACCCATTCTTGGTGATTAACCTTGCTCTTCACGATTTGCAAGCACGAGCCGTATCGGGAGATTTCAAATCTCCGGATAGCGTATTCGACATTGCAAATGTCGAATAGCGTTGTTATTTGGGTAAGCTTTTGCGTGAAAAGAATTGTGCCGTGTCAGTGTTTTCATCCGGCATCATACATCTTCTTAGCGCATACCTTTGCGTGAAAGGAATCTTCTTTTGTGCCATTGCCGTAAAAGAACCAAAAAACTCTGGCTGCCCGCACGCCCGAAAGCTATTGCTTATTCGTTCCTCTTTTTGTAAGACGGTGTGTGTTTTCCTGCTTCTCGGGCCAAAGGCTTGGGAGATGCTTCGCTCATACCTCGCTCACAAACATGCTGTTAAAGAGTTGCTTATTGCGAAACCACGGCACACCGAAGGTTTAGCAGCAATCTTATTCTTTCCCACGGCTTGGCGACCTCTGTGTGAAATGAGTTGATTGTTTTTATTTACAGGCGTCAATGTAAATGATGCCTGCACGTCAAGCGCGGAAAGCTTATACAAAGATCGCAAAGAGCAGCCTGTAAGCTATGCTGTTCCGCTGATTTTTTCCTCTGGGGAGGCAGGGGCGAGGTGTTTAAATATTTTTTACAGAGATAATTTTCACAGGACATGCCGTAGCCGCTTTAGTGCAAGGTTCCAGCGCTTCAGGGTTGGGCGTTTTAAAAGTAAAGAAACCTTTCTTCTCTGCCGACTTCAATAAAACTGATTTGCCGTCAGCTTTGGACATGCGGAAATAATCGGGAGCAAACTCTGCGCAGTAATTGCAACCGATACATTTATCTCTCTGTAAAGTAATGATGACCATGTATTGCCGAGGGGTATATGTTCCGGTTTAATTCTTGACTATTTTATATAGCTTATCCGATGGCCTGGTTTTGAACGGTAGCGGCATGGTTACTATATCTCCTTTGCTGGCAACCTGTGCATCTACATCATTCACCATCATAGAGGAAATTTCCAGTTCCTGTGAACCCGTAGTAGGACCTTGAACCAGTATTTTATCCCCGACTTTTATATCGTACACTTCAATCTCAAACTGCCCGATTTCATTTTTTGGATAATAGTGCTGTGTAGATCCAATGTAGAGTTTCTTCTGAGTAGCATTATTGCCCGGGTTTGGCGACCATTCACCCAATTCCTGCCCAAGGTAGTAACCGCTCCAGAAGCCGCGGTTGTAAACAGTTTCCAGCTGTTTCATCCATTCAACTACTTTCTCATTTGAGTAAGTGCCGTCCGCAATGCTGTCTATAGCTTCGCGGTAGCACCTGGTAACTGTTGCCACATATTCGGGTGCACGCCCGCGTCCTTCTATCTTTAAAACTTTTACACCGGCGTTGATTACTTGGTCTAAAAACGGAATGGTACACAGATCTTTGGGTGACATCATGTATTCATTATCCAGCTCAATTTCAAAACCGGTTTCCTGGTCTATGACCGTATATTTTTTGCGGCAGTTCTGCTTGCAGGCGCCCCTGTTGGCAGATGAATTATGCGAATGCAGGCTCAGGTAACATTTTCCTGAAACAGCCATGCACAGTGCACCGTGGCCGAATATTTCAATTTCCACAAGTGCTCCGTTGGGCCCTTTTACCTGTTCTTTTTCTATTTGTTCGGTTATTTTCTTTACCTGCGTCAGGCTCAGCTCGCGGCTTAAAACCATGGTGTCTGCAAAGAGTGCATAAAACTTAACCGTCTCAATATTGGTAATATTTATCTGAGTGGAAATATGCACTTCAACGCCAATCTGCCTTGCATAAGCGATCACAGCCTGGTCCATAGCTATTACCGCAGTCAGGCCTGCTTGTTTTGCTTTGTCCAGTAATTTTTTTATGATAGAAAGATCATGATCGTAAATAATGGTATTCAGGGTGAGATAAGTTCGCACGCCTTTTTCATTGCAACGTCTTGCTATTTCATCCAGGTCTTCGAGTGTGAAATTAATGCTGGAACGGGCACGCATATTTAGCTGCTCCACTCCAAAATACACTGAATCAGCACCGTTGTCAATGGCAGCCTGCAGGCAGGCAAAATCTCCGGCAGGAGACATCAGCTCTATTTTTCCAGTTTTGGTCATTATTGAAATTAATCTGCAAAATTACACAATTTACTGAAACTGCCTAACAGCATCGCGCAATGATTTTAACAGATATTTACTTATAAATACTAAAATAATTAGCAATAATAATACTAAAAATATTAGCTTTGTAATACCAAAATAACAGATATGTCGTATCAGGGCCTATATGAATACTTGTTGATCATTGAACTCAGCGAAAGTGTTACTGAAAAGCTGATGCAGGTAAAAAAAGATTTTCATCAGCGCTATAAAGCTCCAAATGCACTGAACATGCCGCACATAAACTTGTGTACTTTTACGCAGTACAAAACTGCTGAAAGCCGTATACTGTCGCGCGTGCGCAATGCAGCAGATAAGCAGGACAGTATAAATGTTGAGCTGTGCAACTTTGGTTGTTTTCCATCGCACACCATTTATGTAAATGTAACCTCTAGAGCGCAGGTATTGGAGCTGGTGAGAGAAGTGCGGCAGGCAACACATAGAATGCTGAAGCCGGATAATGATCACAAGCCTTATTTCATTTCAGAACCTCATCTCACGATTTGTAAAGGCTTAACAAATGAGCAGTATGAACAGGCGTGGAAGTATATGAGCAATCTTCACTTCTATGCAAAATTTACAGCACAATCCATGCTTTTATTGCGCAGGGAAAAGGGAGGGAAATACCATAGGGTGGAACATTTTACTTTCAAAAATAAAAAGACCAATGTAGTGCAGGGAATGCTATTTTAAAAAAAATCAAAACAGCAATTATGAGAAAAGATTTACAACAGGATGCGTTCAAGGTATCCATTACAAAAAAAGACGATAGCGATCAGTACCATAAAGGGCGCGGTGCACAACTTAATACGCACAACCGCTTTCTGAAAAATATATATACCAGGGAACATCACCATGGGATTGACGATTGGGAAGACCCCAAGATTTCAACGCAATATATAAAACAACAGGTAAAGACTATTGTAAACAAAGTTGACAGCCCGGATGTGGGTATGTCTTACAGCATGAATGCTTATGCAGGTTGCGAACATGGCTGCATTTATTGTTATGCGCGAAATGTGCATGAATACTGGGGTTACAGCGCCGGCCTTGATTTTGAAAGAAAAATTGTTGTGAAACTGAATGCCGGCGAGGCTTTGCGCAAACAGTTGTCACATCCCAAATGGGAGTGCAAGCCTATTATGGTCAGCGGTAATACAGATTGCTATCAGCCAGCGGAAAAAAAGTTCAGGCTTACCAGGAGCCTGCTTGAGGTTTGCAACGAGTTTAACCAGCCGATCGGCATGCTTACCAAAAGCGTTGGAATTGTACGCGATAAGGATATTTTGCAGGATATGGCCAGCCGCAAGCTGGCGCGTGTATTAATATCTGTTACGAGTTTCAACGAAGATCTGCGCCGCTCTATGGAACCGCGTACGGCTACAGCTTCTCAGCGTTTATATGCGATGGAGGAGCTCGCAAAAGCCGGCGTACCTGTTGGTGTTATGCTCGGCCCCATGATACCCGGGTTGAATGATCACGAGATTCACCGGATCATGAAAGCTTCTGCCGAAGCGGGTGCCACCTTTACTGCTTACACTTTTATCAGGCTAAACGGGGCTATCAAGGTTTTGTTTCACGACTGGCTTTATAAGAATATGCCTGACAGGGCAGACAAAGTATGGCATTTTATTGAAGAAAGCCATGGCGGCAAAGTCAACGACACCCGTTGGGGCGTACGTATGCGCGGCGAGGGGCACATTGCCGACATCATAGCCCAGCAATACAGGAAGTATGGTGAAATGTATGGAATGAATAAAAATGTACCGGTGCTTGATACAACAAATTTCAGGAAGCCGGGTGTAGTGCAGGGGAGGTTGTTTTGAGAGTAGCTCTAATATCGAATTTTTCTATATTAATCTGCGCTCTCTGCGTAAAGCGTCAACTATTATTTCCACGCCACGCCCGCAAAGAGAGCGACGGTAAGTACAGGAAGATGGAGTTTTAGTTAAGCTAATCTATTAAACTAATCTATGCGCTCTCAACCTTGACACTTAGCGTCCTCTGCGTGAAGCCTGTTTTAATTTTCTCCTAAAGTCCGCAAAAAGAAGAATGCTAAGGCCTGAAGAACTTAGAGAGTTACAAAAACATAACAAGCAATTATTTCTTAAACGCAAAATAAACCGCACCGAGAATAAAAAGAAAACTGATAAGGTAATTTAATTTAAACCCTTCTTTCAGGTAAAAAACTGCAAAAGCGGCAAACACAAGCAGTGTGATCACTTCCTGCATGATCTTTAGCTGGAAAGGTTTAATACCCCATTGGCTGCCAAAGTGATTGGCCGGAACCGCCAAACAATACTCTACAAAGGCCAGCGCCCAACTGATGAGTATTATCTTCCACAACGCAAAATGTGCATTCCCCGGTTTTATGTGCCAATACCAGGCAATAGTCATCACAAGATTGGAGATCACTAAAAGTGCAATAACAGTAAGGGTTTTCATCGGCTGTTTTTCTGGAAAGGTGCAAATATAAAATACTGCTGTTTCTCAGAAAAAAAAATTAAACATCATAACGCGGCTTCCGCATTTTGGGCCTGGCAGCTTCTTCCAGGTCCTTGATAGCTTCGTCAGAAGGGTTCCTGGTAATGAATACGGCTATTAAGAATAATGCCGTATAGCCTGTAAGCAAGGCCAGCAGCTCTTTCCAGCCGATCCAATAGCCCCAAAAGGCATAGGCGGCAGCCTCGCTGGGATTTGCTGCATTGTAAATAGTGTTTATTTTCTCACCATCCTCAAAGTTCTTGAAGAGATAAGAGGGATCGTAAGAAAAGCTGTCTTTTCCATTCAATGTGAAATGAGCAGCAACTTTTCGGTGCCCGTTGTTATCTACAGACTTATGCACAAGCGCCGGAATTGTTTTACCTGTAAAAAAATCAGGCTCCCTGCTGAAGGGAATGTATAGCAGGAAGATGAGGATAAAGAGAAAAAAGAAAGTTTTATACAATTCTATCGTTTTAAAATTAACATCCACATTCTCCGAAGAAGGGCGATTTGATTTTTCTTTTTGTATGCTTTTCTGAAATATGTATAGTGCCTGAGTAGTGCACACTTTCATAGCCACTTTTTTCACCCTCATACTGCTCTACCTGTAATTTATAATCTTCATTCTCATATAACATTTCTGATTTTTTATTCTCTTGTTTTTTGTTCTTCAGCATCAACCTGGTCATTACGCCGTCTATCTTCGCAAATGCAATACTGTCGTAATTTGCAGAAAAGATATAATTACTTTCGTTATACTCACTGCTGTCTTGCGCGAAAAGGCAGGAACACCCGTCTAATTCGGGAGAAATTTCAGACAGTGCGAAGCTGTTTAGCATCATTTCTGTAGATGAATGTACATTTTCGTCTTCTGCTGTTGTATTATTTCCACAGCTCAACAGGCAGAACGAGATGGTCGTAAAAATTAAATTTCTAAAAGGTTTTATCCGCATTATTTTGATCTTTTGAGTTGAGTAATTCTTCTTCGATTATTTGTTTTAAGATGTGCTTAGGCAGTGCACCCTGTTCCATTGCGGGTTCGCCGCCTGCAGGTATGAACAGTATGGAGGGAATGCTTCGAATCCCAAACACTGCCGAGAGTTCTTCTTCTGCCTCTGTATCTACTTTGTAAATGATTACCCTGCCTTTATATTCTTCAGCAAGTTCTTCCAGTACCGGCGCAAGCATTTTACAGGGGCCGCACCAGTCTGCATAGAAATCAATAATGGTGGGCAATTGGCCACGATGCACCCAGTCTTTTTCTGTGGTATAATCAAATATTTTTTCTTTAAACTCTTGTGTCGTGAGCGGTATGGTAGGCATGGAGATTTATGAATAGTGAATGGTGAATGGTGAATAGTGAATGGTGATGTAAAGTTGATTTATGATTTCTGATTGGCACAAAGTAAGTTTTGTTGTTAGTCTGTAATCTGCAATCTGCAATCTGTAATCTGCAATCTGCAATCACATAAACCCAAGTTCCAGCCTGGCTTCATCGCTCATCATTTCTTTGTTCCACGGCGGATCAAAAGTAAGCTGTATATGCGCCTGGCTTACTCCGGGAACTTCTTTCACTTTTTCTTCCACTTCGCGAACAATGTCGCCGGCAACAGGGCAGGCAGGTGCAGTCAGGGTCATGGTTACAAATACTACATTATCTTCTTTAATATCTACTTTATAAACAAGTCCCAGTTCCACAATATTTACCGGTATTTCCGGATCGTATATAGTTTTCAGGGTATCTTCAATTCTATCTCTAAGCGTTTCGTTACTGGTCATTTCTGGTTATTTATTTTCCATGCTGTTGTAGGCAATAGCATAATTTTTTATCTGCTTCAGCATCGACAGCAAACCGTTGGAGCGGGTGGGAGAAAGGTGGCTGCTTAAACCGATATCATTTACAAAATGCAGCTCTGCATCCATGATTTCTTTGGGGGAATGGCCTGAAAGCACTTTTAAAACCAGGCTTACCAGCCCTTTGGTGATCAATGCATCAGAGTCTGCCGAAAAAGTAATGATACCATCTTTATAATTCGATTTTATCCATACTCTCGACTGACACCCTTTGATCAGGTTCTGATCAATTTTGTCTGATTCATCCATCGGAGGCAGTTCTTTCCCCATTTGAATGATCATTTCGTACTTGTCCATCCAATCATCCAGGAACTCAAAATCACCCACAATTTCTTTCTGTTTTTCTTCAATTGTCATGTAGCAAAAATAGCCAATTAATTGCTATTTTAAAGTCATATACGCGTAATTAGTGCCCGGCAAACTGTAATTAGTTCAGCATGTTGTCAATCCGACGCAATGCCTTCACCAGCGCATCTACCTCTTCGCGCGTGTTGTAAAAAGAAAATGATGCACGTACGGTGCCTGGTATTTTAAAGAAGTCCATCAGCGGTTCGGTACAGTGGTGCCCTGTGCGTACGGCTATCCCCTGCTTGTCCAGTATTTCCCCGGTATCAAAAGGGTGTGCATTTCCAAGCAGGAAAGAAATAACGGCAGCTTTTTCTTTGGCTTCACCGATAATACGCAGTGTGGGAATGGTTTTTAACTGTCCGGTTGCATATTTCAGTAATTCCTGTTCGGCATGGTGTATTTTATGTAGGCCAATCTCGGTGATTACGTCAATAGCTTTGGCCAGGCCTATGGCATCTGCAATATTTGGCGTACCTGCTTCAAATTTATAGGGCAGGTCATTGTAGGTGGTTTTTTCAAAAGTAACTGTTTTAATCATGTCGCCGCCGCCTTTGTATGGCGGAAGTTTTTTCAGCCATTTTTCTTTTCCGTAAAGCACGCCAATGCCTGTAGGGCCGTACATTTTATGCCCGGAGAATGCAATAAAATCTGCATCCAGTTCCTGCACATTTACCGGGAAGTGTTGTACTGCCTGGGCTGCATCCAGCATTACGGGTATGTTTTTTTCATGCGCTTTTGAAATAATCTGTTTTACCGGGTTTACTGTTCCCAAAGTATTGGAAACATACGTCAGTGAAATTATTTTTACAGTTTTATCCAACAATTTTTCAAAGCCCGGCATATACAGTTCCCCATTTTCGGTAACCGGTATTACTTTCAGTTTGGCATTTTTTTCTTCGCAGATCATTTGCCAGGGCACTATGTTTGAATGATGTTCCATCGCTGAGATCATCACTGAATCTCCTTTTTTAAGATGATCTTTTGCGAAAGTCTGCGCTACAAGATTTATACTTTCTGTAGTGCCGCTTGTGAAAATGACCTCTTCAGGCAATGAAGCTCCTATAAATTGCTGAATTTTTTTACGCGCTTTTTCATACGCATCTGTGGCCTGCTGGCTTAAATGGTGTACGCCGCGGTGTACATTGCTGTTGTAGCTTTTATAGTAATCTGCCAGCGCCTCAATCACATCCGCCGGTTTTTGGGTGGTTGCTGTATTATCCAGGTATACCAGGTCTTTGCCGTATATTTTTTCGGATAAGATCGGAAATCTTTTCCTAATATTTATTATCTCTTCTTTTGAAAATGTAGTATGCATATTGCTAAATTAAACATATTTATCCAGGTAAAATTACGAATAAAGGAATAAAAGCGTATAGTATTTAACAATTAGTGTTAGTTGTAAGGAGATGCAAGATGTGAGATGAAAAACGTGAGGCGTGGGCTATGAGAAGTTGCAGCTGCATTCGGGGTAAAACATAAAAAATAATTTATATTGCGCCTTATAAAAATAAAGTATGTTCAAACAGCTTTCGGAGCTCACCCAATCTCTCAAAGAAAAAAATATCCGCAAAAAGCTGGCGCTGGCGGTATCTCAGGATGTTTATTCACTTGGCGCTATCAACAGGGCATGCAGGGAAGGGCTTATAACACCTGTGTTTATCGGTGCTGAAAAAGAAACACGCAGCATCATCCGTGAGAATGGTTTTGATTTTACAGATGCAGCTTTTGTCAATATCGAGGACAGGGATGCTGCTGTGGCTGAAGCCATCCGGTTTGTGAGTTCAGGCAAAGCCGATATTTTAATGAAAGGCCATGTTTCTACGCATGACCTGCTGGTAGGTGTGCTGAACAAAGAATGGGGCTTGCGTACAGGCAGGCTCTTATCACATTTTGCATTGTTTGAAGTGGCTACTTACCACAAACTTATTGCTATCACTGATGTGGCTATGAACATTGCCCCCGATTTGCAGGATAAGATCAGCATTATCAACAATTCTGTACAGTACCTGCACAAGATCGGTGTGCCTAACCCGAAAGTGGCGGTATTGGGCGCTATAGAAATGGTGAATGAAAACATGCAGGCAACCCTGGACGCTGCCTTGCTTTCTAAAATGAATCAGCGCGAACAGATCAAAGGATGTGTAATCGACGGCCCGCTTGCGTTTGACAATGCCGTAAGCATTGAAAGCGCCAATTATAAAGGCATAAAAAGCGAAGTGGCAGGAGATACCGATCTGCTGCTGATGCCCGATATTGAAGTTGGCAACGTGCTTTACAAGAGCCTGGTGATTTTTGCAAAAGCCCAGGTGGCCAGCGTAGTGCTCGGAGCCAAAGCGCCTATTGTTTTATCTTCCAGGAGCGATTCGGAGGACTCTAAGTATTACAGTATTTTATTAGCCGCATTTAACTAAATCTATCATTGAAAAATTATAAAATACTGGTGATAAATCCCGGCTCAACTTCTACAAAAGTTGCAGTCTTTGATAGTGAATTGTGTATGCTGTCCGAAAATATTTTTCATCCAAAAGATCAACTTGCAGCTTTTGCGTCCATTGCCGATCAACACGATTTCAGGAAAACAACAATTTTAACTGTACTCGGCAAAGCGGGCATTGCTTTACAAGATATTGATGCTGTGATCGGCAGAGGTGGCTTGCTGAAACCAATAGAATCCGGCGTTTATAAGGTTTCATCCGCACTGTTGCGCGATCTGCACCTCGGTACAAAAGGCCAGCATGCAAGCAACCTCGGAGGTATACTCGCCAATGATATTGCTAAAGCTTCGGGCTGCGCAGAAGCATATATCGCTGATCCGCCGGTAGTAGATGAGCTGCAGGATGTAGCCAGGATCTCCGGATTGCCTGAACTGCCCAATGCCAGCATTTTTCATGCACTTAACCAGAAGTCTGTTTCCAGGAACTATGCTGAAAGTATCGGCAAGAGATATGAAGACCTTAACCTGATCGTAGCACATTTGGGTGGCGGCATCACGGTAGGAACACATAAAAATGGAAAGGTGATTGATGTAAACAACGGGCTCAACGGAACCGGCCCATTCGCGCCGGAACGCGCCGGTACGCTGCCTTGCGGAGATCTGATAGATTTATGTTTTTCGGGAAAGTATTCACTCGATGAAATGCGCAGCAAGATCACAGGCAAAGGTGGTATAGTGGCTCATGAAGGTACTACACGTATACAGGATGTGCGCGATAAAGCAGACAACGGAGATGCACACGCAGCCTTACTTTTAGATGCTATGGCATACAACATCGGTAAATCTATAGGCGCAGCCGCCACCGTTTTGCACGGCAAGGTTGATGCAGTGATCATTACTGGCGGCGTGGCATATGACGAAAAGATTGTAGCATACATCAGCCGGATGATCAGCTTTATAGCGCCAATAGTAGTAATGCCCGGAGAAGATGAAATGAAAGCACTGGCGCAAAGCGCGCTCAACGTGCTGCTTGGCAAGGTTTTGCCTAAAGAATATTAGCATAACACCTCTGTTAATCAACAGGATATAATTTTATTCTAAAATTATGGAAACCGCCTTGTGCAGTGTTCCTTTCATTACATTTGCATATATCACTTAAAATTTTTACACGCTATGTGGTTCAACAAAAATATAGAAAATGTATTGCAGGAATTGAATGTAGATGCAGCAACCGGTTTGTCTGATGCTGAGGTATCAAAGCGTTTGGAGATATACGGGCACAATAAACTCAAAGCTCAGCAAAGAAAATCCGTTATCAGGATGTTTTTAGAGCAAATGAACGATTGGCTCATTTATGTGCTCATGGCTGCCGTGATCATCACGATATTTTTATCAGAGTATATTGATGCGGTTATCATCCTGGCTGTGATCATTATCAATGCGGTGTTGGGTGTATACCAGGAACTGAAAGCCAATAAAGCCATTGAAGCTTTGCAAAAAATGAGCTCGCCTAAAAGCCTGCTGCGTCGCAACGGACAGGTAGTAGAAGTAGAAGCAGACAACATTGTACCAGGTGATATTATTATTTTAGAGACAGGAAGATTTGTTGGTGCTGACTTGCGGCTGATTGAAGATGCCAACCTGCAGATTGAAGAATCTGCTTTAACAGGCGAATCTGTGCCCGCTGAAAAAAAAGCGCATGCAGTAGCTGAAGATCCTGAAACACCGCTCGGCGACCGTGAGAATATGGCTTTTATGTCTACCATGGTCACTTATGGCAGAGGGACTGGCGTAGCAGTGGAAACCGGTATGAATACAGAGATTGGCAAAATTGCCGATATCATTGAAAATGAAGCCCAGGAGAAAACGCCGCTGGAAAAACGGTTGGATGAATTGGGCAAAACGCTTGGGTTCATTGCTATTGGCATATGTGTGCTGATCTTTATTTTATCGTGGGTACAGGGCAGGGATCTTGCTGAGATGTTCCTGACCTCCGTATCGCTGGCCGTAGCGTCCATTCCCGAAGGCCTTGCGGCTATTGTAGCTGTGGTGCTATCCATCGGTGTTACGCAGATGTCTAAAAGAAATGCTATTATTAAAAGATTGCCTGCTGTTGAAACCCTGGGTTCGGTAAATATTATTTGCTCCGACAAGACCGGTACGCTTACTCAAAATAAAATGACTGTTGTAAAATATTTTACTTCCGAAGGCGTGGTAAAAATTGACCGGCATAGTGACCGTGTCAGTAATACAGCAGCGTTATTAACCACCGGCATGATACTGGCTTCAGATGCCACTTACGAAGACGGCAAAGGTACCGGCG
Source organism: Haoranjiania flava (assembly GCF_025631005.1). Classification (NCBI taxonomy): domain Bacteria; kingdom Pseudomonadati; phylum Bacteroidota; class Chitinophagia; order Chitinophagales; family Chitinophagaceae; genus Haoranjiania; species Haoranjiania flava. The sequence continues at coordinate 51,222 of NZ_JAOTPL010000016.1, forward strand.
ATCCCACAGAAATAGCCTTGCTCGCAATGGGCGATACTTTACAGATTGACAGGAAGCAATTAAATGAGCAATATAGCCGCGAAAACGAGCTGGCATTTGATTCAGACAGGAAACTCATGTCCACACTGGTAAAAAACGGCAATAAATACCGGGTATTTACTAAAGGAGCTATCGGTAGCCTGCTGGATATTTCTACACATTACCTGGTTAACGGAGAGCATGTGCCGATGACCGAAGATTACAAAAAGCAAATAAAGGCGGAGGCAGGCAAAATGTCTGATGAAGCGCTCAGAACATTGGGGCTGGCTTACAGAGAAGCCGGCAGCTACCAGGAAAGCGATGAGCTGGAGAGAGACCTTACATTCGTGGGCTTTGTGGGCATGATTGATCCGCCGCGGGAAGAAGTAAAACCATCCATAGCTTTGGCAAAAAGCGCGGGTATTACAACTATTATGATCACAGGCGATCACAAAAATACGGCTTTTGCCATCGGTAAAGATCTGGGTATTGCAGATGATATCAACACAGCTATCACCGGAAAGGAGTTCGACAAAATACCTGAAGCCGAACTGGCAGAAAAAGTAAAAGACTATAGAATCTACGCACGTGTATCCCCGGAACATAAAGTAAAAATTGTTCGCGGCCTGAAAGCCAATGGCAACATTGTATCCATGACCGGCGACGGCGTCAACGATGCGCCATCACTCAATGCAGCTGATATTGGCGTAGCGATGGGCATCACCGGTACGGATGTGGCCAAAGGCGCTGCCGACATGATATTGACAGACGATAATTTCTCCACCATTGTAAAGGCAATAGAACAGGGCAGGAACATTTATAACAATATTAAAAAGTCCGTAATCTTCCTGCTCACCTGTAATCTTGGCGAAGTAATTGCCATGTTTGTGTCTTTGCTTATCGGCTGGCAGGCGCCTTTGATAGCTACTCAATTATTGTGGATAAACCTCATCACAGATTCATTGCCTGCCATTGCTTTGGGTATGGATCCCGGAGACCCGGATGTGATGAAGGATAAGCCCCGCCCGCCGAAGGAAAGCTTCTTCGCTAACGGTGCAGGTTTACAGGCTATCCTGGGGGGCTTACTTATCGGTGGCCTCACAATTGTGGCTTATTGGTACGGCTATTACGAGCACGGCTATGCCCCGCATGATGCCGATGTTCCTGCTGACGTGCTGGAATACGCACGCACTATGGCTTTCATGGTGTTAGTCTGTTCACAACTGTTTTATGCACTTGCTATCCGCAGCCGTACCAAGTTAATTGTAAAGATCGGCGTATTCAGCAATAAAGTGCTCATCGGTGCAATCGTGGCGGGCATTGGCTTGCAGCTATTGGTGATGCTTATTCCATTTATGCGCGATGCTTTCAAACTGCAGATGCTCGATAGCAAAGGCTGGCTGATGGCCATCGGGCTCGGGCTGGTGCCGTTGTTGCTGGCAGAGCTGCATAAATTATTTATTAAAAAGAAACCGGCATAAGTGAACATAAACCGTGTGCCGGCTTACTGGATGCAGAAACAGGAAATTTAATAAGCTGTCAGCCGGCATGCGCTGGTTTATAACAGATGATTGATGAGTTTTCCTTTAATAAGAATTTTCTTTTCAGGAATTTCCTTTTTATTCAAAATATCGATGAGCATACGTGTGGCCAGCCGTCCCTGCTCAACTGGAAACTGTTCAATGGAAGCTACAGGCTTTAAATTTTCAATATAATTGGTAAAAGGCAGGTTGCCATAGCTTACAAAACAAATGTCTTTGTTGATCTCAAGCGGTGTTTCTTCTTTAATATATTGTATGGCATCCAGAGCTACATAATCGTTGAAAGCGACCACAGCCGTGGGTTTTACTTCCTGTGAAAGAATTTCCTGCATGGCCTTCCTGGTGCTTTCAATGGTCAGGTCAGTTGTAGCAAACAGCATTCCGTTGGCTTTAATTCTTTTTTTGTGAAGCCCTTCCATAAAGCCTTTCATTCTTTCTACGCTGGTATACAAAGATTGCGGCCCCTTGATGAGAGCGATATTCTTATGGCCTTGTGCCCACAAATAATCAATGATCTCCATGGACGCGTGGAAGAGATCAACAGAAACAGTATAGAACATATCGTCTTTGGGTACACGGTCGAAAAAAACAACCGGCAGGCCAGATCTTTGCAGCCTCATAAGGTCTTTGATAGAATAGCCCGATACTTTTGTAAGGCAAATGATAAGACCGTCTATACTGCTTTTGCTGAGCATTGATACGATCTTCTGCTCTTCAGTCATGTTGTTGTGGCTTTCAGAGAAGATTACATTATACCCGCTGTTGATCGCTTCCTGCCCGATGCCGCTGATAGCCAAAGAATAAAACACTTCGGAAATTTCAGGAAGAATCACCCCAATGGTATAATGCTTTCCTGTTTTAAATCCTACCGCTGCGCGGTTTTTTTCATAATTATGCTCCTTTGCATAGGCCTGTACCATTTCCCGCGTCCTTTGGCTGATCACAGGATCATTGTTCAAAGCTTTAGATACCGTGGTGATAGATACTTTTACTGCTTTTGCTATATCCTTGATTGTAATGGGTTTCTGCATAACCATGGCAAATTACTAAAAATTTACCGTAGTTTTTCTGTACGAGGATTAACGTTTAACTATGTTGATGGCCAATAAGTTATAAATTCTGTAGGAAACTGAAAGGATCAAACTGCCTGTTAAATATTTAATTTTATAAGACATATGCTGATGATTAAAGTAGCAGTTTTTATGGAATGGTTTTACGGCCTTGACTACGGCGCACAGGCTGATTCCGGTAATTACCACTTCAATCAATTTATTTAAAAATTAAATCTTTATGCAAACAAATTTTTCCTGGCCGCATCCCAGGATCGGCATCAGGCCTACAATTGACGCCCGCCAGCAAGGTGTAAGAGAATCATTGGAAGCGCAAACAATGAACATGGCAAAATCCTTATCTGACCTGCTCACTTCAAACCTTACTTATGCAGATGGCGCGTCTGTACAATGCGTAATTGCCGATACCACCATTGGCCGTGTGGCTGAAGCTGCGGCTTGTGCAGAAAAATTTAAAAAAGAAAATGTAGGAGTAGTAATTACCGTAACGCCATGCTGGTGCTATGGTACAGAAACCATTGATATGGATCCGCATATGCCGAAAGCTATCTGGGGATTCAATGGCACCGAGCGGCCAGGCGCTGTATACCTGGCAGCAGCTTTGGCCGGTCATACCCAAAAAGGTATTCCTGCTTTTGGTATTTATGGCAATGACGTAACGGATGCTTCAGATACTTCCATACCTGAAGATGTAAAGGAAAAATTACTTCGTTTTGCAAGAGCAGGCATCGCCGTGGCAACTATGCGCGGCAAATCTTACCTGTCCATAGGCTCTGTCTCTATGGGCATAGCGGGCTCTATGGTAGACGCAGACTTCTTCCAGCAATATTTGGGTATGCGCAACGAATCAGTTGATTCTACCGAACTGATCAGGAGAATGCAGGAGGGAATTTATGATAAAGATGAATTTGAAAAAGCGCTCGCTTGGACAAAAGCGAATTGCAAAGAAGGCAACGATTTCAACAACGTAGGAAATAGTAAGAGCAGGGAAGAAAAAGATAAGGATTGGGAAACTGTAGTGAAGATGACCATCATCATGCGCGACCTGATGGTGGGCAACCCAAGATTAAGAACGCTCGGCTACAAAGAGGAAGCGCTCGGCCACAACGCAATAGCAGCGGGCTTCCAGGGGCAACGGCAGTGGACAGATTTTATGCCCAACGGAGATTTTTCCGAAGCGATACTCAATTCATCTTTTGACTGGAACGGCATTCGCAAGGCATACATCCTGGCCACGGAAAACGATTCCCTGAATGCTGTGGCCATGCTTTTCGGACATTTACTTACACATACGCCGCAGGTTTTTGCAGATGTAAGAACTTACTGGAGCCCCAAAGCTGTAGAGCGTGTTACAGGTAAAAAATTAGAAGGCGTAGCTGCCGATGGCGTTATACACCTGCTTAACTCAGGCGCCGCAAGCCTTGATGGCAGCGGCTATCAGTCCAGGGACGGGCAGCCTGTTATGAAACCTTTCTGGGAGATAGCTGATGCAGAGATGCACGCCTGCCTGGAAGCTACAACCTGGTATCCGGCTATACGCGAGTATTTCAGAGGAGGGGGATATTCCTCCAACTTCTTAACCAAAGGCAGCATGCCGGTAACCATATTGCGTGTAAACCTGGCAAAAGGCCTGGGACCCGTATTGCAACTTGCCGAAGGCTGGACCATAGACCTTCCGGAAGATGTGCATAAAGTACTGAATGAAAGAACAGATAAAACCTGGCCTACAACCTGGTTTGTGCCAAGGCTTACAGATGCCACACCTTTTAAAAACGTTTATTCGGTAATGAATAAGTGGGGAGCTAATCACTGTTCTTTCAGTTATGGCCACATAGGCGCAGATCTTATTACGCTGGCTTCCATGTTGCGTATCCCTGTTTGTATGCACAACGTTGGGGAAGAAGATATTTTCAGGCCGAGTGCATGGAATGCTTTTGGTATGGACGACGAAGGTGCTGATTACAGAGCCTGTAAAAATTACGGACCTTTATATAAATAATATTTTATGATTGAAATTAGCGAAGAGATTTATCAGAAATTTTTGGCAACAGCGCATGCAGTAGGCAGTAGCGGCTTAACGCTTTGCAGTTCGGGAAACTTATCCATGCGCATCAGTGAAGACGTGGCGATTGTATCTGGCACCGGTTCCTGGCTGCCGAAACTCAGGAAAGAGCAAATATGCATTGCAGATATTAAAACAGGCCAGCCTTTAAATGAGATCCGCTCTTCTATGGAAAGCGGATTTCACCTGGGCGTGCTGCGCGAAAACCCGGATGTGAACGTGGTGCTCCATTGCTCACCGTTATATGCCACCACCATCGCGGCTATGAAAAACAGGCCGCAGAATTATAACGTGATAGCGGAAGTGCCCTGTTATTGCGTAGGCATCAAAGAGATTGCATACACACGCCCGGGCTCGCCTGAACTGGCTAAAAAAGTAATGGAGGCGCTCAAAGATAATGACGTAGCCCTGTTGCTGAATCATGGCATTGTTGTTAAAGGCAAGGACCTGGACGATGCATTTCAAAAAGCAACTTTTTTTGAATTTGCCTGCCGCATCATCGTACAAAGCAAAGGCGACTATGAAGTGCTTAACCAGGATGCGGTGGACGACCTGGATTACTACGTAAAAGGCAAAGAAAAGAAAACCATGTCTTAGTTTATTAATCTTATGTTATGCGTTATTTGGCAGCAGATTTTGGGGCCGGCAGCGGGCGTGTGATCATCGGGCATATAGAGAATGGTTCTTTGCAGTTAGAAGATATCCATCGATTTGCCAATAAACAATACACCTCTGGAAATACTTTACGTTGGGATTTTACTTATCTCTTTAAAGAATTAAAAAAAGGTATAAAAAAAGCTACACAAAAGTATAGCGACATCGTAGCTCTCGGAGTTGATACCTGGGGCGTGGATTTCGGCCTGATAGGCCGGGATGGAAAGCTGCTCGCAGACCCCGTTTGCTACAGGGATAAGCGTACGGCAGGCATACTTGACGAAGCTTTTAAAAGAATAGATAAAGCAGATCTATATGCCCGCACCGGTACACAGATCATGGAGATCAATACTGCTTTTCAACTGCTCAGCATGAAGCTTAATAATGATGCGCATCTGAATGAAGCTGCACATCTTTTATTCATGCCTGATCTTTTCAACTATTTTCTCACAGGTGTAAAGAAAAATGAATATACCATTGCGTCCACTTCATCGCTGCTGAATGCACAGACAAAAAGCTGGGACCATGAAATATTCAGCGCTTTGGGAGTGCCTGCAGCAATCATGTGCGAGATGGTGTTCCCCGGAGCAAAAATCGGACGGCTGTCAGACGTACTTTGTAAGGAACTGGATTGCTATCCTATAGATGTGTATGCAGTAGGCTCTCACGATACGGCTTCCGCAGCAGCCGTTACATACGGTTCGGGCAACAGAACAGCTTACCTGAGTTCAGGTACCTGGTCTTTGATGGGCGTGCATCTTGATGCACCTGTTCTCACCAGAAGCGCTATGGAGTCTGAGCTCACTAATGAAGGAGGTATTGCAGATACAATACTTTTGCTGAAAAACATTACCGGTATGTGGATGCTGCAATGCGCCATAGAAGAATGGCGAAGAGACGGGGCTGAAACCGGCATCAAGGCCTTGTTGCAGCAAGCTGCCGCAGCTACGCCTTTTACAGCTTTTATAGATACGGATGATAAAATGTTTTTAAACCCCGAAAGTATGTGTGGCGCAATTCAGCAATATTGCACCGATACACATCAACCTGTGCCTCAAAGCCAGGGTGGTCATGTAAGAATGATCTTAGAATCTCTTGCACTGAAATACAGGGATACATTGCATTTGCTTACACAATGCAGCGGCAAAGACATTGCGGCACTTCACATTGTAGGCGGCGGCGCTCAGAATAAATTGCTGAACCGGTTCACTGCCGATGCTACCGGCCTTGCTGTTGTTGCAGGCCCGGTAGAAGCTACTGCCATAGGCAATATTTTAGTGCAGGCGATGGCAACAAAAGAAATTTCAGACAGCAACACAGCATCTAAAATGGTTGGCCGATCTTTCAAAGTGCAAAAATATTTTCCTGGCAATAAACACTTGTGGGATAATAAAAATATTCCCGTCAGAACAAATCCTGAACAGTAACCTCATCTTACACGTGATTGAGATAACATTATGCAATCTACAACCAAGTCTATTTTTACAACCTCCGACGGCAAGAATTATCAGCTGCCTTTTATACTCATTACCTGCTTGTTCCTGCTATGGGGTTTTGCGCATTCCCTGCTGGATATTTTAAACAAACATTTCCAGGATGCCCTTGATCTTACAAAGGCGCAGTCGGGCCTTGTACAAGCGTCTGCTTACGGAGCTTATTTTTTAATGGCATTGCCTGCGGGTATTGTCGCTAAAAAATATGGTTACAAGAAAGGTGTGCTGCTTGGGTTATTGCTGTTTGCCACAGGTTGTTTGTGGTTTGTACCTGCTGTGAGCATTAATCAGTTCTGGGCATTTTTATTTGGCCTGCTCATTATTTTTTCGGGGCTTACTTTTTTAGAAACTGCGCCAATCCGTACACTACAGTATTGGGCGATCCCAAATTTGCTGCGAGCCGCATTAATCTTGCACAAACCTTCAATGCCATCGGGTGGATACTCGGGCCGCTGTTGGGCAGCCTGCTGATCTTTAAGAATGAAAATACTGAAAACGTATTCCGCTCATTTGCTTCTACACTTAAAACTTTATTTACCGGCATTGGCCAACAGCCAACTGCGGCTGTAAGCAATGTACAGGAAGTAAGCAATTCTGCATTGATCACGCCTTATGTAGGATTGGGAATAGTGGTAGTGCTGGTTACGGTTATGTTTTTCTTTGTAAGGCTTCCTGAAGTGCATGAAGATAAACGTACAGACCAGGCGGTTGAGCAAGGTGGTATTTCCGGAAAACTTATCAGCAATACAAATTTTATAATGGCAGTAATAGCGCAGTTTCTGTATGTTGCTGCACAAACAGGTATAGGTAGTTTTTTTGTGAATTATACAGTGGAAGCCGGCCTTGCTATTTCGGAGTTGCAGGCAGGCGTGTTATTAGGCTTAGGCGGCATGGGATTATTTGCCTTAGGCAGATTTTCCGGTAGTTCTTTAATGAAAAAATTCAGCCCTGGAGGGTTGCTTGCAACATTCGCAGTCATCAATACTGTTTTGATGATAGTAGTAGCTACACGCCATGACAACCTGGGCATTCTCGCATTGATCGCTTCATATTTATTTATGTCCATTATGTTCCCATCCATTTTTGCATTGGGTATTCAAGGCCTTGGAGACCGCACCAAGTCAGCATCGTCGGTAATGGTAATGACCGTTGCGGGAGGCGCTGTTTGTCCTGCCCTCATGGGTATGATTGGCGCGCACAACATGAACATAGGTTTTATTATTCCTATGTTATGTTTCGCTTACATTGCATTATATGGTCTTGTAAGCAGGAAGGGCTAATGTGCTTATAAAGCTATTTTATTTTACTCTGTCTGTATTTCTTAGGCGATAACGACATTGTTTTTGTAAACATCCTTGAGAAATAATAAGGATCGCTAATACCCAGTTTATAGCCTATTTCCTTAATGTTATAGTCTGTAAACAACAAGTATTGGCAGGCTTTCTGTATTTTAAGATGGTTGAAATAATCGACCGGAGAGTAACCGGTTTTTATTTTAAATAATGTTGAAAATCTTGATACTGATAAATTGGCATAATTAGCAAAGTCATCTAAGCTCATAGGTTGCATTACATTTTCTGCCATATACTCAATGGTATTTTTTATTATGTCTCTGTCACCTTTATTAATGTTTTTAAATTTGTTTTCGAAAATCAGTGAAGATAAAAAGTGATAAAATACCATATTGGTGTATTGCAGGTTTTCATTTGAATAGCCCAAGGAAAGATTATCGTAAATATTTTCGAAAAGCTGCATCCTGCTCTCGTTGAATGTAATGTTTACATTTCTGTATTTAAAGTAGTTTAAAATCAATTGCATAATTGCTTCGCTGATTTCACCTTGGAAATGAAACCAATAAATGCTCCAGGGATTATCTTCTGATGCGCCGTAGCTGTGTGGCTTTTTAGCCGGAATAATGATGAATTGAGAAGCTGAGATGTCGGTAAGCACATCGTCCATTTGCGTCCACCCGCTTCCCTCTGCACAATAAATTAAAATATTCTGGTTGCTGCCTGCCGGCCTCTCTACATGATGAAATTTAGCTTTGGGATAATAGCCGATATGCGTGATGAACAATTGCCTTGTTATGGGATCTTTCGATAAAAAATTTTTTACAATGTAAGGCGGTACGGAAATTTGCCTCTGTCCCTGAAACCCTTCTCGTACTTTTTTTATAGTATTTTTTTTCATCAATTTAAAATTACAAAACAATTTTTCAAAGTTGTTGTAGATGTGTTTATGTAGTAAAATTATCCATTATTATAGTAAAAACGAACATTCTTTTGCAGTGGTAATTAACTCAATTTTACAAAAGCATTAAGAGATCAATCAGTAAAAATTTTAAAATGAAAAAAATATCAAGATTCATATGCTACGTTCACATCGTTTCATTTTTTATCTTTCTTTCAAGCATTTATGCTCTGGCACAGGATATAAACGTTGCAGGAAAGATAATAAGCTCTGAAGATCAAAAGCCTTTAAGTCAGGTTTCTATAATGATTGAAGGCACAACACGAGGCTCCTTATCGTGGAATGATGGCTCTTTTAATTTAATAGCTAAGAATGGAGACTATCTTATTTTTAAAAGTATAGGTTTTGACTCTGTACGTTTGCAAGCAGCTTCTTCTATGACAGTGATTATGAGTCCGAATTACATTGCAGGTACTGAAGTTGTAGTAATCGGGTATGGCAGGCAACAGAGAAAAGATGTTACCAGTGCAATTAGCAGCATTAGTGGTGAGCAATTAAAAGAAATGCCTGTTGGTAATATCAATATGGCATTGCAATCAAGGATACCGGGTTTGCAGATTACAAGTTCGGGTAACCAGCCAGGTGCTGGTTCGATGGCAAGAATACGCGGTATAAACTCAATAAATGTTTCTAATGGACCTTTGTACGTTATAGATGGCGTGATTACTACTGGTGATATACGCGAAATAAATCCTGAAGATGTAGAATCAATTGATGTATTAAAAGATGCTTCGGCAGCAGCTATTTACGGATCTCGCGCCGCCGAAGGTGTAATCATTATTACAACAAAAAAAGGCGCAAGAGGAATAGCATCAATTAATTATTCAGGGTATTTTGGTATACAGAAACCTGTCAAAACATTTGACTTTATCAATGGTAAAGAATACGAAATGTTGAGAAGGCTTGCATATTATGATGAAAGCGGCGAAATTTTAATGCTCAATGACACAACGGCTACCAAAAGGTTTGATAACCAGTTATTTAATGCTTTGGAACTACAGAGTATACGAGAAGGAAAAAGTTATGACTGGGTTTCGCAAATATTACAAAACGCTCCTATTCATAACCACACAATAAGTGTTGCAAGCGGCAATGAAAAGAGCAAGCTTTATATAAGTGGTAATTATTACAATCAAGATGGAATTATAAAAAATTCCAATCTCACCAGATATTCACTTAATGCAAGTGGTGAAACACAGATAAGTGAAAGATTAAAAGCTATTTTAAATACCAATATTTCCTATGTAGACAATAGGTTGCTGGATCAGCAGATTTACTATAATGCTTTGACGATAAGCCCACTGATGCCATATAGCGACTCGACTGGCGAAAGTACCATTTATAAAGATCCTACGAAGGGTACTTTATTTATAATTAATAATCCGGAAGTTTTAACTAAATCTCCTACATATAAAAATGATGATAGGGTACTAGGTAATTTGGCTCTCGAATACAGGATTGTCAAAGATCTCCTCTACAGGACATCTTTTAGTGCGGACATTTATAATAGTAAAAATTATTTTTATGCTCCCCGAAATATAAATATTAACGGAAGTTATACATTAGGTGGTTACGGATCTTTACAAAATTTTAGTTATCGAGATTATACTTTTGAGAACACGCTCAACTATTTGTACAGCCTTGGAATCGATCACTCTCTAAATGCGTTGGCAGGATTCACTTTTGAAAAAAGAAGGCAAGAGTTTAATTACATGATCGGAACGGGCTTCCCCTCTGATAAAACTTCCTATAAAGATATGAGTTTGGCAACGAAAAAAACCATAGGGAGTAGCTTTCATAACTGGGCTCTAACATCACAGTTAGCACGTGTAATTTATAAATTTAAAGATAGGTATATTTTCAATGCCAGTATAAGAAGAGATGGGTCATCATATTTTGGTGAAAACAACAGATATGGGGTTTTCCCATCAGTGAGTGCGGCTTGGAGGCTGATTGATGAGCCGTTTATGAACGGTTTAAAATTAGATGCAACTATTACAGACATAAAATTCAGGGTTAGTTACGGTGTCATAGGAAATTATAATAGGACTTATAACGCCATATATTCAGCAATGTCGTCCTCCGGTTATCCGTTCGATGGCAAGACAGTAGTAAAAGGATATCAAATAAACACATCATACCTGGCTAATAAGGATTTGCGCTGGGAGCAACAACATCAATTTAATGTAGGTGTAGATCTGGCCTTTTTGAATAATAGAATATCTTTTATAGCTGATTATTATAATAAAAATATTAAAGATCTGTTGCTTGATCTTCCACTTCCTATGTCTAGCGCCTATGTTAATCAAACTATCAACATTGCCAGAATGAATACAAAAGGAGTAGATCTTCAATTGAAAATCCATTTGTTTAAAAACAATAATTTCAATTGGCAAACAGAATTTAATTATTCAGTTTTCAAATCTCAAATCACAGAACTTTTGCCTGGTATAGATTCTTTACGTCCGGATTTAAAAGTAGGTGAAGCGCCTAATAGTCTATTGATAGATTATGTGTACGATGGCATTTATCAGGCGGGTACAGCAGATTCTGTGATTATGAGAGCTTTGGGAGTTAAACCTGGTAGTGTAAAAATAAAGGACATAAACAACGACGGCAAGATTAATGCATATGATATGACAATTGTAGGAAGAACTACTCCTAAAGGCTGGGGTGGTATATGGAACTATATGAACTACAAAGGATTAAGTCTCACAATATTTGCAAATTATATGTTTGGCCATAGTATTTTCAACAAAGCTTATCAGGATTACTTATATTCAGATGGACGCAGATTAGCCATAAAGGAGGGTCTTAATTTTTGGACAAAAGAAGTTAAGGATATAAATGGAAATATAATTGTAGAAGAAAATACCAGCACTAATATACCCAGGCCAAATGCCTTCGGAAATGCAACTAAAACCTCGCCTACAGGAACATCTAGCTTTGCCGTTCAGCAGGGCGACTATATAAGAATCCGCAATATTACACTTGGTTATGATTTGCCTGCAAAAATTACAGAAAAAATTAAATTGAGGTCGATGAACGTATATATGCAGTTTCTTGAGCCTTTCTTATTTACCAAGTACAAAGGTGTGGATCCAGAAATTTCGCAGATTAGTACTGGTACATGGTCCGGAAGCAGTTATGAGTTATATCCGCGATATAGGACTACATCTTTAGGCGTAAGAGTAGGTTTTTAAAACATAAAACAAAATTATTATGAAAAACCATATATTAAAATCCTGTTTACTTTCCTGTATAATATTATCATTTACTATATCTTGTAGTAAGCAATTAAATTATATTCCCGAGTCTTACTTGTCTCCTGAGCAGGTTTATAGTGATGAAGCAGGCAGCATAGGTGGTATTACAGGCATTTATAAGCAATATTCTTCTTTAAAAAGTGGCGAGCTTGCTTTGATCGGAACGATTGGAACTGATGAAGGCAGAGTATCTTATTTTGTACCTACATGGGGAGGCTATTGGTTGCAGTTGTCAGCATTGAATAGTTATGATAATGCGCAGCTAAGCGCACAAAACCAAGTTATACAATATTACTGGCAGGGTAGCTATACAACAATTGGAAATGCAAATACGGCAATTAAATATTTGCCGTCTGCTGCTATGAATGAAGATGTAAGAAAGAAGTTATTGGGCGAAGCAAAGTTTATACGGGCTCTGGTATATTTTAATCTTGTTCAATTGTTTGGCGCGATACCTATGCCAACGGAAACGCCTAATGCTAAGTATGATAAAGATGGATATCCCAGAACTCCCGAAACAGAAGTGTATACATTGATTAAATCGGATCTTATAGAAGCTATTCAAAGTTTACCCAGTAAAAGTTCTGCTTTACCCGGACACGCGAATAAGCAGGCAGCGCAGGCTTTACTCGGAAAGGTATTTCTAACTTTAAAAGATTACATTAGCGCCGAGTCTACGTTAAGGTCTCTAATTACTGACAGTGAAACTGGTTTAATGCCGGATTTTGCAGATTTATTTAAAGAGGCAAATGAAAACAACAAAGAGTCTTTGTTTGAGGTACAATTCTCAACCGAAACCGGTTTTACACAAGGCTTAACAAATGTTCTGGGTAGCTGGAATATGGCAAGTAATAGACCCGGGGGTGGGGGACATGTTGCCCTGCCAACAAAATATGCAGTAAATATTTACTCTTCATTAGATACTATCAGGAAAAATGCTACTTTAAGGCATATATATTATGATGCAGATGGAAATCCCGGATTAAACTGGTGGTGGCAGGATGTTGGTGACCCACATATAAAAAAGTTTGAGCAACAAGACAAACAAGAAGCAGGCCAATCATCAAGAAATATATATGTACTTAGGTTGGCAGATGCAATTCTTATGTATTCAGAAGCGTTAAACGAGATGAATCAAACAGCGCAGGCACTTACATACTTTAACCGCATCCGTGACCGCGCTAAAGTTCCATATATAGAAATTAGCCTTGGACGAGCACCGACCCAATTAGAATTAAGAGATAGCCTTGTTACAGAAAGAATGAAAGAGTTTATGTTTGAAGGTTGGCGGTGGTTCGACCTCAAAAGGTGGGGCCTATTGATAGAGGGCACAAAACAATACAATGCAGCTGCTGTAAATATTACTTCGCCGAAGCACTTGTTGTATCCAATTCCTTTTCAGGAATTTCAGAATAACCGCACATTGAAATTAGAAGATCAAAACCCGGGCTATTAAAATATGTCATGCAATATTCAGAGATTAGTAAAATTGCTTTTAGTGTTGGTGCTTATATATTCCACTGCATTATCGCAGTCTGTAAAGCAAACAGATACAAGCTTATTAATACGTTCAGATCATTATAATTTTGAATTGAATCTCGTGTCTGGATCAATAGATTATATATTTTCTAACGGCAGTTATTTTAATAATATAGTGTCTGTATTTCATGATGTTAAACTGGGTAAGCATGCTTCTAACGAGTTTGCACAACATACCTATACCATAGAAAAAAATAAAGATGGTATTGAGCACGCAGTAACTATAAATTTCATTCATGAAGACAGATCCAAACCGTTTAGGCTTGTACAATACATTACTATTTATAAAGATCAACCATATATTTTATGCAGTGTTGCGGCTGAGGCAATAAATAAATCCACATTATTGGAAAGCAACTACATCAGTCCGTTTGCAACACTTGCTGGTAAAAGCAATTCCGTATTTGTCAATGGTGCCAAACCAAGACTATTGGATGCGGCCTATGATAATGATAATTGGGTAAAATATCTTACTGTAGACTGGAATGATAAGCATGTGCAAGGGGAAGGTTATGAATTTACTTCTCTGTATGACTATGAGAAAATGAATGGGATCGTCCTTGGCAATTTATCTCATAATTTTTGGAAGACAGGTATAAAATACAAAACATCAAAAGACACAGGAAATATAGATGATCTTATTGTATATGGAGGCGCTTCCACAGAAGATAATCCGACACTTCCAAAAGAATTCGGCGGTTACGACGGAACGCATGATGTGGTGCCACATGGTACTATGAAAGGGGAACAAATATCTTCTCCTTTAGTTTTTATTTGTTACGATGCTTACATACATAATGCTTATCATCTCTATGGACAATTAAATGCAAAAATTTCAGGATCCTTGTCATGGAATGGTTACGCACCTTTTTACTGGAATAGTTTTGGCATAGAAAATGTTTTGGGGCATAAAGGGATAATGATGCCCGGCGGAATCTCGGAAGTGTCTGATTTTATTTCTTCGATGAATAATTTTAATAGATATGCTAAACCTGTTATAAGCATCGACTCTTATGATCAATCTATTTACACAACAGAAGTGTTAGCGTCCATAGGAAAATATGGCGAAAAACGCAATCAGGAAATGGGCTTTTATTTTATTCCTTTTGCTGTTTGGACATGGAAAAATTCTATAGACACGGCTAAGCTGCAACATACAAATGAGTACATAAGGAATGTGACATTAAAAGATAATTCAGGCAAAACTATTATCTACAAAGACGGTGATTTTGGGGCTTTTCCATTAGATCCTACACATCCAGCTACACGGGAGAGAATCATTGCTGAACTTCAAAACGCAAAAGCTATAAATGCTAAATTTTTAAAAATAGATTTTCTTTCAGCTGGTGCCATGGAATCGACTGTAAGATATAAGAAAAATATCCGTTCTGGTCTCGAAGGCTACAATTACGGCATGAAAATGCTAAAACAACTAATAGACTCCGTTTTAGGTAAGGATATATTCATTACTCAAGCTATATCTCCTATGTTTCCTCATCAGTACGCACATGCAAGGTTTTTATCAACCGATATTTATTCGCACTTAAGAGATGATAAAAAGAAGTTCCCGAATTATGGTAGTACAGCTTCCTCTATGATCACATCTTCACATCTAGGATGGGTACATGGCACGCTTTTGCCTTTTACAAATATGGATGTAATAGTAATGAAGAATTTTCAGCGTAATGCAGATATTTCTGAGAAGGATATAAAAATAAGGTTATACTCTATGATAACTTTAGGAAGTATATTCGGAGACGGCACTGATTTCAGAAATAGCGAGGCAAGGAGAAGAGCAAAAAAATATTTAGATAATGAGAGTATTTGCAGATTTTTTAGCACGCCCAAAGCTTTTCTACCTTTAAAAACAGCAGATGGATTGGATGAGGATCAGCAATTAAGTTTTTATTTACCTCAGGATACCTTGTTGATTTCTGCATTTAATTTTTCTGTAAAGAATACTTATAAAAGTTCCTTTAACAGAAACAGGATAGGGCTTAAGCATAATAACTACATAATAAAAGACTTTATAACTAATAATACAATAGCTGTGTGGGATAAAGATGACACAACATTTTCGTTCAAGATAAACGCTGAAGATGCAATTCTGTTTAAGTTATATCCTACGAATTAATATGCATAGTAATTTAATCCATCATTCCACAAAAAAAGGCTATTGTTTCAGTTTCAGGATTCAAGAACTTTGAGATGTGTTACAAATACATATCAAATATTCACTTGATTAAGATAAAAAATTAATATACTGATGAAAGTTCATGTTTGGTGCGAGAAGATAGTAATACCTACTTACGAAACAGGTGCACCGGAAAAAAATCCATTATTCCTTGAAAAAAGGGTTTACCAGGGTAGTAGCGGCGTTGTATACCCGCACGCGGTTGTGGAATCTATTTCCGATGAGAAAAAAGATAAAGAATACAATGCGGTTTTTTTAGAAAACAACTATTTGAAAATCATGATACTTCCGGAGTTGGGAGGAAGAGTGCAGCGTGCGTATGATAAAATTCAAAAGCGCGATTTTGTATACTACAACCAGGTGATAAAACCTGCATTGGTAGGGCTTACAGGGCCGTGGATATCAGGAGGCATAGAATTCAACTGGCCGCAACACCACAGGCCAAGCACGTTCCAGCCCGTGGATTTTGCAATAGAAGAGCATGAGGACGGCAGCGCTACTGTCTGGGTGAACGAGATAGAAGTAATGTTCAGGACAAAAGGAACAGCAGGCTTTACATTGTACCCGGATAAAGCATACCTCGAGATAAAAGGTAAATTATTTAACCGCACCCAAATGCCGCAGACTTTCCTCTGGTGGGCGAATCCTGCAGTGAAGGTAAGCGCTCATTACCAGTCTATCTTTCCGCCTGATGTGTATGCAGTGTTTGATCATGGCAAACGCGATGTATCTTCTTTCCCGATAGCCAAAGGTGTATATTATAAAGTTGATTATGCACCTGGCACAGATATTTCAAGGTACGATACCATTCCTGTGCCCACTTCCTACATGGCTATTGAATCTGCGTACGATTTTATTGGTTGTTACGAGCATGATATAGAAGCAGGCATGTTGCATGTTGCCGATCATCATTTTTCTCCCGGCAAAAAACAGTGGACATGGGGCAACGGAGATTTTGGCTTTACCTGGGACAGGCATCTTACAGACGAAGACGGCCCGTACATTGAACTTATGACAGGTGTGTATACAGACAACCAACCGGATTTTACATGGTTGATGCCGAATGAAGAAAAAACTTTTGAACAATACTTTATGCCGTTTGCAAAAACCGGCGGCGTAAAGAATGCTACGAAAGAAGCACTGATCAACATCGTTCAAAACAACAATGGCTTACTGGTAAATGTTTACGCTACTGCAGTTTATACAGATTGCAAAGTCAGCCTTTATCACAAAGGCGAATTGGTCAAAGAATTTATCGCGACCATTTCTCCTACAGAGATATTTAGTCAACAGTATACAGCAAATATACCTTGCGCTGACTTAACGGAATGGAAATTTATTGTTGAACATAATGGAAAAATATTAGTGGAGTTTCAACAGGAGGCGAAAGAAGAAAAAGAAGTTCCGCCGGCGGCAACGGCTGCCCTTTCCCCGAAGGATATTGCATCTGTAGAGGAATTGTATCTCAACGGGCTTCACTTGGAGCAGTACAGGCACGCCACATTCAATCCTATAGATTATTACCAGGAAGGATTACTACGAGAGCCCGCAAATGTACAGTGCAACAATGCTATGGGTTTGCTCTTGCTGCGCAGGGGCAGGTTTGGGCAGGCTGAACATTATTTCAGAACAGCAATAAAAACTTTGACTAAAAGAAACCCCAACCCTTTTGATGGCGAACCATACTACAATTTAGGAGTGTGCCTGAAGCTACAGGGCAAGGAAGACGCGGCTTATGACGCGTTTTATAAAGCTGTGTGGAATGATGCATGGCAACACGCAGGTTTTTTGCAGCTTGCCAAAATAAAGACCAGGCAGGAAGATTATAAGCTGGCGCTTTACCTGGCAGAAAAATCTTTAGTAAGAAATTATCATAGCATTGCGACAAGGCATTTAAAGGCTATTCTCTTACGTAAATCAGGCAATCCGGATAAGGCAAACCATCTGGTAGATGAATCTTTACAACTCGATATATTTAATTTCGGTTGCTGGTATGAAAAATACCTGCTGGAGAAAGATGATGCCGTGCTGAAAAAATTTATAGAATTAATGCGCAATGCGCTGAATAATTACCTGGAACTATCGCTCGATTATGCTGATGCCGGCTTGTATGAAGAGGCTGCAACTGTTATCAATACATACATACAGCACAATGAAAATGTTTCTCCATTGTGTTATTACTACCTGGGATACTTTACCGGTTATTACGACGAAGTGAAAGCAAAAGAATTTTTTGACATAGCATCAAAATTATCTGCTGCTTATGTATTTCCCAATAAACTGGAAGAAATAAATATTCTTACGTCAGCCATAAAGCGCAGCGCTCATAATGCTAAAGCATATTATTATCTTGGTAATCTTTGGTATGATAAAAGACAATATGATGAGGCAATAGTCTGTTGGGAAAAGGCCATAGCATTAGACAATACTTTTGCTACACCTTTCAGGAACTTATCCCTGGCATATTTTAATAAAAAACATGACCAGGAAAAATCTCTGGAGTATTTGGAAAAAGCATTTTTATTGGATGAAACAGATGCCCGTGTTTTGATGGAATTAGACCAGTTGTATAAAATGCTGGGCAAGCCATATCAGCAAAGGCTTACCTTACTTGAAAAGCACCTGGCGCTTACTGAAAGCAGGGACGACCTATATCTGGAAAGAATAACTTTGTATAATAATCTTGAAAATTTCGAAAAGTCTAAAGCATTACTTGCACAAAGAAAATTTCATCCTTGGGAAGGCGGCGAAGGGAAAGTGCTGGGACAGTTTATTCTGAGTTACACAGAACTGGCAAAAAAAGCTATACTGGCTAATGACCATCACAAGGCTTTGCAACTTCTATCCTCTCTTGAAAAATACCCTGAAAACCTGGGCGAGGGCAAATTGTATAACGCGCAGGAAAACGATGTATACTTTCTGAAGGCATTGGCATTAGAAGGTTTGGGAGCGACAGAAGAAGCCCGGAATTATTTTCTGAAAGTTACTGCCGGTATCAGCGAGCCTGTGCAGGCAATTTATTACAATGATCCGCAGCCGGACAAGATATTCTACCAGGGACTGGCCTGGTACAAATTAAATGCGCCGGAAAAGGCAAAAGCCATTTATGAAAAGTTTATAAATTTTGGCCGCGAACATTACAATGACGAAGTGAAGATTGACTATTTTGCTGTTTCTTTACCCGATTTGCTTGTGTTTGATCTTGATTTGGATAAGCGGAATAAAAACCATGCGCGATATCTCATCGGTCTTGGATATCTGGGTTTAGGAGCATATGACAGGGCAAAAGAAGAACTTAGGAAAGTGGTTGAAGCCGACATCAATCACCAGGGAGCCGCCTCCTACATACGCATGATACCTTTTATGAAAGAAGTTTTCAATAATGACCTATAAAACACAACTATATGTATGCTTATAATAAATCTTACATCATAAGAATGGCTTTTATCTCAGCGCTTGGCGGCTATTTATTCGGCTTTGATTTTGCTGTTATAGCTGGTGCATTGCCGTTTCTGGCAGATCAGTTTGCATTGAATGAATATTGGGAAGGTTTTCTCACGGCTTCGCTGGCATTGGGTTGTATAGCAGGATGTTTATTTGCCGGTGCCTTTTCAGACAAAGTAGGCAGAAAGAAAGCATTGATGGCTGCAGCTTTTATATTTTTAGTTTCTTCCCTGGCGATGGGTTTTTCTACAGGAAGGGATGTGTTTATTTTTGCACGATTTGTGGCAGGTGTAGGTGTAGGAATGGCGTCTGTGCTTTCGCCCATGTATATCGCAGAAATTTCGCCTGCATCTATGCGTGGCCAGATGGTGTCTATTAATCAATTGACGGTGACAATTGGTATATTCATTACCAGCCTGGTAAACTATGCATTAAGAGATGCGGGCGATGATGCCTGGCGTTGGATGGTGGGTCTCGGCGCAGTGCCTTCGTTTCTTTTTTTGATAGGTGTGATATGGCTTCCGGAAAGTCCGAGGTGGTTAGTGACGAAAAAAAGAGAAAAGGATGCAGCAATAATTTTACATAAGATAGGCGGAGAGCTGTATGCAGTAAAGTCGGTAAGCTCTATTCAAGATACTTTGCAGGGAGAGGATACAAAAAAAGTAAGTTTTAAAGAGGTGTTCAGTAGGGCTGCATTGCCTGCCATTATTATAGGAATGGGATTGGCTGTATTTCAGCAGTGGAGCGGAGCAAATGCTATCTTCAATTACGGGGCAAAAATTTTTGAAAGTATCGGCTTTAGTTTAGGTGCTCAGCTAAAACAATTGGTGATTATCAATGCGGTTAATCTTATTTTTACTTTAATAGCTATGTGGCAGGTTGATAAGTTAGGCAGGAAACCGTTAATGTTATTCGGCGCTTTAGGACTTTGTGTTTCTTATATTATCAGCGCGATATTATTACAACAAGGTTTATCAGTGGCAGTCTGGCCATTGCTTGCCGCTATTGCTATCTATGCTATGACCTTAGCGCCCGTAACCTGGGTGGTAATTTCTGAGATTTTTCCAAATAAGGTCAGGGGTAAGGCCACATCAATTGCTGTTGTTGCTTTGTGGATGGCTTATGCCGTACTGGTTTTTACATTCCCTATCCTGGTTGAAAAGACCGGTACTTATACGCCGTTTTATATCTATGCCGGCATATGTTTACTTGGTTTTATTTTCGTAAAATTGCGTGTAAAGGAAACCAAAGGCAAAACGCTGGAAGAGCTCGAAAATGTAATGACACGACATTGACCTCTAATGCTAAAAATATTGAAAGATCTTGTTACAAACAAGGTCTTTTTTATTGCTGTAAACAGTAAGATAATCCATTATTATAGTAATAATAAACATTCTTTTCTGATAAGCATTTGTGAAATTTGATTTATAAAAACCTGCTATTTCTTATAAGTTGTAAAATACTTTGCATTTGTTCTACAAAAATATCCTAATCTCTTATAAAATTCACTTCTTATGAAAAGTAAATCTATAAGCTTCTTATTATCCATGTTTTTTATTTTCATCGTCATAAATAGTATTGCGCAAACAGCACGTAATGTCACTGGCATTGTTTATGATGATAATGGTAACCCTCTTTCAGGTGTTACCGTCAAGGTCAAAAATTCTGAGGCAATAACTACAACAAATGTATCGGGCAACTTTACGATACAGATATCAGGAAAGGAATCTGTTCTTGAGTTTTCATACATAGGCTTTGCAAAACGTGAAGTTTTGGTTGGTGATCAAAACAATTTTACAATCAATCTTATTCCTGGAGAAGATGCTTTGAGTGAAGTGGTTGTTATTGGGTATGGCACCGTCAGGAAAAGTGATCTCACAGGCGCAGTGTCTGTAGTATCGGCGCGGGATATTGAGAAACTCCCGGCAGCAAACATTGCACAGGCATTGCAGGGGAATGCAACGGGCGTTTATACTTTGGAATCTGACAGAAATCCTGGTGGAAGCCCTTTGTTGAACATCCGGGGAAATAACTCTATGACAGAAGGCAGCGGTACACCATTGTACGTAGTAGACGGTTTTCCTGTTCCTAACAGAAATGTAAATCTTATTAACCCATCAGATATAGAGTCTATAACTATTTTAAAAGATGCTTCATCAACAGCTATTTATGGCGCACGTGCCGCGAATGGCGTGGTTTTGATAACCACTAAGAGTGGTAAAGAAGGCAGAACGGTTTTGGATATTGACGTCTACAAAGGTGTGAAAAGCTTTAATAATCCTGTTGAAGTAATGAGTGCACAACAATTTGCCGAGCTAAGAAGAGAATCATATGCAAGTGACGGTACACAAATGCCCGGTAATGCTTTTTTACCCACCGAGTTGAAAATGTTAGACAACGGCCAATCTACTGATTGGTGGAAACAGGTAACAAATTCTTCTGCAACCACAGAAAGTTATCAGATATCTTTATCTAGCGGCAATGAAAAAACGAAAATTTTTCTTGGAGGAGGATACTTCAATGATGTGGGCATAATAAACAATTCTTATTTTAAAAGGGGGAATTTAAGATTTAATGCTATCCAGAAAATAGGTAAATCATTTACGCTAAGCAGTTTTAATAATTTAAGTATTGCTTTGCAAAAAGGATCAGATGCTACCACCATACTGTTTCCCGCTAATATAGGTAATCCTATGTCGCCAGTAAAAAATGACAATGGGGTCTACTATGTTATGATCCAGAATGCTTTGGGTACACCCCGTGCCAATCCTGTAGCATTTTCAGAGCTACAAATAAATAAAAACTTCAAGCCTTATTTGAATTCATCATTAGCATTGAATTATGAGATAATGGAAGGATTGAATATTAAGACGCAATTATCCGGAGAGTTAGATCACAACAAAGTAAATTTCTACAACCCTATATTGATAAGCGGGCAGGATGAAATTAATGGAAGAATATCTGATGGATACGCTTATGCAAGTGCGACGTTAAACTATAACTGGATCAGTGAATCGTCTATAAATTTTATAAAGTCTTTCAATGGAATTCATCATATTAATGCGGTTGGTGCTTTCTCAGCTCAGAAAAATCATTATGAGTCATTCACTGCATCAGCATCTGGTTTTGCCAGCGATGCGTATGAATCTTATAGTTTAGGATCAGGACAGGCGCCTGCCAGAAAACCATATAGTATCCTTGAAGAATGGCAAATGTTGTCATACGTGGGAAGAGTTATCTATACATTACATGATAAATATATATTTACCGGAAATTTTAGGGCAGACGGATCTTCAAGGTTTGGCGCGGAAAACAAATGGGGCTTCTTTCCAAGTGGCGCTTTTGCCTGGAAAATATCTCAGGAACCTTTTATTAAAACCCAGGAATGGATTAATGATCTGAAATTCAGAACGAGTTATGGATTAACAGGAAACTCAAATGTAATTAGTCCATATCAAACATTTGCACAACTAGGTTATGCACCCTACAACTGGAATAATGCTGAAGCGGGTGGTTATTACGTAAGAAATATTCCTTCCTCTGATTTGAGATGGGAGTCTACAGCACAATTCAATATTGGATTTGATATTAGTATGCTTAACAACAAGCTAACAGCTAATTTTGATTATTACAATACAAAAACAAATGGTCTTTTGAGAACGATTGAAATACCTTCCATTTCCGGTTTTCCTAACGTATATAAAAATATAGGCGACATGAAAAATACAGGTGTTGAATTAGGTGTACAGTCTCGTATCATCGATCGTGTATTTAAATGGAATGCTAAGCTCCTGGTTTCAAGTAACAAAAACGAATTATTATCATTAGGAGATACTACAACAAGAATTGGAACCGATCATTGGGTGGGCAAACCTTTAAATATCGGACAGAGATATATGATTCGTGCAAACGGTATATGGCAGTCAAGTGAGGTGGAAGAAGCAAAGAAATTCGGAGCCAAACCTGGAGATGTGAGATATGTTGATGAAAACGGAGATGGAAAAATAGATGCTGATGACAGGGTTTTCGCTGGTTCATATTACCCTAGATATTACGGATCATTGACTAATGATTTTTTGTATAAAAACTTTGATCTTACAGTTTTTACAACTTTCTCGCAAGGCAGAGATGTGTACAATGGCAATAATTATATTTTGCTTTCTGGCGCTGGTGTAGATAACAATAGGGTAGAAATGATGAATCGTTGGACTCCTGATAATCCAAGTAATAAGTATCCGAGAGCATCTGCCAACGCAAGCAACAGAAGAAGTGATAAAACCAGTGAATTTTTGGAGGATGCCAGCTTCATAAAAATAAAAACTATCACCGTTGGCTATACATTCCCTGAGAAAATAGTCAGTGGTTTACGAGCATCATCATTAAGACTGTATGGAACTGTTTATAATCCATTTACATTTACCAAATTCACCGGCATGGATCCGGAAGACGGAGATATTGGTAATAATAGCAGAACAAGCTATTACCCGATAACAACAACATATATTTTAGGATTAAAACTTTCATTTTAAAGACGAGAAAACGAATCAATTAAATTGATCCATCTAGCCACAACTAAAAAATATAAAAAAATGAAAAAGATATTTCAATTCGTTATACTGTTACAGATTTTTCTTTTAGTTGGTTGTTCGAAGTTTTTGGAAGAACACCCCAAAAGTTTTTTGACACCGGAAAACTTTTATAAAACACCTGAAGATTTAAACGGCGGGCTAAATACGGTTTATCGTTATCCGCAAGACAGGTATTCCAGCGGATGGGCGGCTCCACATTGGTTTGAATGGGGTACTGATGAACAAGAAATAACAGATAAAAGTACATGGGCAATGCATAACCAAATAGCCAGATTAAATGCTACTTTTGATGCAACTGCAGATGTCCCTGTCTGGATGTGGCAGTATACATTTAATCATTTAAAGGATGCCAATTATCTTTTACAAGCATTAGGGAATGTAAATTTAGAGCAGAGTAAAAAAAATGAAATAGAAGCTCAGACAAAAGCTTTAAGAGCGCTGATGCTGTTCGATGCCGTTCGCATCTGGAACGGAGTACCCCTGATCCTTGAAGCTTCTTCAAATATAGATCCTCTGCGAACTATTAAGCGCGCCGAGCCCCAGGAAATGTATGCAGCTATCGTTGCAGATCTACTATTTGCAAAAAATAATTTGCCCAATCAATGGAGTGGAGCAGAGAACGCCGGTAGGCTCACTGCCGGATCTATCGCAGCATTGCTGGCAAAAGTGTACCTTACGATGGCAGGTTTTCCATTAAACCAAAAAGAAAAATTACAGGATGCTAAAGCAATTTTAAATGAATTGATAGTTCAGAAGAAATATGGAAGCCACTATGCTTTGGTTCCTGAATACGCAGACATTTATAATCAGCAAAAGCAGCCGCATTCAGAAGCTGTATGGACTATCAATTTTACAAGAGGTACTTTCGGTCAAGGATCTGATTTTCATACCAATTATGCTCCATTGGAATTGTACTATGCTTCCGGTATCGGTTTGGCAAAAGGCGGTGGCTGGAGTAATGGAATTCCTACTGAAAAGTTCTATAACAGTTATGATAAAACCAACGATAAAAGATTTAAAGCTACTTATTGGACATCTACTGCTGATTTTCCTGCTGAATATAACTCCCTTGTTCCGCAGGAAAATGGTTTACCAAAACATATT
>NZ_JAOTPL010000017.1:0-70739 GCF_025631005.1 Haoranjiania flava
GAAAATGAACTTGAGCTTCTTGCATTTCTCTGAAATTTAATAACGCTAAGCTACAAATTCATCCCCGGTTGGTGTGCATATTATTGCTCATGAATATTTCATGTGTGTATAATTAATTTTTTCTGTTTGCCACATGGAATAACCAGCTTTTTAGATTCATACTCATTCACGGTTGGTATAGATTCCTAATCTTTATGGCTATTTCATGTGTTAATATTTAATTTTTCTGTTTGCCACACGGAATAACCAAAACCTTAATCTTTATTATCATTCCCGGTTGGTATAGATTCTTAATCTTTATGGTTATTTCATGTGTGTATAATTAATTTTTTCTGTTTGCCACATGGAATAACCAAAACCTTAATCTTTATTATCATTCCCGGTTGGTGTAGATTCCTAATCTTTATGGCTATTTCATGTGTATTTATTTCGTGCGCCGCTTGCGGCTGTTTTTAATGGTCACATGGAATAGCCTTTATTCATCCGCGGTTGGTATGCAACCTTGCTTATGGCTATTCATGTGTTATTATTTTATTTTTTCTGTTTGCCACATGGAATAACCAAAACCTTAATTCTTTATTATCATTCCCGGTTGGTATAGATTCGTAATCATTATGGTTATTTCATGCATGTTTTTTAGAAAAGTTTCTTCACAGGCTTTACCCCGATGCCCGGCAGGTCATTTGGAATAATTTTCCCACCGGTAAATTTTGCTCCGTAGAATGCATCGTTTTGTATCAGCAGCGCGCCGTCAAGATCGGCGAAGTCCATGCCGGCTGCCAGTTGCGCAGCCGCGGCGATAGCACAGGAAGTCTCCGTCATACAACCTATCATTACTTTCATGCCTAAAGTACGCGCAAAGTTGCGCATCTGCCAGGCTTCACGCATGCCTGTACACTTCATCAGCTTAATGTTGATGCCGGAGAATACACCTTTCATTCTTTCCACGTCGCGCAGCCTTTGTACAGACTCGTCGCCAAACACCGGCAGGGGACTTCTTTCCGTGATCCAGGCATTATCGTCAGGCCTGTATTTATTCATAGGCTGCTCTACCATTACAACGCCTTGTTCTTTCAGCCAATGGATCATGTCAAGCGCCAGATGCTTGTCTTTCCAGCCCTGGTTGGCATCTACTGCCAGCGGCACATTGGTTGCTGTGCGCACGGCGTTGATAATGCGTTTGTCATCATTGCTGCCGAGTTTTACTTTCAGTATTTTAAATTGCCCTTCTACTTCTTTTATTTTCTTCCCGATCATCTCGTCGGTGTCTATGCCAATCGTGTAGGTAGTGTGTGGTATTTTATCGGTGTGCAGGCCATACATCTTATGCCAGGGTTGTTGCATCAGCTTGCCCGTGAGATCGTGCAAAGCTATATCTACTGCGGCTTTCGCGGCTGTGTTGTTTTCTGCCAGCTTATCTGTATACTCCAGGATTTCTTCTGTATGAAAAGGGTTGGCAAAAGCTGACAGGTCCATCTTCTTTAAAAATTCCATTACAGAAGCCTGCGACTCGCCAAGGTAGGGCGGCAGGGAAGCTTCTCCATAACCTGTGATGCCATCGTATGTTAAGGCAGTAAGTACTACAGGCGTGGTTTTGCGCGAACTGTTCGATATGCTAAACACATGCTTTAGTTGCAGATCATAAGGCATCCATTGCAATTTCAGTTTTGAAGTGCCGGGCCTTTTGTAAAATCTTGATGCGGTAGCCGGAAAACCAACCAGTGAGGCGCCGCCCAGCAACCCGAGTGATTTCAGAAAACTTCTTCTTCTTATTTCCATTGTTTACAGATATATTTTACCGGTACCAGGGATGCTCAAATATGCTCCAGGTGCCGTTTACAGGCTGGTTTAAAATTCTTTTGGCTGCCACATACCGGCTGTGGTTGTGTTTATCGTAGTTCTTATCAGCGGGGTTTAAACTGTTTATCTGCACATAGCCATCATTGGCGTGTATGAATTGTGCATTTTGCAGGTAAATGGCTGTGTGGATGATGTTGTATTTTGTGGAGTCTGTTTTGTCTTTTCTTCCAAAAAACAACAGGTCTCCTTTGGCCAGCTTACTGAAACTGCCAGCAGAATCTACGGGTGTGCCTGTGAGATACTGCTGGCGTGCATCGCGTGGCAATATAATGCCATGCATCAGGTAGGTGGTTTTGGTAAGCCCGCTGCAATCCAGGCCCCGAGGTGAAGTGCCGCCCCAAAAGTAAGGCACGCCTAAAAATCTTTTAGACAGCTTTTCAATACTTGTGCCGGTAAGCAATATGGATGTTTTCCAGTCATTCCATTTCTTTACGGCAGCGCGGTTAATGAATCCTTTCCTGCCATCGGGCAGGGCAACTTTATACAAGTGTTTTTGAGCGTTGAAATTTTCCAGGTATAAAATGTTGCCCATCACCACCTCGGTAACTATTTCGCCGTGCTCATTGGCTGTGGCGTAAACAAAACTGTTGTTGTCTGTAACAATCACGCGCGGTTGTTTATTTCTCTTATGCAATTCCAGCGAGTCGATAGGCGACAGCGGCGCGCTTGTCCAGCCTTCATATCCTTCCGGTGTCTGCACCTTTGTCCAGCCGCGGGTTTTAGCCATCAACTTCAATGGTGTGCCCAGCAAGGCCTGTGTTGTCATTTCTGCCCTATAGTCCGGTTCCCTGCGGATATTCAACACCGATTGTGAAACCAGCGCCCATGTTTCTGCGTGCGGTACTCCTGTAGTATCTGCCTGTGCATTAGAAGCGTGCGTGCAGCACAACAACAATACGGCAAGCATCCATCTTTGCATATTTTCAAGTTTATTGTTTAATGTAAAGTTATTGAAATTTAATTGTTGTTTATGGAGAATTTTTAAACAAAATGTGCTGTCAATGTCCCTGATAAAAGCCGATGGAGCGATGTACTTGTCATCCGTAAATATTTTATGTTTGTAATGGGAGGATATACATTACTCCCCATAGCGATAAGGATTCCTATGCGTGATTATTTTTATGATGTATATACATGCTTACCAAAAAAAAGAGACTGTCCCGCAATGAGACAGTCTCTGTAATAATTAAAATCGTGTAATTAAACTGTTGGACCTGCTGCCACCAGTTTTTTACCTTCTTCAGTATCTGTGTATTGCTCAAAGTTAGCAATATATTTAGCAGCAAGGCTTTTTGCTTTTTCTTCCCATTCAGAAGCGTTGGCATAAGTAGCTCTCGGGTCTAAAATATCAGAAACGTTTGGTAAAGATTTAGGATAAGTCAGATTCATTACAGGGATTGTATCTGTTTCTGCCTGGTCGATAGAGCCATCTAAGATCGCATCGATAATTGCTCTTGTATCTTTCAGGGAAATCCTTTTGCCTGTACCGTTCCAGCCTGTATTTACCAGGTAAGCTTTTGCTCCGTGCTCTTTCATTTTACCAATCAGTGTTTTAGAGTACATGGTTGGGTGCAATGAAAGGAAGGCTTCGCCAAAGGCAGGTGAGAAAGACGGGGTAGGCTCAGTAATGCCTCTTTCAGTACCGGCCAGTTTAGAAGTATAGCCGCATAGGAAATGGTATTGTGCCTGCTGATCGGTAAGGATAGAAACCGGGGGCAATACGCCAAAGGCATCTGCAGATAAGTAAACGATCTTTTTAGCGTGTCCTGCTTTGGAAGGAAGTACTATTTTGTTGATGTGGTAGATCGGGTAAGAAACTCTGGTGTTTTCAGTGATAGAGCCGTCTTTATAATCTACCTTTCCGTCTTCGCTTACAACAACGTTTTCCAGTAAAGCATCGCGTCTGATAGCTCTCCAGATATCGGGTTCTCTTTCTTCAGAAAGATCAATCACTTTAGCATAGCAACCACCTTCGTAGTTGAATACACCATTGTTGTCCCATCCGTGCTCGTCATCACCGATCAGGTAACGTTTAGGATCGGCAGATAAAGTAGTTTTACCTGTACCGGAAAGACCGAAGAATACGGCTACATCGCCGGCTTCACCTACGTTTGCAGAGCAGTGCATAGAAGCCATGCCTTTCAGCGGCAGGTAATAGTTCATCATAGAGAACATGCCTTTTTTCATTTCACCGCCATACCAGGTACCACCGATGATCTGAATTTTTTGTGTAAGATCAAACATTACAAAGTTCTCTGAATTTAAACCGTGTTCTTTCCAGTTGGGGTTGGTAACTTTTGAACCGTTCATTACCACAAAGTCAGGATTACCATAGTTTTGCAGTTCGTAGTGAGACGGGCGGATGAACATGTTGGTTACGAAGTGTGCCTGCCAGGCTACTTCCACGATGAACCTTACTTTCAGCCTTGTATCCGGGTTGGTGCCGCAGAAGGTATCTACTACATATAATTTTTTGTTTGAAAGCTGGTTGGTAACCAGGTCTTTTAATTCGTTAAAAACTTCTTTGGTTGTAGGCACGTTGATCTTGCCGTCCCACCAGATTGTATCAGCAGAAGTTTCGTCTTTTACAATATACCTGTCCTTAGGAGAACGGCCGGTGAATATGCCTGTTTTCACGGCAACAGCACCACTTTCTGTAACTATACCTTTTTCAAAGCCTTCGTTTGCAGGATCTACTTCTGCCTGGTAAAGTTCTTCGTAAGAAGGATTGTAAACTACTTCCGTTGTGCCGGAGATGCCGTACTGGCTGAGGTTGAGATCTTGTGCAGATTTTTGTGTTGCCATAGTTATTTATACTTTTTATTTATGAGAAATTAGAATTTGTTTCCTGAGGGTAATGGGCGCCTACTGTATTTCTAACCCGTCAGATGCAAAATTACTCATACAAAAACTAACAAAAAATGATTTTCGTCAGTTTTTGCATAAAATAACTATTTCGTAAAATAAAAGGTAACTTATTCGAGTGAATAATTGAAACTGCACAGGCTTATAAACTGCTGCAGCCTTTTGTTGACCTCGGTTTTAGTGATTTCCCTCAGTTTTTGTGTGCCTAGTTTTTCAACGCAGAAGCTGGCAACAACAGAGCCCATAATTACAGCGGTCTTCATATTTTCAAAAGAAATATCGTCTGTTTTGGCAATGTAGCCGATAAATCCACCCGCAAAGGAGTCTCCTGCACCGGTCGGGTCAAACACTTCTTCCAGCGGCAGGGCGGGAGCAAAGAAAACCTCGTCCTGGTTAAACAACAAAGCGCCGTGCTCACCTTTTTTGATCACCAGGAATTTTGGCCCCATCTGCAGGATTTTACGGGCTGCTTTTACCAGTGAATACTCCCCGGAAAGCTGGCGTGCTTCGCTGTCATTCACTACCAGCACATCTGTCATGGTCAGCACATCTTTCAGGTCTTCCAAAGCTGTTTCCATCCAAAAGTTCATGGTATCCAGCACAATCAGTTTTGGCCTTGTGTCAAATTGTTCTATCACACTTTTCTGTATGTTGGGGCTAAGGTTGCCCAGCAGGAGGTATTCAGAGCTTTTATAAAAGTCGGGTATTACCGGGTCAAAGTCTGCCAGTACATTCAGGTCTGTAACCAGCGTATCGCGGGTGTTCATGTCCATGTGGTATTTGCCGCTCCAGAAAAAAGATTTCTTGTCGCTGATCTTTTTCACGCCTTCTGTTTTCACGCCCTGCTCATTGAGTTCGTGCAATACGTCTTCAGGGAAGTCGTAACCCACAATAGATACCTGGTTAATATCGTTGATAAATTTACCTGCGGAGTAAGCGCAGTAGGTTGCAGAGCCGCCGATGGTTTTTTCTGTTTTTGCAAATGGAGTTTCAATAGCATCGAATGCCATGGTACCCACGATAGTTAAAGACATATGATTTAGATTAAAAATTTTCGCTGCAAATATAATTTTAATAAAAAGATTATTTTAAAATTAATTTATATGCTGCAGGCAGCTGCATTATTTATGATTATTATCATATCGATTGGCGATAAAATATGGTATCTTAGCAAATTAGAATAAACACTAACACAAAAACTATAAAATTTCCAGTTATGAAAAAACTTGTATTTTCTCTCTCTGTAGTATTGGCATTAGCAGCCTGCGGCGGAAACGATACTGCTACAACCACCACCACTGAAGCAGAAGCTCCTAAATCAATGGTAGAGGAAAGTGTGGCAGATTCACCGGAAGGCATTGCGCTTAAGAACCTGATGGCAAAAAGCGATTGTGCGGCTTGTCACCAGATAGATACCAAATCTATTGGCCCGTCTTATGTAGATGTGTCTAAGAAATATGACAACACGCCCGAAACAATCAAATACCTGGCTGAAAAGATTAAGAACGGGGGCAGCGGTGTTTGGGGACAGGTGCCCATGACTGCGCATCCCGATATGAAAGTAGAGGAAGCGGAAGCTTTGGCCAAAGACATTATGGCTTTAAAAAAATAAGGGTTAATATCCATGTACGGTTTAACCGGCTACAAGCCTGATGAATATTTTATGCGCCTCGCCCTTAACGAGGCGCATAAAGCTTTTGACATGGGGGAAGTACCCATAGGCGCTGTATTGGTGATGCATGAAAAAATCATTACCCGTGCACACAACCAGGTTGAATTGCTGAAAGATTCCACCGCACATGCAGAAATACTGGCACTTACAGCTGCTTACAACGTATTAGGGGCCAAATACCTGCCAGATGCTACTTTGTACATTACTTTAGAACCGTGCCTGATGTGTTGCGGCGCCATGTACTGGTCAAAACTGGGCAGGATCGTATACGGCGCTGCTGATGAAAAGAACGGTTATAAAAAATATACGGTTCAAAATCCTTTTCACCCGAAAACAGAGATCATCCAGGGCACCCTTGCCGAAGAATGTGCTATGCTTATGAAAGATTTTTTCAGGCTGCGAAGGTGATTCTACAAAGCAATCTTAACATTTTTACAGTACAATGTTTTTTTAATTAAGGAGTTATTAAGGTATATTTGTTTTAAACAAAAAACTAACAACTATGTCATTTACATTACCTGATCTGCCGTATGCATTTGAAGCTTTGGAACCGCATATAGATGCAAAAACTATGGAAATCCATCATGATAAACACCACAATGCTTATGTTACAAATCTTAATAAAGCTATTGAAGGTACAGAGCACGCCAATAAATCTTTGGAAGAACTGTTAGCAAATGCGGGAAGCATTTCGCCGGCAGTAAGAAACAACGGAGGCGGCCATTGGAACCATACATTTTTCTGGGAAATACTCAGCCCCGATGGCGGCGGGCAACCCGAAGGCGAGCTGGCAGCTGCTATTGATGCAGCTTTCGGATCGTTTGAAGACTTCAAAAGTAAATTCAACGAGGCAGCAGGTGCGCGTTTCGGAAGCGGCTGGGCCTGGCTTGTTGTGAAAGACGGCAAGTTGCAA
The DNA here is from genome assembly GCF_025631005.1 of Haoranjiania flava. Lineage (NCBI taxonomy): Bacteria > Pseudomonadati > Bacteroidota > Chitinophagia > Chitinophagales > Chitinophagaceae > Haoranjiania > Haoranjiania flava. The sequence goes on from NZ_JAOTPL010000017.1 coordinate 7,311, forward strand.
ATAACTTCTACACCTAATCAGGACAATCCTTTGATGGACGTGGCAGACGTAAAGGGTAAGCCCGTGCTCGGAATAGATGTGTGGGAACATGCCTATTATTTAAAATATCAAAACCGCAGGCCTGATTACATGCAGGCAGTATGGAATGTGATCAACTGGAAGAAGGTAGCAGAACATTTCAGCGCAGCACAATAATCAATAAATAGCAAGAGACAGGTGTATGCAAGTGCACCTGTTTTTTTATTATTTTTCAAAATTTGTCATAAACAATACAATTGATGCTTAAAAACACCCTGTTTGTCTTTGTAGCAATACTTGCCATATCCTGCAGCAACCGCATTGACAGAAAAGTAATGCTCTTTTACAATGGTGATGCCAGCATATCGCAATACAAGATCGTCAATAAAACGAACCAGCTTTTTTCCAGTAAAGAATTTGATATTTCAGGCTTTGCATACGCCGACCAAATTGAAATAGACAAAGACGGTAAAAAATACACCATTCCCATCCCTAAGCAAACGGGTTATTATGTATTAAACATCAGTAGTGATACTGTTTACGGCAGCCTGAAACCATCCAGGCCCTTAGTGATAGACAGCGCTAACACCGCACAGGCAAAGGCCCTGGCAGACAGCCTGCAACAACTGCTTGAAGGGAAAAATATTTCAGCCGCAAACCATAATTACAGGGTACTGCCTAATGAACTGATACTGGTGTCCGCCAATGTGGAAGGTGTAAGATTGTTCCCGCCTTACAAAGAAATGTACGGCACGGTTGAAGGTCCCGCGGATGGCTCAGCTCCTGAGATCTATAAATTCAATGCCACAGAAGAAGTGAAGTTTGAACTCGCCAACTACAGGAACATCTATGAGCCGGTAGTCCTTAAACGCAAGCCTGCTAAAAAATAATCTTCCGGCAGCAAAAACAGCAGCGGCAAAGATGTAACTTTTTTTAATTGATGCTTATATTATGCCTGGCATCATCCCACGCATTGATTTTACCGCCTCCCGGCGACCTCTCAGATGGCATGTGTGCAAACACAATGTAAAGAATGCGCAAGAAATTACAAACCAATCTTCGTGTGTTAACTTCCTTGGTGGGAATCAAACATGTCGCTAAAATCCACAACGATGTACGGTCAAAAAAAATAGAAATTGCTTTATGTACAATTTCTATTTTTATAAAGAGCCTTATTAAAAATTTTAATCCGTGGTAGCCAGTGTGTAATCTTGTTTGGTGCGTTTGATCATGTCAATAAAATCATCAAACAATATTCTGCTGTCGTGCGGGCCGGGAGTAGCTTCCGGATGATATTGCACAGAAAATACGGGCTTGTTTTTCATTCTGAAGCCTTCAATGCTGCCATCATTGAGGTTTATATGTGTTACTTCCACATCCGGGTTTTGCCTGATCTTTTCTGCATCCACTGCAAAGCCATGGTTCTGGGTACTGATCTCGCTCAAGCCTGTGATCAGGTTATTAACGGGGTGGTTAAGGCCTCTGTGTCCATGGTGCATTTTATAGGTAGGAATATTATTTGCCAATGCCAGCAGCTGGTGGCCGAGACAGATACCGAAAGCAGGCTTATCTTCTTTGATAATGCTTTTCACTGTATCAATAGCGTAATGCATAGCAGCAGGATCGCCGGGGCCGTTGGAAATAAAATAACCATCCGGTTCAAAAGCTTTGATCTCTTCTATGGGTGTATCGCCGGGGAATACGCGCACATAAGCGCCGCGCTCCACCATGCAGTTGATAATATTCCTTTTAATGCCGTAATCAAGCGCAGCAACTTTGAGTGGTGCATTCTCATCTCCTACGGAATATATTTCTTTGGTAAAAACTTCTCTGGAAAGGTCAAGGCCTTCCATAGGCGGCACTTTTGCCAGCTCTGCCTTTAAAGCTTCCACATCGTTGATCTCTGTAGAGATGATGCAGTTCATTGCGCCTTTGCTGCGTATGTGTGTCACCAGCGCCCGGGTATCTACACCGCCGATGGCCACTACATTATTTTCTGTAAGGTAGCTGTTCAGGTCTGTATCTGCCTGGTAGCGTGAAAATTTTTCTTCAAGGTTTCGTGCGATCAGGCCTTTTATTTTTACGGTATCACTTTCAACATCGTTGTTGTGTATGCCGTAGTTGCCAACATGCACACTGTTCATAATGAGTATCTGGCCGTAATAGCTGGGATCGGTAAAGACTTCCTGGTAACCCGTCATGCCTGTGTTGAAACAGATCTCGCCGGATGCCGTGCCTTTTTTACCAAAAGATTTGCCATAAAAAACCGAACCATCTTCTAATAATAAAATGGCCGTGTTAGCGTCTTGAGTCATTCTTCGAAAAATTGATTGTGCAAAAAAACTACATTATCAGCAGAAAAGCTGATAAATTCTCAAAAATATTATTTATGGTACAAACTTTTTCTGCAAGCTGTTTAACTTTCTCACAAACTCCGCAGTAATTTTTCGCTGTTCGATGATGAAACTGTTATCCTCAAACCTGCCTACTACGGCATCCATCTCTTCCTGTGAGGTGTACATCATCTGGCGGAAAGGATTGTCGTAATCCTTTTTCCTGGAGGCTTCTATTTGTGCCAGTATCCATTTTTGGGTGCGTTTTGCTTCTGCTATCCATTCAGCCAATAGCTCTGTGGAAAGGGCGTCCACATTGATTTTTGCAATTTCAAACAGAGAGGCGATGGCATGCATTGTTTTGTCAACGGTATAACGACCTCCTGCAGCCAGGTAATAGTCATGCACCTGCTGCCAGGAATTTATTTTGGAGGTATGGATATTTTTCTTCAATTGCATTACGCTCTTTTCCGGCATCAGCTGCCCGCCTATGTTGGTCCATTTTTCCCTGATAATATTTTTTTCTGTAAGCGCTTTCTTCAAGTCGTTTATGCTAAAAAAATTATTTTCTTCTGCAAATTGCAACAGGTGGTTAATGCCGTAAAAGCGTATCATTCCATTAAAAATATCATAGGCCTTTTGTATTTTGCTGACGATTGCCGGCCGCTTGCTGTTTTCCGCTCCCGGCACTGTAATAACGAGCTCATCAATTATTTTGCTTCGTGATTGTAATAATTCCCTGCCGGCCTGCCGTGCTTTCCCGATGGCTGAAGTACTGATATTGCTGTGTTGCTGAAAGGCATTGCCTGTGATCTCTTCAAGTAATTCCACAGCTTCAAAAAGCTCATTGACGGTGTCCGGAGCAAGATAGCCGTATTCTATATGTTGTATTTTTTCCACGCGGTTATCGCGGCTTTCATACTTAGCCACATTTCTCTGAAGTGCATACATATTGTACATAAACCAGTAAGCCGGCATTATTTCCAGCGTATTTTTCGCTTCATTGATGCTTACCAGTGAAAACGGAATGGTAATGTTCAGCTCGTAATCATAATCTCCTTTGGCCAGTATGGTAAAGTTGGCAAATTTGGAATTGTGCTTGATGCTTACACACAACCCCGGCCAGAAACCTCGCCCTGCCTGCATTTCACCGTCTGCACCTCTTGAGTTGTGGTTAGATCCTATGGTGGCGCCTGCCGGTATATTGCTCTGCCCGAGGATAAGCGCTGCACAAAGGAAAGAGTTGTTGTGGTGTTGTTCGTGTGCTGGAAAGATCAGTGAATTCAATACTTCACAGCAGGAGATGGTGGCGTTGCTGCCCAGGTAGGAATTGATGAGGCGGGCGCCGTATTTGAGCTGGGAGTTAGATGCCATAACAAACCGTACTGCTTTTACGCCATAGAAAATACGGCAGCCAAAGTCTATGATGCCGTTTACAAGTTCGCAGCCTTCGCCGATCTGGGATTTGGCATCCGGGCGCGATTTGATCGTGAGGTTTTTTAGTTTGTTTGCGCCCTTGATATAAGCGTCTGATCCGATCCACACATCATTTATGATGTTGGTATTCTTAATTACTGTCCTGTCACCAACCTTGCCGTAATATCCAGGTTCTGTACGGTATTCTTTCTCCGTAAATTCAATAAATTTCTTCAACAATTTTTCATCTTCCCGAAACCTGCTCCAAAGCCAGGCATCTCCGGGTTGCATGCCATTGAAGGGAATAACTTTTCTTCCGCCGTTTTCATTGCATATTTCCAGCCATATGCGTGCCGATTCGTTTTCCCCGTCTTTAAGAATACCATTGCCGAATTTAGCATGTGTAGTGGTTTTCATTTCATCTATCTGTACCAGTACTACTTCATTTCCTATGATATAATGCGAAATGTAATTCACGTGGTTAATGGCTACATTGTCTCCCAGGTCGCAGCTGATAATGGTGGAATTATAGAGGCCAACTTCTACTTTAAGATCATTAAATTCCAGGTAGTAAGGCTCTAATTTACCAATACGTGTCAACCCGTAAAACTTGCAACTCTTTACCAGGTCGGGATTGAATGCATCAGACACTAAAATATTGTTCCAGTTGTCTGTACTATTGCCGTTTTTTACCAGCACTTCTATCTCAAAAGCGGTGAGTTGCCTGTAACTGGTGCCGCTGCGGTTCTGTATATTCCTCAGGTAATATTCATCTTTGCCCTTTGGTATAAATTTTTTTTCAATAAAATTATATCCCAGGTCTGAAAGCGGATGTTTGCTGATATTGTTCATAACATTATTCTACGGTTACTGATTTGGCAAGGTTTCGCGGTTTGTCCACATCAAGGTCTTTTGCTACACCTGTGTGGTAGGCGAGAAGCTGTAAGGGGATTACATTCAATATAGGAGAAATGATCTCATCAGCTTCGGGCACAAATATCACATCATCTGCAAGAGCGGGTGTTATGGTATCTCCTTCCGTAGCAATGGCTATGATCTTTCCTTTGCGGGCTTTTATTTCCTGCATATTGCTTATCACTTTTTCGTGGTATTGGTCTTTGGTTGCAATAAAGATCACGGGCAGTTTCTCGTCTACCAACGCAATTGGTCCATGTTTCATTTCGGCAGCGGGGTAGCCTTCTGCATGTATATAGGATATTTCTTTGAGTTTCAATGCCCCCTCCAGTGCAATCGGGAAGTTGTATCCCCTTCCGAGAAAAAGACAGCTTACGGCATCTTTGTATTTCCGTGCTATTGTTTCAATGTATTCGTTCAGTTGTAAAATCTGTGCTGTTTTTTCGGGTACGGCTTCCAGCTCTTTGCAAAGCATGAGGTATTTTTCTTCAGATATGTTTTGCCTGTGTTGCGCAATTTTAAAAGCTGTTAAATATAAAACGGCAAGCTGGGCTGTGAATGCTTTGGTGCTGGCCACGCCTATCTCCGGCCCGGCATGCGTGTAAGCTCCTGCATGTGAAATACGTGCTATGGATGAGCCAACAACATTTACAATACCCAAAATAAGAGCTCCCTGTTCTTTTGCTTTTTCAATGGCTACGAGGGTGTCGGCCGTTTCGCCACTTTGCGATATGGCAATGATCACATCTCCTTTTTTTACGATGGGATTCCTGTAACGAAATTCAGATGCGTATTCTACTTCTACAGGAATACGGCAGGTTTCTTCTATAAAATACTCTGCTGCCAGGCCTGCATGCCAGCTTGTGCCGCAGGCGATGATGATGATCCTTTCTGCCTGTGTTATTTCCGGAAGATATTGCTCTATACCGCTTAAAATTATTTTTCCTTCATCTGCATACAACCTTCCACGCAAGCAATCAAAGACGGTCTTAGGTTGTTCGAATATCTCTTTCAACATGAAATGTTGGTAGCCGCTTTTTTCTATGGATTCTAGCTTCAGGTCAAGGGTGGTAATAAATGGTGTTTGTTTTTCATTACCCAGGTTTTTCAAGATCAGTTCATCTGCTTTTACAATGGCAATTTCATAATCATTCACATAAACTACTTCTTTGGTAAATTCAATAATGGGCGATGCATCTGAGGCAAGGAAATGTTCACCTTTGCCAATGCCGATCACCAGCGGGCTTCCTTTCCTGGCGGCGATAATAGTATCCGGATCACTTTCTTCTATCAATAGGATGCAATAAGCGCCTACGACCCTTTTCAAAGCTACGCGTACCGCTGCTTCAAGCGAATTATTATTATTATTGAGGTAAATATCTTCTATAAATTTCAGAAGTACTTCGGTATCTGTATCGCTTTCAAACCGGATGCCTTTTTCAAGAAGCTCTTCTTTTAAAACACCAAAGTTTTCAATGATGCCGTTGTGTATCATTGCTATTTTCCCGTTGCAGGAAAGATGCGGGTGTGCGTTCAGGTCGCTCGGCTCGCCATGTGTAGCCCATCGTGTATGGCCAATGGCAATCTTTCCGTTGATATTTTTACCGATGACAGCTTCTTCAAGGTCAGCAACTTTTCCTTTCTTTTTATAAACATTCAGCTTATGTTCATGTATAAGCGCAATTCCCGCGCTGTCATAGCCCCTGTATTCAAGCCTTTTGAGGCCTTTAACCACTACGGGGTAAGCATTTCTGTTTCCTATGTATCCTACAATTCCGCACATATATATCTATTTTGTTTTATGCAAACGATTGCGCGAAAATAAAAATAATTTTATATAAGCGTGGTATTGTTGAGAAAAAATAATATAAAAATAAAAAAAGCAATACCGCGCGGTACTGCTTTTTTCAATGTTGTTCAGTTATGTTATTTTGGTACTACTTCACCTTCAATGGTAAGAGACATAGCCTGGTAGCCTGCAAACAGCACAGTGAGTGACCTGTTGAAAGCGCCCGGATCTGCTGCGTTGTAGCCCGCTTTGATAGTGCCTTTTTTACCCGGCATTACGGGGGTCTTGGCAAATTCAGGTGTAGTACAGCCGCAAGAACTCATTACATGAGTAATGACCAGAGGTTTATTGCCGTTATTGGTAAATGTGAATGTGGTGGATGTAGGCGTGCCCTGTGGTATTTTACCGAAAGAATGTTTTACTTTGTCGAATGTTACAGGAGCTTTTTGTGCCTGTTGCGCATAAATAAAGGAAGCTGAAAATACAAATAAAGCAATTAATAGGATCTTTTTCATGTGTGTATATTTTTTATTTTTCTTTATGGTCACATGGAATAGCCTTTATTCATTCGCGGTTGGTATGCACCTTTGCTTATGGCTATTTCATGTATGTATATTGTTTATTTTTTTTATGGTCACATGGAATAGCCTTTATTCATTAACAGTTGGTATGCAACTTTGCTTATGGCTATTTCATGTGTGTATATTATTTATTTTTTCTTTATGGTCACATAGAATCTATCATAAAAGTCTTATGGACATTTCATGTATATTTCTATGTTTTAATAGTGGTTTTTAGTTGTCATACATCTTGTAATTCAAACCGGATGCGGTTTAGACAAAGGTTCTAAAAAAAAGTTTAAATAAAAAAACAAAAACAGAGCAGGAGCTTTATTATAAAGTTAATATTTATGAATACACTTATTTTATACCGGAAACATAGGGGGAATACCTACTCATACTACAGGTTTATACGTGAACTGATTGAAAGGTTTGGCCTTGAACATGTGCGCGAAATTTATTTTTATAAAACAGATACTGATGTTGCTGCCTGTGCCGATAACAGCATATTTTTATTGCCGTTGGCCGATGCTACCGGATTGAACCTGGCGTGGTGGTACAATGTAAAGCTGCCGGCTATTGCCAGGAAACTAAAAGCCGAAAAGGTGGTGTATATCAACTGCCTCCCGGCAAAAAAGATACGTGCGCCGCAGAAGTGTATTTTTACCGATGTGGAATTTATAACTCAGGCAAATAAGCTTACCAACTACCAGAAATACCTGAAGAAAAACCTGGTTGCGCGTTTGAAACATGCACAAAAGGTAATAACTTATTCCGGCCATGCAAAGCAGGTATTGCAAAATTTTATTGCTGCAAAAACAACAACGCCTGAAGTAGAGGTGATACCTGCGGCAGCAAACCATATGTTTATGGAGAGATCTTTTAATGAGAAAGAGATCCGCAAAGACAACCTGACCTTCGGAGAAGAATATTTTCTTGCTAAAATTGATCCGCATGAAGAGCAACAGTTTGTTGAATTATTAAAAGCCTTCACGGTATTTAAGCAATGGCAAAAAAGCAATATGAAAATAGTGGTATCCGGGCTGGAAAGCAGTATCACCAACAGTTTAAAGAGAAAGGCCGCATCTTATAAATTTAAAGATGATGTGGTTATACTTACGGAGGAGCATGAAGATGTGTACGCCGAAATCATTTCCGCAGCTTATGCCTACCTGCTTGTTACCGGTAAGGATGCAGATATAATGCCCGCTGTGGAGGCCATGCAGTCGCAGACCTTATTAATGTCATACGGGTTGCCGTCCTTAAAAGAAATTGCTGGCGCTGCCATGACACAACTTATAGAAAATGATTATGAGGCATTGGGCCGGCAGATGATAGAAGTATATAAAAATGAAGAAAAACGGGAACAGCAAATTGAGAAGGGCTCAGCGCTGATTTCTTCGTTTGATTATGAAATCTCTAAACAATTACTGTTTGATCTGTTGCTGCATTAAAGCGCTTTATATTTCTCCTTGTAAGCCAGAAGCCACGCTGTTACATTATTATAGGTGGCTAAGCCTTGGGGCTGGTTGTTAGATTTCAGGTATTGGTTGTAAATCGCGGCGGCATATTTTTCAAAAGGATTCTTGTACCGGTTAAAGAAATCAGCCAGGTATTGCATGTCCTGCTTTACCAGCGTATCCAGCAGTTTTTCATTGGCAATGGCCAAAGTACTGTCGCGGTAATAAAGCTCATTATTGGCATACCGCATCAGTTGAAAATAGGTGGAATATTTAAAATAATTTTCCGGAGAATTCCTGGCCGTGATGTAGCCTGCAAAATTTGCTTCATCTTCTGTGCCGTAGCCCAACTGGTGCGATATTTCATGGCATACCACGAAAGGAAGCAGGAATGCGGGTTGCCTGGTATTGACCTGTGCTTCATTTGTAAAAGGATTGAGATAACCGCTGTAACCTAAGTAATTGCCCAGCACGTTGTATACAGGCACTTTGATGCTTTGAAAACGATAGCTGAGAAAAGGGTAGGTTTTAGCGCTGATGTCGTAAGCATTGATAGCTTCTGCACGAATGTTTTTATAGGAAGTGTCTATGTCTCCTGGTGTGAACAACGAGCGGTACTGATTGGTTTTTAAGATAAGTTCTTTGGCTAAATTATTCAGCTCTTCTGTGCCGTATTCTTTTTTGGGAGATAGGTTTAATTGCCTGGCAATACCTTCCCGATCATAATTCAACCCCCATAAAATATGGAACAATATATATACCCACATGAAGCCTGAAGCCAGTGAAAATGCGCTTTGCAGCAGATGATGCTTTTTATTTACCGGTCTAAAGAGTTTTACAATAAATTTTATAACTCCAAAAAGAAACCATATCACCGCAATGGTGTATAATACATCGCCGATGCTGAAAGGCAACCAGCCAGATACGATTCGTAAAAACGAGGAAATATACCTATAAATACCATTGCTGTAGAATCTTTCTACCGCAGGCGGGAACATAGAAAATATTTTTATAGCCCAGCATAAGATGAGTAAGCTAATAATTGTTTTAGATTTGAGGCTTTTAAACATTTTCCTGACAGGTTTTAATCTAACAAAACTAAAGTTTAAATTTGTAACGTGGCACTGGACAATAATAAAGTAGCTATCAGGGAAAATTCGCTCCTGGCAAGGCTTGGCGCGATCAGGCTGCGTGAAAAGCGCATGGCGCTTACGTTTGGCAGCACCATCCATTTATACAATGTATCTAAAGAAAAGTTCCTGCACAGCAGTTCCTGGGTGTGCCATGAGCTCAAGCACGTAGAGCAGTACAAGCGTATGGGCTTTTGGAAATTTCTCTGGAAATATCTGGCTTACTCTGCAAAATACGGCTATCACAACAATCCTTTAGAAATAGAGGCGCGGGAAGCAGAATGCGACACCGGCCTGCTTGCGAAGTACAGCATAGATGGCAGAACAAATGAAACCACGACTGCATAAGGGCTTTAACCTGCTTCAAATACCAGGATCTTCTCAAAAAGATTTTCGTATTCCTTGTTGGTTGCTATTATTTTCTGCTGTATGCCTTCGTATTTCTTTTCCAGCTCCTGAAATTTTTTAAGGTCGGCATAGGTTGCCGGATCAGACATTTGTTTTTCAATAGCAGCTTTATCTGTGTTCAGTGCGTTGAGTTCTTCTTCTTTTTTTTCCAGTTGCCGCTGGTATCTTTGCTGTTCCTTCTTTTGCTCCCGGCTAAGTTCGCTGTGCTTCGGCTGCTGTTGCTTTACTTCTTCCTGTACAGGAGCAGGTACTGCTTCAGCAACGGCTTCCTGCCGGGCTTTCAGCGCCATCCTTTCCTTCCACTCAATAGATTCGGCGTAGCTGCCCTTAAACTCTTTGATCTGTTTTTCTTCATCGATCTCCCAGATCTTATTGGCCACTTTAGAGATGAAATACCTGTCGTGGCTCACGAATATAATGGTGCCTTCATAACTGTTCAAGGCCTGTGCCAGTAAATCTACGCTGAACATGTCCAGGTGGTTGGTAGGCTCATCCAGCAACAGGAAGTTAGACTTGCTTACGATCACTTTTGCCAGTGCAACCCTTGCTTTTTCACCACCGCTGAGAATTTTTATTTTCTTATCTACATCATCACCGCTGAACATAAAGCCGCCGAGGAGGGAGCGCAATTCCAGCTCGGTTTTGCCGCTGCCGCAGGTCTGCAATTCTTCAACAATGGTATTTTCCATGTGCAGGCTTTCCAGCTGGTGTTGTGCATAGAAACTTTCTTCCACATTGTGGCCCCAGATTCTTTCGCCTTCAAACGGTTCGGTGCCTCCTATGATACGCAGCAGGGTAGACTTTCCTTTGCCGTTAGCGCCGATAAAAGCGATCTTATCACCGCGTTCTATTTCAGCAGACGCATTCTGAAAGATCACATTCTCGCCGAAACTTTTAGAGAGGTTTTGCAATGCCACAAGTATTTTCCCGGGCTGTTTATCAACCTGGAAGTTTATGCGCAGGTTGGGTTTTTCCAGCTCCACCTGTTCAATCCTGTCCAGTTTGTCGAGGCGCTTAATGGCGCTCTGCGCTGCTGCGGCTTTGGTAGCCTTGGACCTGAAGCGTTCTATAAACCTTTCCTGCTGGCGTATGTATTCCTGCTGGTTCTCATAGGCACGTTGCTGTAATTCAATCCTCATCTGCTTTTCAGCTTCGTAGAATTCGTAATCACCTGAATAGATATGCAGTTGCTGCTGGTACAGTTCCACAATTTTATTCACCATGCGGTTCAGGAAAAATTTATCGTGCGATACGATCACCACGCTGCCCTTGTAGCTTTGCAGGTATTTTTCAAGCCATTCGATGGAAGGGAGGTCGAGGTGGTTGGTAGGTTCATCCAGCAGCAATACATCGGGTTGCTGCAAAATCATTTTTGCCAGCAGTACACGCATGCGCCAGCCGCCGCTGAAAATCTTGTAAGGGCGTATGAGCTCTTCGTTTGAGAAGCCAAGACCGTGCAACACCTCCTCTGTTTTGTGCTGAATGTTGTAGCCGTCCAGCACATCCATTTCATGGAGGTAATCCGTATAAGTTTGTAATAATTTATCGTCGTGATTGCTTTCAAGCAGCCTGCCTGTTCTTTCAATTTCTTTTTCCAGGAAGCGAACCCGCTCAAAGGCGCCCATAGCTACTTCAAGAATATTTTCGTTGGTATCAAAGCTCAGCAGGTCCTGGTGCAGGTAGCCAACAGACACATTCCTTCCGCGCTCAACACTTCCTGATGAAGGCATGTATTGATTTGTAAGGATCCTGAGCAGGGTAGACTTACCGGTGCCGTTATAACCGATCAGGCCAATACGCTCACCCGGGTGTATATGCCAGGTAGCATCACGTACGATCACCCTGGCGCCAAATTCGAAGGTAACATTATTCAAACCTATTAACATGGCGCAAAAGTAATGAATATCTGTAATCCGGCGTATCCGAAGTTTATGATACTATCATTACCGGTCTTTTTAAATGATACAGGTGCTATTCTTTATTGTATCAATTATGATGAATTATGTAAGGTGAAAACCCGACATGGCGTAAAAAGCTGGTGTACATTTCTGAGTCTTTTGTATCTCATCGGAAAGTGGTAGCGGATTAGAAGCAATCGCAAAAATTTACTGTGTTTTTCTTCTTACATTTCTTGATGTTTGCTTAGCGGTTTTTGCGTAATAAAATGCTTGCCTCCGGCTCAGGCACAAAGCGGAAGGGATTAATCGCCGGGAGGCGATAGAAAAGAAATTCGTGGCGGCGGCGCCATGAATAACAGGTTCTGGCAGGGTTTGACGCAACAAATGCAAAGAGGGATGATTTGTGAATCTCATCCCTTCCGTAATTTTAAAAATCGCGGAAAAGATAAAAATAAACAGGTGGCTATGACGCCAAGAATAACAGGTAAAGTTTAATGGCCGTTTGCAGCGTAAGCAATAAAAAAATAATTATACCCTTTTTGAAACTGGCCCCGGAACTCTGCTCTGTTTAATGCCGGTTTATTTTCTAAAAAATAAGATAAGGTATTTATTTCCATGTTCATCTCGCTCATAAAATCAAACATCATGTCTGGCGTTATATGGTATAGATCCGCTGCTCCGTATCCGAATTCAAACAGGATAACAGGTTTATACTTTTTGATCAGGTTTCTTGCGCCGTCAAACACAAGATATTCCGCTCCTTCAACATCTATCTTTATCAGGTCAATTTTCAAATTTGCAGGTATCAGAGTTTCAAGGCAATGGGTGGCGACCTGTATAGTTGTACACCGGTAGTCGATATCAAAGTGTCTTTTAGCCAAGCCAGACACCGCCGGCCGGTCTATAAAAAAATGAAACTCAGACATGCCGTTTTTATTACTAAGAGCGCAATTCAGGATCTTTACTTTTTTGCTGAATTTCCTGTTTAGCTCTGTACAGATGTCTGGGATGGGCTCAAAAGCAAAATGCATACCATGAGGCGACGCCTTCAAAATCTTCTTTAGTATATCACCTTTATTTGCACCAATGTCAATGCAGTTACTGTCTTTCTTCAATATTTTCTTAAAGACATCAAAGGTTTGATAGTTATATTCATCAAATGGCGGATTTCTGAATTTCTGATACAGTTTATAAACAATGTATCCAAGTTCCTTAGCAAACTCTTTAACTATTGAAGACCGGCAATACATAAGTCTTATTTAAGGTTAATACTTAAGATTTATACATTAGTGTTATTGCTTTTGAACAACAAAATAAATCAACACAAAATATTTATATAAAAAGTGATGTATATTTGTTTATACGCAATTTTTTGCTATAACGCTACAGTAGTACAGCTTTTCCAGCTTTCACTGTTTGACTGAAAAATATTTATAATTCACGCAAAGAGCGCAGAGTTTTTTCGCAAAAGCGGCTAAGTGTATGAAGATCTCTTTGCGTACGCTGCTTTACTTGGCGCTCTTTGCGTGAAAATAACAAGTTATTGTTCTCGCCAAAATCAAGGAGGTTTAGACTGCGTTTATTCTTCAAATTATAATGGAGTATGTCATCACATAATATTATCGGGAATAGCAGATCATCAAATTTTTAATCTTCAATTTTCAATCTGCAATTTGTAATTTTCAATCTGCAATTTCCAATTCACACCATTTTATACTTATTGTACACACGCCTGGAGATAAACCAGTAACAAATAATGCCAAGCACACAAAGCGTGGCGCTGACAATGTACAGTTGTGAAAAGCCCAGCAGCCCGGTGATAACACCACCGATGAGCATGCCCAGTGCAAGGCCCAGGTCAAAACCCAGCAGGTACGTAGAGTTGGCAGTGCCGCGCTGATCGGGACGAGACATGTTGATATACAGGGTCTGCATAGCAGGGAACATCATGCCGTAACCCACACCGATAAACAAGCCAGAAGCACAGAAAGCAATAATATTGTGAAACAGGGCAAACACCAGGAACGAGGCAGCTACCGTGAACATGGCTGCTATATTCACCGTGTGGATATATCCCCGGTCTACAAATTTACCAGAAAATATCCGCGACATGATAATGCCGCCGGCCCAGAAGATAAAGAAGATGCCTGCATTCGGCACGCTAAGCTGCTTGCCGTATTGCGCTACAAACGGGCCGATGGTGCCCCACGCAAAGGTTGGAAACAATTGATTTAAAAAAATCGGCCAGCTGTTTAGCAGGAACAGATTCTGTAAAGCTATTTTTTTGTGTTCTATCGGCTTGCGCTTACGGGTAGTAATAAACAAGCCTGCAATAGTGCCCAGCGTACCCATGCTGATGGCGCACCAGAGCAATACGTGGAAATTGTAAGCCTGGTAAATGTAGATGGCAATGAACGGGCCTACTGCCATAGCCACATTATTAAAAGTGCCGAAGTAGCCTATGCCTTCCGCGCGGCGGCTGGCAGGCAACACATCTACCGCAATGGTGCTGGATGCAACCGTGCCGCCGCCCCACCACAGCCCGTGAAAAAAACGTACAATCACAAACAATAAAACGGAAGTGGCAAAAAAGTATCCTCCGAACGTAAGCGTGTACAGTGCAAAGCAGATCACCAGGATTTTTTTCTTTGAAAAAACATCTACCAGGTAGCCGGAGAACGGCCGTGTAAGCATTAACGCAATGGCGTAGGAGGCAAGCACAATGCCGGTTTTGGTCTGCTCTACGTGCAACTGCTCGGTAATGTACAGCGGAATAGTAGGCATGAGCAGGTTAAACGAACATGCCATTAAGAAATTAGCAAGCGATACTTGTATAAAATTTTTATTCCAGAGAGGCGCCTTCATGCTGTACAATTGCTGCAAAATTACACTTTTATATGTACAGTTTTTGTTAATCCGGGATTTCACTTCGGCTCGAAAAGCTTTCACGATATGCCATTTCTCGATGGAAATTATTTGTAGAATTAGTTTAAAAAAGAGGATGTATCAAAAGTAAATAAAAGCGTTGAGAATCGCTTAATGAAGCCTTTCCCATCCTCCAATAAAAAGAGGCTGCCCCGGAATGAGACAGCCTCAAAACTTTATAAGACTACTTTATTAAAGCGGTTTTATCCAATAGCTGTATTCGTGGTTCTTGTAAGGAAGCTGGTATTTTTTGATAGCCGGCGACCCCCAGGAATCAATACCGGCAACACCTGTCTGTAACATATCTATGTGCAGATAGGTCTCATTTCTTTTGTTCAGTTCACCGGAGTGGTATTGTTTTTTATTGGTTTCCGGGTCAAGGTCATCAAGGCTGTAGGGTAGCGCAGCAAAGCTCAGGAGCGTATCTGCATATTCAAACAATATACCTTTGCCCGTATTGTCTGTGAATTTCACCCAGCGCACATCTGTTTTATTGCCACTTTCCTGCGGTCGGGCATAAGGGAAGTATTGATTGTCAACAGACTGCTTATAGATGCCTACATTAGAAGCAGTCTTCCTGTCCCAGTAGTTTTCCCAGGGACCTCTGCCGTAGAACTCAATATTGCTGTATGTTTTGTTCAATTGCATATTGTTGCCGTAGCGCAGCAGCATCTTGTGGTTGCCGGCGTTTGCAGTAAAATTATTCTTTACATTCACCACACCGTCGGGGTAAATGGTGTAAACAATACGTTGTGTGGCCTGCCCGTCCAGCAGCTCTTTGGTAAAGCTTACCTGGTAATTGTTGCCGGCTTTGGAAATATTGGCCGAAGTAACCTTTCCTTCTTCGTAAGCATTTCGCCACATCCGCATGCTTTTGTTCAGCCCGGCACCATGGTCATTATCCACCGGTGCGCGCCAGAAGGATGGCAGCGTATTACTAAAGATCTCTTGGTTGTTGTAAGTGTAAGACTTCAGTATTCCGTTTTGCTTATCAAAGCTAATGTTGAAATTATTTCCCTGTACATTGAATTGATTTTCATCGGCAGTAATGCTACCGGAGGCCGTATGCGTGCCGGCAGGCTTTGCTTCTTTCAGTAAGAACTGTTCCGCTGCTATCTCGTAATCCTTTTCCAGTAAGGGTTCTGCTGATTTTAAAGTGTAATATACGTTTAGGAAATACTCTTTACCCGGCTTGAAATTGTTGTTGAAAGGAATGGTTGCTGTAGAAGTGCTTCTTGGTTGTATGGCCAGGTTGGTAAGCTTGCCGTTCTGAACTGGTTTTCCATCTTCCAGCAGTTCCCAGTTTAGCTGGTAGTTGCTGATATCGCGGAAGAAGTAGCTGTTGTTGATCCTGATCTTATTGTTGCCTTCGTATGTGGTCTTTACAAACTGGTGTACTTTTTTTATTTCCACGGCCATAGGTGTAAGCTCACGATGGCCGGTAACTACGCCTTTCACGTTAAAGTTGTTATCGCTCATCATCACCGGGTCTACGGGTTTCTCAAAAGGAAAGTCGCCGCCGTAAGCAATAATGCGCCTGCCGTTTTTCACCGTATCAATTCCCTGGTCTATCCATTCCCAGATGTAGCCGCCCTGCAGCTTGGGGAGCGATTCTATATGGTCCCAGTATTCTTTAAAATTGCCCAGGCTGTTGCCCATGATGTGTGCATATTCACTCATGATAAAAGGCCTGTTTTCTTTGGTTTGCTTGCTGTATGCAGGCAGGTAGTCGGGGTGGGGGTACTGCGGCACGATCATGTCTGTATTAAAATCAGTCTCTGCGCGCTCGTATTGTACGGGGCGGTAATCATTTTCTTTCAGCCAGGTATAAGCATCGTACATGTTGATGCCGTTGCCGGCCTCATTGCCCAAAGACCAGATCAGCACAGATGCATGGTTTTTATCGCGCTCATACATTCTCTGGTTGCGGTCCATATGCGGCACTTTCCATTCAGGGTCGTTGGCAAATGTGTAGCGCAGATCGTAATACCTGCCATGAGATTCTATGTTTGCTTCGTCTATCACATACAGTCCATAGATGTCGCAGAGATCCATAAAATAAGGATGCGGCGGGTAGTGCGAATTTCTTACGGCATTTACGTTCAGCTTTTTCATCATTTCCACATCTTTCTGCATATCGGCTTTGCTAAGCACGTGGCCATTGTTGGGATGTACTTCATGGCGGTTTACACCTTTAAAGAAAACACGTTTGCCGTTTACCAGCACATCGCTGCCTTTTATTTCGATGGTGCGGAAGCCCACTCTTTGCGGTACTACCTGCAATATATTGCCGTGCCTGTCTTTCAGCGTCAGCAGCAGCGTGTAGAGGTAAGGTTTTTCTGCAGACCATTGCTGTACATTGGGTATCTGCTGTGTTTTAAAGGAAAATTTGTTCCTGTACCTTCCCAATACGGTTTTAATGCCCGACTTGTCTTGTGCTATAATTTTTCCAGTCGCATCCTTTAAAGCCATTTCCACCGTGAAGCTGTCCGGTTTGCTGTGCAATACATAGCGGCCCGTATCCACGCGGTAATTATTTACCTGGACATGGATGTCCAGCACGCCGTTTTTATAAATTTTATCCAGCAATGCAGTTGTTTTCAGGTCCCTGATATCGAGCAGGGGCGTAGCATACAGGAAAACTTCCCTTTCAATGCCTGAGAACCTTACCATATCCTGTGCTTCCAGGTAGCTGCCATCGCTCCAGCGGTATACCTGCAGCGCCACCAGGTTTTGGCCGGGCTTTACATATTTGGTGATGTCAAATTCAGCAGCCAGCTTACTGTCTTCGCTGTAGCCCACTTTTTTACCATTCACCCAAATAAAAAATGCAGACTTTACAGCGCCAAGATGTATGAATACCTGTTTGTTTTCCCAGTCCTGGGGAAGCGTAAATGTTTTACGGTAAGAGCCGACAGGATTATTATCTTCCGGTATATCAAAAGGAGGGTTTAGCGTACCGCCCGATTTTGCCCTGCCCACAAAATCATAATGATGGTTGATGTAAATAGGATATCCGTAGCCGTTCACTTCCCAGTTTGCAGGCACCATAAAATTGGTCCAGCCTTTCTGGTTATCGTTAAAATCTGTTTTATAGAAATCTGCAGGACGTTTGCGCGGATCCTGCACCCAGTGGAAGCGCCAGTTGCCGTTGAGCGGCATGTACCAGTTGGATTTTTCCGGTTGAAAGTTTTCTGCCTTATGCTGGTTTTCATAGCCGAATATATTCGCACGCATAGGCAGGCGGTTAATTTCTACAATAGATGGCGTAAGGAGTTCTGCAGGCAATGCGGCATCCTGGGCAAAAGCCGGGCACTGTAGTAAAACGATCGCATAGAGACACAGTGTAAATTTCCTGAACATGTTGTGAAAGTTTGAGTAGAGGTGAAGTTACAAAAAAACGGGTTTCCGTCAACAGCGAAAGTGTTGATAAACGTTTGCGTAAATTGTAAAAGAAAAACTTTAATGATGTTTCCGTAGCTTTTTATACACGCTGCAATTCTTATCATGTGCGCCTTCCAGCATACCTATGCTCATGAGGAACTCATTTACAATTTCACTCCCGGTAAACAGGAAAGTTTCTTTAAATAGTTTGGTCCACGCTTCTCTTGTTTTCGGGTGATGCTGATCCAGCCAGTTGCGGAATGATCCGTATGCCTGTTGCAGTTGTTGAATGCGCCGGGCGTTTTCTATGGCTGCCCGGATCTTCAGCCGGTTGCGGATAATGCCGGCATCCTGCATCAATCTTTCAAAATCTTTTTCTGTGAAAGCAGCTACTTTTTCTATGTTGAAGTTGTGGTAAGCCTGCCGGAAGCTGGCCTGCTTGTTTAGGATGGTAGTCCAGGAAAGGCCGGCCTGGTTTATCTCCAGCACCAGCTTTCCGAACAATTCATTATCATCTTCAATGGGGAAGCCATAATGATTATCATGGTAATCCTTGTGGACAAGGTCTTTTTCCTTTGTAATGTTTTTTACAAAATCACAGTAAGACATGTATGCACCGTTGTTTTAATTTGCAAAAAGCTACACATCTTTTTCCATCCTGCTTTCGCCTTTGATATAAAAATAGAAGTATATAAAAAAGTGTACTACGGCCATGATGTAAGCAAACATGGCAATGCCGTCCATATGCCCGGCTTTTGCGCCGTGGATATAGCCTAGTATGCCCAGCAGTAATGTAGAGCCAAAGCCTGTAGCCGCAGTAACGCGGTAGCTTTTCCTGTGCGTTTGCATAGGCTCCTGCTTGCCTAAAATGCTCCCCCTGATGCCGCTGTACAGATACACATCCAGCCCGATCATCATCCAGGCAACAAGGCGTATCCAGGTATCTACGGGCAGGAACACCATCATGCCGAGGCAGGTAATAATGCCTAATACAGGTATGAGCGGCACCAGCGGTGTTTTGAATTTACGTGGTGCACCAGGATTCACTTTCCTTAATACAATAATGCCTAAACAAACCAGGATAAAAGCAAAAAGGGTACCTATGCTTGTCATTTCGCCAACTACTCTGCCCGGTACAAACGCAGCAAACACGCTTACAAAAATCATAAACAGCATATTTGATTTGGCAGGCGTCCTGTACTTGGGGTGTAGCCTGGAGAAAGATTTAGGAATGAGCCCGTCGCGGCTCATGGCGTAGAATACGCGGCTTTGGCCTAAAAGCAATACCAGTATCACCGAGGCATAGCCGAGTAAAATAGCAATGATGATGCTTGTGTTCAGCCAGGGATAAGCAGCCACTATTTTACCGTCTGCACCTGCGTTGCCCATGTGCTCAATAGCAATAGCAACCGGTGCCAGATGATCCCCGCCGCTCTCGCCTTTGAAAGCCGAATAATGCGCCACGCCTACCATAACATAAGAAAACAATACGTACAATACTGTACAGATCAGCAGGGAGCCGAGGATCCCTATCGGCATAGACCGCCCCGGGTTTTTGGTTTCCTGCGCCGCGGTTGAGACCGCATCAAAACCAATGTAGGCAAAGAACACAATGGCAGCAGCACGGATCACACCCGTCCAGCCAAATTCGCCAAAAGTACCCGTGTTCTCCGGTATCAGGGGAACAAGGTTTTCTGTACGTACATATTTAAAACCTACAAATATAAAAACCAATACAATAGCCACTTTCAATATTACAATGATGGTATTGACCAGCGCAGACTCTGAGGTGCCGCGAATCAATAACAAAGACATGACGGTAACAATAAACACAGCAGGAAGGTTAATGATGCCTGCCGCTCCTGTGGAGGTAACGTCAAAAGGGGTGATCATAAGCTGTTCGGGCAAAGCAACGCCATAGCTGGAAAATAATTTTCCCAGGTAACCCGACCAGCTCGAAGCAACTGTAGCAGAGCCAACGGCATATTCCAAAACCAGGTCCCAACCGATGATCCAGGCTATAAATTCACCCATAGTAGCATAGGAATAGGTGTATGCACTGCCGGAAATAGGGATCATGGAAGCAAACTCAGCATAACATAATCCGGCAAAGGCACAGCCCAATGCAGCTATAACAAAAGAGATCATAATACCAGCGCCTGCGTGATTGGCCGCGGCCATGCCGGTGATGGAAAACAGGCCCGCCCCGATAATAGCGCCTATGCCCAATGCTATCAGCGCCCCGGAACTGAGCGTTTTTTTGAGGCCATGCTCAGATTCTTCAGATTCTAATATCAGGGAAGAGATTGACTTTTTTGAAAATAAACTCATTTGCTGTTATTTTAGATATTATAGGCAAAATAAAGACTATTTTTATAAAATATTTTAATTAACACTTATTTTCTTAAAAATATGAATTACTGTATATTGCAAGGCTTAAATATTATTCTCCAATGAACAAAAGATCGTTAGGATTACTGGCTGTGCTTGTTTTTACAGTTGTAGCCATACTTCATCTATTAGATGTAAGAAACTGGGTTAACATCAACGATACGGTGTTGTTTACTTCGCGTTGGTTTTTTATAGCGGTAATCGTGCTGTTTGCTTTTTTAAAAAGATCGCTCACTACCTGGATACTTGTTGCCATGGCCATAGGTGTGGAAATAGGTATGGATTTTCCTGCTTTTTCACAGAATCTTGCTTTTTTAAGCAAAATATTTTTGCGGATGGTAAAGACTATTGTGGCGCCTTTGCTGTTCTCCACCCTGGTGGTGGGCATTGCCAGCCACAGCAACCTGAAGCAGGTAGGAAGAATGGGGTGGAAATCCCTTTTGTATTTTGAGGTTGTTACTACAATAGCGCTGCTCATAGGTTTGTTGTTCATCAATATTACCAAGGCAGGTGTGGGTATTGAAATTCCGCCACAACTTCTTTCAGAGCTGCCAAAATCAGTACCCAAGACCTGGCAGGATCATATTATTGATATTTTCCCGGAAAATATTATCCGGTCTATCTATGAAGGAAATGTATTGCCTATTGTTGTATTCAGCGTGCTGTTTGGCATTGCCATGGCTATGCTCAATGAAACCAAGAAAAGGCCAATGCTGCAGTTTGCAGAAAGCCTTTCGGAAATCATGTTTAAGTTCACCAATCTGGTTATGCTTTTTGCGCCGTTCGGTGTGGGTGCGGCTATTTCCGTTACGGTGGGGCATTTGGGCATAGATATACTCAAAAACCTGGGTATGTTGCTCATCACTCTATACCTGGCATTGCTGTTCTTCCTGGCTTTTGTAATAGCGCCTATACTCTTTTTTATTGCCAAAGTGCCGCTGAAACAATTCATCAAAGCGGTGAAAGAGCCCGTATCCATTGCCTTTGCCACTACCAGTTCAGATTCGGCATTGCCTATTGCCCTGGAAAATATGGAAAAATTCGGTGTGCCCAGGAAGATCGTCTCTTTTGTAATACCTACAGGCTATACCTTTAACCTGGATGGCACTACGCTGTATCTGTCTCTTGCCGCGGTATTTGTAGCCCAGGCGGCGGGCATGAATTTATCTTTCGGAGAGCAGTTTATGATCGGCTTGTCGCTGATGCTTACCAGTAAAGGCGTGGCTGCCGTGCCGCGGGCATCGCTGGTGATACTGATTGCTACTGCACAGACATTTAATTTTCCTATATGGCCTATTATGGCTATTTATGGTATTGATGAGCTGATGGATATGGCCAGGACTTCGGTGAACGTCATCGGTAATACACTGGCGAGCGTGGTAATCGCCAGGTGGGAAAACGAGTTTGACGATAAGAAAGCGCTGGCATTTGAGGCTGATTAATAACATTGAGCATGCTAAAAATATAAATTATTGTGATGGATAATTATTATTTTCGCTTGCCGAAATAAATATGTATGCTTAAGTTTTTCAGGGTTATATGTTTACTTATCTCTTCTGTATTTGCACTGGAGGCAATAGCACGCCCTGTAACCGTGAAAGCTAAACTCACAGACCAGTACGGCAGGTCTGTAAAGAACCTGAAGATACAATGCAAGACTCCGCAGGGAATGATAGACATACCGTTTACTTACGATAAGCTTACCAATATTTCCTTTACTGCCGGCATGGGAGACTCATTGTTCATCAGCGGCTTTGAGTATAAAAGAGTACATCGCACCACAACTGAAAATATACTGAAAAAGAAACATGTTGAACTGCCAAAACCTTTCTATTTTACAGACCTGGTAAACCCGCAGTTTTACATTCATTACGGCGGGCTATGGTTGTTGCTGTTTATTGTGTTTGCTGAAACAGGGCTGTTTTTCGGCTTTTTTCTGCCCGGCGATTCCCTGCTATTCATCTCCGGTGTGGTCAGTCAGAACCTGGCGAAATCTTTTATTGATACCGGCAGTGATTTCGGGAACCTGCTTCTGGTGATTGTATTAATATTCATAGCAGGATTCCTGGGCGATTGGGTAGGATATACTTCCGGCGCGCGAGGC
This sequence comes from Haoranjiania flava, assembly GCF_025631005.1. Taxonomy (NCBI): domain Bacteria; kingdom Pseudomonadati; phylum Bacteroidota; class Chitinophagia; order Chitinophagales; family Chitinophagaceae; genus Haoranjiania; species Haoranjiania flava. The sequence continues at coordinate 30,042 of NZ_JAOTPL010000017.1, forward strand.
AGGTATATTTTTTACAGGATGAAGGATACCTGGTATTTCAAACGGAGATATCTGGACGATGCTAAAATATTTTATCGTAAACACGGACACATAGCCATTGTACTTGCCAGGTTTTTTCCCATACTCAGAACCTTTGCACCTATTGTTGCCGGGATCGTAAGAATGGAAAAGAAGAAGTTTATGTTTTATAATGCATTGGGATGCGCCTGCTGGGTGATCTTGCTGGTTGGAGGCGGACATTATCTGGATGCATATATCCGGGAAACTTTTCATTTTGAATTGAAAGACCACCTGGAAATGATCATTGTAGGCCTGATAATAATAACTACAGCGCCTGTATTGTATAAAATGATCAGGCCTACAAGGCCGGGATCAAGGAAAATTATTAAGAAATAAGTATATGGCACAAATAACTACGGTGATTTTTGATATGGACGGGCTGCTCATAGACAGTGAGCCATTGTGGAAAGAAGCCGCAGATGAGGTTTTTGATGAGCTGGATATTCTGCTTACGAAGGAACAGTACCTGCACACGACCGGCATGCGCACCTATGAATTCCTGGAATACTGGCTGAGAGAACATGAACAACCGCTGGACGATATAGGATTTTTACACAATAAGATCGTAGAAATAGTTATTGCCAAGATCAATCAAAGAGGCGAACCCATGAAAGGTGCCCTGGCGCTGATCCGGTCTTTTAAGGCAGCAGGCTTTAAAATTGGCATTGCATCTTCTTCACCGATAAATATGATAGAAGCCGTGGTGCAGAAGATGGGCATCGGCGATATGGTAGACGTATTGTCTTCGGCTGAAGACCTGGACTATGGCAAGCCGCATCCGCAGGTATTTATGGAATGTGCCAAAGCATTGGGTGTACGTGCCGATAGTTGCATTGTATTTGAAGATTCATTTCATGGCATGATAGCGGCTAAGGCCGCGCGGATGTACTGTGTGGTGGTGCCGGCTCCCGAGTTGTTCCATGAAAAGCGCTGGTTTGCTGCCGATCAGAAATTATACAGCCTGGAAGATTTTGACATGCACAGCTTCAACGGTTGATAATGCAGCCGCGGTGCAGGTTAATTTTTTTATCACTTTAATGTGTAAATTAAAAAAATCTATTACTTTTGGTAAGTATTAGGTTAAAATATTCACTTATTTTATAATCTTAAAATTTAAAAATTCATGGATACTTCAAAAATGATTAAAGCTTATTGCTTAAAGACAAAAGAAAAAGACGTGCCAATGCAGGATGCAGTGATCTCTAAAACTTCAAGAGGGGGCTACATAGCTAAAGGACACGATGGTAAAGGAAATAAAATGAGTGCTATACTTGGTGAAGCCAAAGCTTTACAGGCTATCAAAGACGGTGTTGCCAAGCAGGAATTTTAATAATCACCCGCAGAAATAATAGAGCCGGCTTCGTTCAGAGGCCGGCTTTTTATATGTGGTATGGTATGCTGTTAGCCAAAGGCTCTCTTCAGCAGGCTTTCTACTTTTGGTTCACAGCCTCTGAAATCTTTATAGAGCTCCATAGGATCTTTGCTGCCGCCGGATGACAACAGGATTTTGAACCTGGCAGCAATTTCCGGGTTAAAAATACCATGCTCTTTAAAATACCGGAAAGCATCTGCATCCAGCACTTCAGCCCATTTGTAAGAATAGTATCCCGCTGAATAACCCCCCTGGAAAATGTGCGAAAAGCTCGGGCTGACGGCTGTTTCAGGATTGGCCGGGTACAGGTGGGTAGCCTTTGTTTCCTCTGTCTCAAAAATTTTTACATCGTTTACCTTATCGGGGTCTATATGGTAAGCCATATCCAACAGGCCAAAGCCCAGTTGCCGCAATGTCTGGTAACCTTCCATAAAACTTTTACTTTGTGCTATTTTTTCAATTTTCACATCAGGGAGTACTTCGCCGGTGCGGTAATCTTTGGCAAAGGTTTTCAGGAACTCGGGCTCATAGCAATAATTTTCCAGGAACTGCGAGGGGAGCTCCACAAAATCCCATTTCACAGATGTGCCCGACAGGTTGGGGTATTGGGTATCTGCCAGGATTCCATGCAGTGCATGGCCAAACTCATGAAACAAAGTGGTTACTTCCTGGAAAGTAAGCAGGCTGGGCGTTTCAGCGGTAGGTTTGGTAAAATTGCATACGATGGAGATGTGTGGCCTGTAGTCCTTACCGCCTTTTTTGTATTGCGGCTTATAGCTGGTCATCCAGGCGCCGGCACGTTTACCTTTCCTCGGGTGATAGTCGGTGTAAAGCAGAGCTTTGTATTTACCGCTCTCTACAACCTCATATGTTTTTACTTCCGGATGATATTTTGGAATGTCGTTTCTTTCAGAAAACCTTATTCCGAAAAGTTTTTCTGCCAAACCGAAAACCGCTTCTTCCACTTTCTCCAACTGGAAATAAGGTTTCAGTTCCTCATCATTCAAATCAAATTTTTGCTTACGCAGTTTTTCGGCATAGAAAGCATGATCCCAGCTTTGCATTTCTTCAATTCCGTCAGCCTTTGCAAGGGCTTTGAGTTCATCAATTTCTTTTTGAGCAAAAGGTGCAGCTTTTTCAAGCAATTCATTCAGGAATTTATAGACTTGTGCAGGTGATTTGGCCATACGTTCTTCCAGCACATAAGCGGCAAAGTTTTCGTAGCCGAGCAATTGAGCTTTTTGTTTACGCAATTGAATGATTTCTTTGATCAGGTTTTGGTTGTCAAATTCGCCGTCGTCGAAAGATTTTTTACCGTTTGCCAGTACCAGTTCTTTCCTCAGTTCCCTGTTTTCGGCATAGGTTATGGCAGGGATGTAGCTGGGATATTGCAGCGTGATCACGTACCCTTCAAGGTTTCTTTCTCTGGCCTCTTCTGCATATTGCTGTAATACAGGCTCGGGAATGCCTTGAAGGAGTGATCTGGCGGTAATGTGTTTGTAATAAGCATTGGTGGCTGCCAGTACATGCTGGCCGAATTGCAGTGACTTCAAAGACAGGTCCCTGTTGATGGCTTCCAGCTTCTTTTTATCTTCATCGTTGAGCAACGCACCGCTGCGTACAAAACCTTTGTAAGTTTCATTCAGCAGCATTTGCTGTTCTTCATTGAGGTTGTATTTTTCTTTTTCGCCGTAAACTTTTTTTATGCGTTCGAATAATTTGGTGTTTTGCGAGATTTTAGATGAAAATTCGGTCAGCAAAGGTGAAACTTCCTGTGCAATTTTCTGTATTTCATCATTGGTTTCGGCCGAATTAAGGTTAAAAAAGATATTCGACACCACCTCCAGTTTTTCGCCGGAATAGGCTAAAGCTTCTATTGTATTTTCAAAACTTGCCTCTTCGCCGTTTTCAGTTATGGCATCAATCTCCTTTTCAGATACAGCGATCAATTCTTTAAATGCAGGCAGGAAATCTTCCTGCTTTATTTTATCAAACGGCGCTGCATTTTCAGGGGTATTGAAAGACTGAAGAAGGATATTATTCATATTTTTTTTGTATTAATTTTTAAGGTGCAAATGTACAAAAACGTTGGTGATTAATTGTCTTGCAGGCAGGTGCCTGCAGGCGCTTGCCTGCAATTATCTATGCAGCAACGTGTGATTATTTAAAACAATTAACAAGTAGTTGTTTGAAAAAGAACAGCTCGCTATTAAAATAAGCGCGCACTTTTATAAAAAAAGGAACGCGCCTCGTGGCGCGTTGATATGATCATTATTTTTACGCGTACATCTCTTCTCTCAATTGCTTTACTCTTTCATCTTCCAGGTATTCATCAAAGGTTGTGAGGCGGTCAATGATGCCTTTGGGAGTTATCTCTATCACGCGGTTGGCAACGGTCTGCATGAAAGTATGGTCATGAGAGGTCAGTAAAACTATGCCGGGGAAGGTCTGGCAACCATCGTTGAAGCTTTGTATACTTTCCAGGTCAAGGTGGTTGGTAGGCTGGTCAAGGATGATCACATTGGGATTTTGCAGCATCATTCGGCTGACCATGCAACGCACTTTTTCACCTCCGCTGAGCACATTGGTTTTCTTCATAATATCGTCACCCGAGAAGAGCATTTTCCCGAAAAAACCCCGCAAAAACGGTTCATCGGCATCGGTTACATGCGCAGGCACGTATTGACGAAGCCAGTCGAGCAATGGCATAGCATCGTTAAAATATTCCTGGTTTTCTACCGGCAGATAGGCTTTGGTAATGGTGGTTCCCCATTCAAATTTACCGTTGTCGGCTTTTCCTTCGTTATTGATAATATCAAAAAAATGAGAAACAGCCAGCGGGTCTTTACTGATAAAGGCTATCTTATCGCCCTTGTTAACATCAAATGTTATATTGTCGAAAAGTGTTCTGCCATCAATGGTTTTCTTCAGTTTTTCTACGCTCAATATCTGGTTGCCCACTTCGCGCAACGGCTGGAAGATAATGCCCGGGTATTTCCTGTTAGATGGTTCAATCTCTTCAATAGTGAGCTTTTCCAATGCCTTCTTCCTTGAGGTAGCCTGCTTGGATTTGGAAGCGTTGGCGCTGAAGCGTGCAATAAAATCCAGCAGAGCCTGGCGCTTATCTTCCATTTTCTTGTTCTTATCCGATATCTGGCGGGCCATCAGTTGTGAGCTCTCGTACCAGAAGGTATAGTTTCCGGTAAATATTTTTATTTTCTGGCGATCCACGTCGGCTACGTGCGTACAAACCGCATCCAGGAAGTGACGGTCGTGGCTCACCACTAAAACAATATTCTGGTAGTCTGCCAGGAAGTTTTCCAGCCAGCCGATGGTGTCTATGTCCAGGCCGTTGGTAGGCTCATCCAGCAATAAAATGTCCGGATTGCCAAACAGCGCCTGTGCAAGCAGCACGCGCACTTTCATGTTAGAAGGAATGTCTTTCATCAGCATCTGGTGCATATCATCCTTTACACCCAAGCCGCTGAGGAAGGATGCCGCATCGCTTTCAGATTCATAGCCGCCCATTTCACCGTATTCGGCTTCCAGGTGGCTGGCCTCCATGTAATCGTCTTCCGTAGCGTCGGGGTTGGCGTAGATGGCATCACGTTTATGCATCACGTCCCACATTTTTTTATGGCCCATCAGCACTGTATTCAGCACTGTCTGTTCATCAAATTCAAAGTGGTTTTGCTTCAGGAAAGACAGCCGTTCTCCGGGTGTAACCTCCACAGATCCTTTGTTCGGCTCAATCTCTCCGCTCAGGATCTTTAAAAAAGTAGATTTTCCCGCACCGTTGGCGCCGATGATGCCGTAGCAGTTGCCTTTGGTAAAATTGATGTTTACCTCGTCAAACAAAACTCTCTTTCCGTAAGCAAGGGTAATATTTCTGGCACTTAACATGAATAAACTTCTCCTTTGGTTTTTGAGGCGCAAAGGTACGAAAATCAATCGTCAATAAGAAGTGGGGCCCGGAATGTTTTACCACAGCCCGAAATAATTCCTCATACCGTCACATGATAACTCCACAACTCCACATCTCCACACCTCCACACCTCAACAACTCCACACCTCCACACCTCCCCACCTCAACAAATCCACAAATCCCCATCTCCACAACTCCCCATCTCCACACCTCAACAAATCCACACCTCCACATTTCCACACCTCCACACCTCCACAACCACACATCATCACCTGATAACTCCATCACCTAAAATATCTTTTTACAAATTTGTAGTTTTTAATTAGGTTTGCGCTTAATTAAATTAGGCAAAGTCTAAATTTTTTTAAGCATAAAATATCCAGATGAACTTTAAAAAGATCAATAACATAGTCGGTTGGGCTGTGTTTTTTATTGCAGCTATCGTGTATATATCTACCTCAGAAGCCGGCGGCAGTTTCTGGGATTGTGGTGAATTTGTGAGCAGCGCTTACAAAGTACAGATACCGCATCCGCCGGGCGCGCCATTGTTTGTGCTTCTGGGCAGGTTTTTCATTATCCTTTTCGGTGATAACCCGCTGAATGCGGCAAAAGCCGTAAATACCATGAATGCACTTGCCTGCGCTTTCACCATCTTATTTTTATTCTGGACCATCACGCACTTTGCGCGTCGCATCATCAACGGCAACAGGCCGTTTTCGGAAATGTCCCGCGACCAGGTGTGGACCATCATGGCTTCCGGTGTTATCGGCGCTTTGGCATTTACCTTTACAGACTCCTTCTGGTACAGCGCTGTGGAGGGCGAAGTATATGCACTATCATCTTTCTTTACTGCTATTACTTTCTGGGCTATCCTACGCTGGGAGCATATGGCAGATCAGCCTGGAGCAGACAAATGGATCATTTTTATTTTCTTCCTGATGGGACTGGCCATTGGCGTACACCTTCTGAACCTGCTTACAATTCCTGCGATTATCCTGGTGATCTATTTCAGGAGAAGAAATGAATTTAATTACAAAGAAATAAGAAAATGGTTCCTGCGTTTAATGATCGCAGGCGGTATACTTGGTTTCATCGCTGCGCTGATAGGCGCGCCTGCTGTTGAATACAATGGTACGGAAGGCATCGGTACCGACGCTACTCCTGCCGGCCTCATCCTCTTCCTGGTAGCTGCAGCCATCGGTGTATTCTACCTGGTTGAGAAAAATGCCAAACCTGAAAATAAAGAATCTTATGGAGGCGCATATATTTTCCTGGTAATGAGCGCTGTTATCCTGGGTGTGGTACAGTTAGGCATTATCCAGTATACTATTAAAGTTGCAGGCGCTATGGACAGGGTATTCGTAAACTCGTTTGGCCTGCCATTTTTTACAGGTTTTGCCTTCTTTTTTATATTGGTAGCCGTGGGTTTATATTTCGCCATCAGGTATGCCAACAGGCATGGCTTTAAGTATCTTGCACTGGGATTGTGGAGCGCAGCATTTATCCTGATCGGCTACAGCACCTACATTACTACGCTCATAAGAAGTAATGCCAACCCGTCTATAGACATGTTCAATGTAGACAACCCGATGAGCCTGGTGGGCTATCTGGGACGTGAACAATACGGCGATTTCCCCATATTGTACGGGCAAAAGTTTACTGCCGAAAGGCCAACTTATGTAAATACAGGTAAAAACTACGCAAAGAGTACGGATATTGACCCGAATGCAAAACCTGAATATATTGTTACCGGCAATAAACAAAAAGCCATGTACAACAAAGCAGATAAGATGGCTTTCCCGCGTGTATGGAACAATGGCAACGACAGGGGGCAGGCAGATTATTATGCATCATTCCTCGGGATCGGCAAATACCAGGATCCTCAGACCGGTCAGGTGCGGTGGGAGAGAGAGCCCAATTTCATAGACAACATTAAGTTCTTTATCGGGTACCAGAACTACTACATGTTCATGCGCTATTTCCTTTGGAACTACAGCGGCAGGCAGAACGATATGCAGGGCAATGGCGGCGGCGATGTGCGTGGCGGCAACTGGATCACAGGAATTTCTTTTATAGACAACCTGATGTACGGCGACCAGAGCGTAATGCCTGACAGTCTTAAACACAACAAAGCCCGCAATGCATTCTTTGCACTGCCGCTGATACTCGGGTTGCTGGGTATGTTCTATCATTTTAAAAAGAAAGGAGATGATGCATTTATTACCTTCATGCTTTTCTTTATGACCGGCTTTGCCATTATCATTTACCTGAACCAGGCTGGCAACGAACCACGTGAACGTGACTATGCTTTTGCCGGCGCTACCTATGCTTTTGCTATCTGGATAGGTATAGGCATTTTCAAAGTAAGGGAATGGTTTGAGAAAATATCAAAGCCGAAAATGGCTACGGCATTGGCTTTTGCAGTTTGCCTGCTGGCAGTGCCGGTAGTAATGGCACAGCAGGGATGGGACGATCACGACAGGAGCAAGAAAACCCTGGCGCCCGATCTGGCCATCAATTACCTGGAAAGCTGTGCACCGAATGCCATACTTTTTTCTTTTGGCGACAATGATACGTATCCGCTGTGGTATGCCCAGGAAGTTATGGGTGTGCGCCCGGACGTACGTGTGGTAAACACCAGCCTGCTCGGTATTGACTGGTATATCAACGGGCTGCGCAATAAAGTAAACCAAAGCCCTGCCATAGACGTGATCTACAGTCGTGAACAGATGGAAGGCGACCGCAGGAATGTGATCTATTACAACCCCAACCCTGCGTTTCCTGAAACACAATACTACAACCTGTATGATATGATGAAGGATTACGCAGGTGTGGATAATCCCCAGACCATGGTAACCTTACAGGACGGATCTAAATACAATACTTTCCCTGTAAAGAAAGTGTTTGTGCCTGTTGATGCCAATGTTGTGCGCAATAACGGTACTGTAAATGCCACAGATACTATTGCAGATGCCATGATGTTTGATATTCCTAAAAATTACCTTGCTAAGAATGACTGGGCTATTCTGAATATTATTGCTGCTAACCAGTGGAAGCGTCCTATATATTTTACCAGCGCAAGCACTTACCAGATAGGGCTTGGCTTTGAGCCATACTTAAGAAAAGAAGGCATGTCTTACAGGCTTACGCCTGTGAAACCTAAACAGTCAGCTTTTGGTGAATCCGTGAATGCTGAAAAAGGCTATCCTATCGTGATGAATAAATTTAAGTTTGGCAATGCAGACCTGCCGGGCGTTTATTTTGATGAAGAAAACCGAAGGCACCTGGTTTCTATCCGCATGGCTTACGGGCAACTGGCGCTGGAACTTATAGAGCAGGGAAAGAAAGAAGAAGCTGTAAAAGTATTGCATAAAGTAGATAAAGGTATGCTGCAGGAAAATATGCCTTATGGCATGGTATCCAGCAACAATATGCATAACCAGGCTTCGCTGATATTGTTGCAGGCTGCTGCATTGGTGGGTGAAAAACAGTTATTTAATAAGATAGCTTCATCACTTAAAAAAGACCTGAACCAGCAGATCAATTATGTAAATGTTTTAGGCACAGACAAGGTAGGGCCTTATGTCACAAATGAGGCTTCGCGTTCGCAACAATTTTTGCAGATGATAGATCAACTGGAAAAAGAAATAAACGATGCGGGCGCTGCTGCGCGCCTGGAAAACCGGCAGGCAAAAACTGCTGACAGCATTGCAGATACGGTAGCAAGATAATATGGATGCTTTGTTATGCATAGGCCGGAATACAAACTTCCGGCCTTTTTTATTGTATTATTTGAAAGATAAATGAACTAAATTTGTGCGTAAAAATTAAACCAGTCGAATGAAAGTAGTTGTAGTAGGCACAGGCTACGTAGGCCTTGTAACCGGAGCATGTTTGGCCGACGTAGGCGTGGATGTGTGTTGCATAGATATCGATGAGCATAAAATTGAAGGGTTGAAGCAGGGCATACTGCCCATCTATGAGCCCGGGCTTGAAGAGATTGTAGTAAGGAATTATAAAAAGAAAAGGCTTACATTCAGCACCAGTCTTACAGAAAATCTGAAAGATGTTGAAGCTGTGTTTATTGCCGTGGGCACACCATCCACCGAAGACGGCAGCGCAGACATGCAATATGTGATTGATGTGGCTTGCGAGATCGGCAGGCACATGCAGGATTACCTGGTAGTGGTTACCAAGAGTACAGTACCCGTAGGGTCTTCTGAAATTATCCGTAAAACCATCAGTACAGCGTTGCAGAAACGCAATGTGGACATAGCTTTCGATATGGCATCTAACCCCGAGTTCTTAAAAGAAGGCGCCGCCATAAAAGACTTTATGAGCCCGGACCGTATTGTGATCGGTGTAGATTCAGACAAGGCTAAAGAGATCATGGATACTTTGTACAAGCCTTTTTTGCTCAACGGTTACCGCATCATTTACATGGATATACCTTCTGCAGAAATGACCAAGTATGCCGCAAACGCCATGCTGGCAACGCGTATAAGCTTTATGAATGATATAGCCGTGCTGTGCGAGCTGACGGGCGCCAACATAAACCATGTGCGCAACGGCATCGGTTCAGACCCGCGCATCGGTAAGAAATTCCTGTATGCAGGCACAGGCTATGGTGGCTCCTGTTTTCCGAAAGATGTGAAGGCATTGATTAAAATGGGTATGGAAAACAACCATCGCCTGAGAATTTTAGAAGCCGTGGAAAACATCAATGATGAACAGAAGAAAATTCTCTTTGCCAAAATAAATAAATATTTTGATGGCAATCTCGCAGGTAAAACAATCGCTGTATGGGGCTTAGCATTTAAGCCAAACACAGACGATGTGCGCTTCGCACCCGCACTGGTGCTGTCAGATGCATTGTTGAAAGCAGGCGCCCATGTAAGAGTCTTTGACCCTGTAGCCATGGAAGAAGCCAAAAAGCATTTGCACGACACCGTTACCTGGTGCAATGATGTTTATGAAACTGTAGAAAATGCAGATGCCATCGCATTGGTCACAGAGTGGAATGAGTTTCGCTTGCCTGACTGGAGCAGGATAAAGTCTTTAATGAAAGGTAATGCCATTTTTGACGGCAGGAATATTTACGATGATGTGATGCTGCACAAAGCAGGCTTTGATTACTTCGGCATAGGCATTTAGCTCAATGCTCTTGAAACCTCGAACATATCAATGGAATAATGGCTTTCGTGGTAAATGCACTGCCCGTCGCGGATCACAAGTACCTGTGGCGATTCATGCATCACATGAAAAGTGGAAGTAACGGCATTGGATACTTCACGGTATTTTCTTAAATCCAGGAAATGAAAATCTGCCTCCGGAACATCGGTTGATTTTTCAAAGCGGTTCAGGGCCACCGAGCTGATTCCGCAACTGGTGCTGTGCTTAAAGATTACCTGCGGCTTATCAAAAGAGTGGTTAATGATATCTTTTATCTGTTCTGTGTTTTCAAGTTTGTGCCAGTTCATATTTTTTCGTTTTTAAGGTTCATATTAACTTACCTTTTATCCGTCTTACATCAAAAATACATAATTTTACATCATAACTAAAAGTATCAGCACTTATAATGAATGTTCATTTTATTTCGATCGGAGGAAGCGTAATGCATCAGCTGGCAATCGCATTGAAAAAGAAAGGCTATAAGGTTACAGGTTCCGATGATGAAATCTTTGAACCGGCTAAATCTAATCTTGAAAAGGAAGGAATTTTACCAGCGGAAACAGGATGGTTTCCTGAAAAAGTATGCTCTTCACTGGATGTTGTTATCCTGGGCATGCATGCCAAAGATGATAACCCGGAATTGCTGCGTGCACGCGAGTTGGGCCTTAAGATATACTCTTTCCCTGAATACATTTACCAGGAAAGTAAAAGCAAAAAACGTGTGGCCATTGGCGGAAGCCATGGCAAAACTTCGGTTACCGCCATGCTGATGCATGTGCTGAAAAATTGTCTTTCAAGTTTTGACTATCTCGTAGGCGCCAGGCTCAAAGGCTTTGAACAAAGCGTGAATATTACAGATGCACCCGTAATTGTTTGTGAAGCGGATGAATACCCGGCAAGCGCCATCGAACGCCGCCCTAAATTTCACTTCCTGTATCCCCACATTGCCGTATTAACCGGCATTGCATGGGATCACATCAATGTATTTCCCACTTTTGATAACTACCTGGAGCAATTCAGGATATTCATAGGCACTATATCGCCCAATGGTATTCTCATCTACAATGAGTCCGATGAGGTTTTACATAAGCTGGTTGAGGAAACCAGGCGCCAGGATATACGCTACCAGGCATATGCATTGCCGGTAAATACTGTTAAAAACGGCATCACCAGCATTGAACTGGATGGAAAAACTACGGAGTTGAAAGTTTTTGGTGAACATAATCTTATGAACATCAACGCCGCATTTTATGTATGCAAAGAACTGGGCATTACTACCAAAGAGTTTATCAAAAGCATTGCATCGTTTGCGGGCGCGGCCAAACGCCTGGAACTGCTGGAAAGTAATGAATCTACGAGCATCTACCGCGACTTTGCACATGCACCCAGTAAGGTAAAAGCCACTATTGATGCGGTAAAGCAACAATTCCCCAACAGGAGGCTGATAGCCATTCTTGAACTGCATACATACAGCAGCCTCAATGCAAACTTTATGTCGCAATACCGCAATGCCATGCAAAGCGCTGATGAAGCTGTCGTTTTTTATTCCAGCCATGCTTTGGAATTAAAGCGTATGCCCCCATTGCATGCGTCGGTTATTGAAAAAGGTTTTGATAAAGAAGGGTTGAAAATAATGACCAACCGGCAGGAGCTGGAAGATTACCTGCACCGCCAGGATTATGCCGGCAGCAATCTTTTGCTGATGAGCAGCGGAGATTATGAGGGAATAGATGTAGCGCTGCTGGCGAAGGAACTGATTAACGCTAAAGTTACAGGGTAACTTCAGTTCAATTCATTATTTTTTTTCCAATTATATTTCGTTGACATGAATTTACAGTTAAAAAGGCCGATTGCTTTTTTTGATCTTGAAACCACCGGCATAAATACCGCGAGCGACCGTATAGTAGAGATTGCAATTCTAAAAATTATGCCTGATGGCACACAGCTGAAGAAAAGAATGCTGCTGAATCCCGAAATGCCTATACCCAAGGCTGCCAGCGACATACACGGCATTACCAACGAAATGGTAAAGGATGCGCCCACATTTAAGCAGGTGGCAAACGAGGTAATGCAGTTCCTGGAAAATTGTGATCTCGGCGGCTACAACAGCAATAAATTTGATGTGCCTGTGCTTATTGAAGAGTTCCTGCGCGTAAACATCAATTTTAACATGGATGGCAGGAAAATGATCGATGCACAGAAAATATTCCATAAAATGGAGCAGCGCACGCTTACCGCTGCTTATAAGTTTTATTGTGATAAGGAGCTGGAAGATGCCCATAGCGCGCTTTCTGATGCTACAGCCACGTTCGAGGTGTTGTGCGCACAGCTTGCCCGCTATACCCATATCGGTACTACGGTGGAAGACATCCTGGCATTCACAGGCGAAGAAAAGTTTATAGACATTGCCCGCAGGTTTGTATACCAGAATGGGGTGCCTTGCTTTAATTTTGGTAAGCACAAAGGCAAGCCCGTGGAAGAGGTATTTAAAATTGAACCGCAATATTATGACTGGATGATGCGCGGCGATTTTCCGCTGCATACCAAACAGAAACTTTCTGAAATGTTCAACGCTTACACCTTAAAAAAGTTAGGCAAAGTTCATTAATACAGCTGTAATATTTGTTGATGAAATGGGCCATAAGCATGTTGCATGCCAACCTCGGATGAATAAGCGAAACGAAGTTCAAGTAATTTCATGTGCAACTGAAAACAAATAAAAATACACTCATGCATAAGAATATTTTTGCCATCCTGTTTTTCACTTTTTGTATTTTATCTGTTCAGGCTCAAACGCCCGTGGATAAAGGGCTACAGCAGATCAATAAAAACAATGCTGAAGCTGTAATCAGCTTTCTCGCTTCCGATGAGTTGCAGGGCCGGGAGGCCGGCACGCGCAATGGCAGCATTGCCGGAATGTACCTGGCATCATGTTTTAAAGAGATCGGCCTTCAGCCGTTGAATGGCGCCTACCTCCATCCTTTTGCTGCCTGGCAGCCTGCAGGTAAAGCCCGCAGCGGCTGGGAATCGCATCCGGATTCACTTCCGGCCATACAGTCAAAAGGCATATACCGCAGCCTTCCCTTGCGCAATGTATTGGGTGTGATACCCGGTACACGCACTGATGAGTTTGTAGTTGTGGGCGCGCATTATGATCACCTTGGTATAGACGAATTGATAAAAGGCGATGGTATATTCAATGGTGCTGACGACAATGCTTCGGGCGTATCAGCAGTGCTACAGATTGCAAAAGCCTTCAAAGCAAGCGGCAGCAAGCCTTTACGCACCGTCATCTTTGCGTTGTGGGATGGGGAAGAGAAGGGCCTGCTGGGTTCCAAATATTTTACTGCTACATTTCCGCAAATAAAAAATGTAAAGAGCTACCTCAACTTCGACATGATCGGCAGGAATAATAATGAGGCAAAGCCGCAGCATGTGGTATTTTTTTACACCGCCGCCAATAAAGCGTTTGAGCAATGGTTAAGAGCTGATGTGGCAAAATACAAACTGCGCCTGCAACCGGATTACCGTGCCTGGGACAATCCCGTAGGTGGCAGCGATAACGGGTCTTTCGCCAAAGCAGGCATACCTATTTTATGGTACCATACAGACGGGCATCCCGACTACCACCAGCCTACAGATGAACCGTCGCGACTTAATTGGGATAAACTGGTTGAGATCACCAAAGCGGCATACCTCAATGCATGGAATATGGCGAATGTTGAGCAATACTGATACCTTTGTATGCAGGCTAATTGTGTTGCCTGGTTGGAGATAGCAGCTGTCTGCATTTCAGCGTACTTATTCTTACATTTGTTATTCAAATAAAAGAGTTTTATTTCTACGCCATTAGACATACTACAACAGTTTTGGGGGTTTGATGCGTTCAGAGGCAGGCAGCACGACATCATAGATGCTGTGTTGCAGTCACACGATGTGCTGGCCATATTGCCGACAGGCGGTGGTAAGTCTGTTTGTTTCCAGGTGCCGGCCATGCTTATGGAAGGTGTATGCATTGTAGTTACACCCTTGATAGCCTTAATGAAAGACCAGGTAGAACACCTGCTGGAAAAAAATATCCCGGCGTTTGCCATTCATTCCGGTTTGCAGCCTGCAGAGATCATTGCCGCGCTGGATGATGCAGCTGAAGGCAAAGTCAAATTTTTATACATTTCGCCGGAAAGGATTGATACGCCTGTGTTCCAGGATTTTTTACAGGATGCAAGCGTATGCCTCATAGCAGTAGATGAAGCGCATTGTATTTCGCAATGGGGATACGATTTCAGGCCTGCATACCTGAAGATAGCCAGATTGCGCCTGGCGCTGAAAGATGCGCCGGTTATAGCTTTGACAGCTTCTGCCACAGAAGAGGTACAAAAAGACATTATTGAAAAGCTATACTTCAGAAAATTTTCGATATTCAGGCAGTCATTCGAAAGAAAAAATCTTTCCTACAGCAGTTTTAAGGTAGACAATAAAATTGCTAAGCTTACTGAAATATGTAAAAATGTAGCAGGCAGCGCAATTGTATATTGTAAAAGCAGGCGGCTGACACAGGATGTGGCGGCTTTTCTAAATGCACATAAACTGGATGCCGATTTCTACCATGCAGGCCTGGAACCAGAAGTGCGCGCTCTGAAACAGGAGCAATGGATGAACGGTGATAAACGTATTATGGTATGCACCAATGCTTTCGGCATGGGCATTGACAAGCCCGATGTGCGTGTGGTTGTGCATCATGATATGCCGGACTGCCTGGAAAATTATTACCAGGAAGCAGGCCGGGCAGGGCGCGACGGCAACAAATCCTATGCAGTACTGCTATACACAGAGAGGGACATTACAGAACTAAAGAGTTTTGTAAACATACGCTTTCCGGCATTTGAAGTGATTAAAAAAACTTACGGCTACATTGCCGACTATTTACACTTGCCCAGCGGTACGGGAGAAGGGCTGTCATTTGATTTTGATTTCGTAGCCTTCGTGGAAAATTTTAAGCTGGATACATTGCAAACCATGTATGCCATAAAAGCCATAGAACAGCAGGGGCATTTCCAGTTGAACGACAGTATTTTTCTTTCATCAAAAGTGCAGTTCATAGCCGACAGGGACAACATAGAAGCTTTTGAAGATGCGTACGAAGCGCTTGAGCCCATCATTAAAGTACTGTTACGTACTTACGAAGGCATTTTCTCCAAAACTGTGTCTATAAATGAAGAGCGTATTGCACGCAAGCTGCATATCAGCGAAGCAGATGTGTTTGCGCAATTGAAGCAATTACATGCATTGCGGCTGATCCAGTACATTCCCCAGAAAGACAATCCGCAACTGCTGTATTTGATGAACCGCTCAAAGGCAGAAGATATGTTTTTTAATCACAGCGCATATCTTTCAAGAAAAGAAAAATATAAGCAGCGACTGGCTGTAATGCTTAAGTATGCCGGATTACAGCAGCAGTGCCGCAGCGCATACATCTCAGCCTATTTTGGTGATGAAGCTGCGAACGACTGCGGAGTTTGTGATAATTGCCTGAATAAAAACAGGAAACCTTTGTCTAAGGAGCGCTTCGATGCCATTACTTCTCAACTGCTTGATGTGATCCGTCAAAAACCTGCTACAATCACCCAGCTCCTTGCCGAATTAAAGCATTACGGCAAAACGGATCTGTGGAAGGTGATCCGTTTTTTGCAGGCAGAAAAAACAATAAGACTTGACAGTGATGGCAGGTTGCATGCCAACCGGTAGTAAAATTTGTTTTTACTCTACCCGCATTTTTTTATATTCGCACAAATCGGCAAACGATGTCAAAAATTTTCCTGGTGGGCATGATGGGCTCAGGCAAAACTACCTGTGCTAAGAAATGGGCAGGTGCGGTGAATGCAAATGCCTATGACCTCGATGCATTGATTGAAGAAGAAGAGGGCTGCACTATAAGTGGAATATTTGCGCAAAAAGGCGAAGATTATTTCAGAAAAAAAGAATCGGAATTGCTGAGGACTTTTGCGCAGAAAGATAATTTTATCCTGGCTACAGGCGGCGGAGCGCCCTGCTATTATGACAATATGCAGTGGATGAATGAACATGGCACTACTATCTGGCTGAACGTAAGCAGTGGCGTGCTTTTCAGCAGGCTGAAACATGCACGGGAACATCGCCCGTTATTGCGCTCGCTGGATGATGATGCATTAAAAGAATTTATTAATAAAAAAATGGCAGAACGGGAAGCCTTCTATTCACAGGCGCAACATATTTTTACTGATAAAGAAATTACTAAAAAACATTTTAAAAAATTATTTGATAATGATGATAAATAAAACTTTCCTGATCACTGCATTTATTTTAGGAGCACTGGCTGTAGGACTGGGCGCATTCGGCGCGCATGGCCTAAAGAAAATTGCCACACCGGACTACGTGCAAACCTTTGAAACCGGCGTACGATACCAGTTTTATCATGTATTTGCACTGGCGCTGGCCGGCATTATGATGCAATACACCACAAGTTCTATGGCATATTGGGCAGGCCTGTTATTTATCCTGGGCATGGTATTGTTCAGCGGCTCCTTGTACATGCTTACCTATTTTGGTATTTCAGGAAATACATCCATGCGCTGGATCGGCGCTGTGACACCCATCGGCGGACTCAGCTTTATGGCCGGCTGGGTATTGCTTGCGTTGAGCGTTTTAAAAATAAAATAATTGATCTCCCAGGAAACCATACAGCAAATCCATAACCGCACAGATATTATTGATGTGGTAGGAGAGTTTGTAAAGTTAAAGAAGCGCGGCGCTAATTACCTGGGCTTGTGTCCTTTTCATGGTGAGAAAACGCCTTCTTTCACCGTTTCGCCCAGCAAGGAAATATTTAAATGTTTCGGTTGCGGCAAAAGCGGCAACACCATTACCTTTCTCATGGAGCATGAGAAGTACAGTTATGTAGAAGCCCTCAAGTGGCTTGCAGGCCGCTACAATATTGAGATTGAAGAGAAAGAAGTAAGTGACGAAGTACGCCAGCAGATGCAGGTTGCAGACAGCCTGTATATCCTCAATAACTTTGCTGCAAAATATTTTTCAGAACAATTGTGGAACACAGATGAGGGCAACAACATTGCCTTGTCTTACCTTGAACAAAGAGGGTTTACCAAATCTATTCTCGAAAAATTCCAGGTAGGCTATAGCCCTAATGCTTATGATGCATTTACACAGGCCGCTATTAACGGGCAATACAACACCGATCTGCTGATAAAATCGGGCCTTACTGCACGCAACCAGCACAATGATTCATTAAGAGACAACTACCGCGGCAGGATTATTTTTCCTGTACACAACATCAGCGGTAAAGTTATCGGCTTTGGGGCACGCGTGATCGGCAAGGCAGAGAATACACCCAAGTATATCAATACGCCTGAGAATGAGATTTATGTCAAGAGCAAGATACTGTACGGCACCTATTTTGCCCGGCAGGCTATAGATAAGGCCGATGAATGCCTGCTGGTAGAAGGCTATACCGATGTGGTAAGCCTGGCGCAGGCAGGTGTAGAGAATGTGGTGGCAAGCGGCGGTACATCCCTTACAACTGAGCAGTTGCGCCTCATAAAAAAATATACTTCCAACCTCACCATTATTTATGATGGAGACAGCGCCGGCGTAAAAGCTGCCATGCGCGGCCTGGACATGGCCTTGGAAGAAGCCCTGAACGTAAGGCTGGTGCTGATTCCTGATGGAGAAGACCCTGACAGCTATGTAAAAAAGGTAGGTGAAAAGCAGTTTAAAAAATTCATTGCAGAGCATAAAAAAGATTTTATTCTTTTTGAAATGGAAATACTGTTGCGCGAAGCGGGCAATGATATTGCCAGGAAGAATGATGCGGTCAACAAAATCGCAGAGAGCATCAGTAAAATAAATAAGGCCGAAGATTTTACCAAGCAGCAGGAATACATCAGGCAATGTGCCTCTGCCATGAAAATTGATGAAGGCGGCTTAACCAACCTGGTAAACAAATATACCCGCGAGCAGATCGTACGGCTGGAGAAGCGAGAGGCTTTTGCAGAACAGCGGCGGGAAGTGGAAGTTGAGCAGCAGAAAGATACTTATTTTAAGGTTCGTGATGATATACAGGAAAAAAATCTGCTGCGTGTGTTGATTGAATTTGGCCTGAACCAATGGGATGAGCAGCGCACCGTAGCAGAATACATTTTCAATGAGCTTGAAGACTTTCCGCTACATCATGAAAAGTACGAAAAAGTTTATGAACTGTACAAAAACAGTTACCTGCAAGGCATGCAGCCAACGGCTAAAACCCTGATGTATACGCACGATCCGGAAATAGCGCACACATTGGTAGACATCACTATATTTCCTTATGAGCTCAGCAAGCGCTGGGAGGAATTGAGCAACCGCATTACAGACAATAAAGAAGAGGAAGAAAAGAATGATGTAAGGCTTACGGTGCTTTACTATAAGCTCCGTAAAATCAAAAGCATGATCGATGAAAACCAGGAAGAGCTGGAACATGCTCCTTCTGATGACGTTACTTTTCAGAAACTGCTGATCCATCAGCAATTGAAAAATTTTGAAAGGGAGATTACCGACCAGATCGGAGCAGTGATCGTGAAATAGCGTTGGCCTGTCTTCTGTCAGCGATAGCTCAGTAGCGCATCTTATCTTATTTACAATACAAACATTACAAAATAGCTACACGAAATTTTTGGCTCACTGTTGCCATTTTATTATCTTCCGAAACTTAAAAAATACAGGAAATGATCAGGAAATTTACGTTGAAAACAGCGCTTATTTTTATTTTTGGTTTATTGTTTTTACAGGCCTTTTCACAGAATCAGCCAAAGGATAAAATGGAATGGTTCGCAGATGCCAAGCTGGGCATATTCATCCATTGGGGCATTTATTCTGTTAACGGTATTTCAGAATCCTGGTCATTTTTTAATAATTATATTCCTTATAAAGATTATAAAGACCAGATCAACCATTTTACCGCGAAAAATTATGACCCCAAATACTGGGCTGAGCTCATCAGACAGAGTGGTGCAAAATATTCGGTGATCACCACCAAACATCACGAAGGCGTATCCCTGTGGGATAACAGGCAGCCCGGAGCGCTTTCCATTCCCGGGCATTCACCTGCAAAAAGAGATGTGCTTACACCGTTTATACAAGAATTAAAAAAGACAGGCTTAAAAACAGGACTGTACTACTCTCTTCCCGACTGGAGCTATAATGATTATGATGTTTTTACCAGCGCTATTAAACGCTATGATATAAATAAAGAACCGGCACGCTTCGAGCGTTTTATCAACTATTACCAGGGACAGTTGAAAGAATTATCAGCCCAATACAAGCCTGACCTCATCTGGTTTGATGGAGATTGGGAGCACACTGCCGAAGAATGGAAAGCCAAAGAGACAAGGGAACTGCTGCAATCCTACAACCCTGCCATTATTTTAAACTCCCGTTTAAAAGGGCATGGCGACTATGCCACACCTGAACAGGGAGTGCCTGTGCAGCAGCCTGAAAGTCAATACTGGGAACTTTGCTATACCATGAATGATTCATGGGGATACCAGCCGCTGGATAAAAAATACAAATCATCCAATATGCTTATACGCACCCTGGTTGACTGCATCTCGTTGGGAGGAAATCTTTTACTGGACATAGGCCCTAAAGCAGACGGCACCATCCCGGCTGAGCAGATAAAAATTTTACAGGATTTGGGCAGGTGGACCAGCAAGCATGCAGAGGCTGTGTACGGCACACGACATGGTATAGACCAGAAACATTTTGACGGAAAGAGCGCCTTATCAAAAGACAGCAAAACATTGTTCCTGTACCTGGCAGATAACCCGAACGGTTTGGTGTGGCTAAAAGGTATTGAATCTAAAATAAAGCATATTGACGTGGTGGGCACAAAAACAAACCTAAGCTATGTGAAAGAGGGAAATAATTTCTGGATCACAGTGCCGGCAAATGTTGTTGATAAGGATGTAACCGTGCTTCGCGTAAGTTTTGATGAACCATTAAAACTGGCAAATGAAGTAATAACGCCGGTTTCGGCAGGTACGTATCTCAACGCTACGCATGAAACTACGATGAAGGTACTGAAACGGTTATCGCATGATGTAAGCAACGGCAACAATCCTTTTGCAGGCAAAGGTCTGGCGGTAAACAAATACGAAGCTATAGATTTCATCAAAGATGCGGCGGTAAAAAAATGGATCACCAAACATGCTGAAGTATTGGGTAATGGCATCAAAGGCATAGATGGCGGGCACTTCGCAGGCCCTACAGCCCTGTCGCCGGATAAGCAAACGCTCTATCTTTTTATTGAAGGAAAATCAAACGGGCAGGTGCTGCTGAAAGGCATTAACAACAATATTGCCCGGATAAGAATTGTGGGAGAAGGTTCAATTATCAACGATTATACCATTTACGATAAACTGTACTGGAGCGCTACACCAGGCATCATCAGTATACAGGTGCCGAAAGAAAGGCTGGATGCGCATGTAACGGTTATAGCTGTGTTGCTTGATTCGCCTGTAAGCTTATTCAGAAGTGAAGTAAAACCCATTGAAAGTAATTTATAACAAATAAAATCTAACATTTAAAAAATTTATGGAGCATCATCTGCCGCAACTTATACAGGACTTAGCTTTGATACTGATAGCAGCCGCCGCTGTTACCATAATATTCAAAAAAATTCGGCAGCCGCTGGTGTTGGGGTATATCATTGCAGGCTTTTTTGTAGGCCCTTATTTTTCATTTTTCCCCAATATTGTTGATGCTTCCAACGTATCTATCTGGGCAAATATCGGGGTAATATTTTTATTGTTCAGCCTGGGGCTGGAATTTAGTTTTAAGAAACTGATCAAAGTTGGCGGCTCGGCATCCATTACAGCTTTTGTTGAAATAATCTTCATTGTCACACTTGGTTTCTTTGCAGGCCAATGGATGGGCTGGAATTATATGGACAGCCTTTTTTTAGGCGGTATGCTGGCAAGTTCCTCTACAACCATTATCATTAAAGCGTTTGACGAGCTGGGTGTAAAGCATAAGAAGTATGCGCGTATTGTGTTTGGTGTGCTGGTGGTAGAAGATATTGTAGTGATCTTACTGATGGTATTGCTTTCTACGCTGGCCGTGAGCCAGCAGTTCAACGGCAACGAGCTGATGTTTGCTATTGCAAAACTTATATTTTT
Organism: Haoranjiania flava; assembly: GCF_025631005.1. Classification (NCBI taxonomy): domain Bacteria; kingdom Pseudomonadati; phylum Bacteroidota; class Chitinophagia; order Chitinophagales; family Chitinophagaceae; genus Haoranjiania; species Haoranjiania flava. The sequence continues at coordinate 51,778 of NZ_JAOTPL010000017.1, forward strand.
CCTTATTACCATTTATCTTACCGGCATTTACGTGCTCCCCACAATTTTCAGGCTTTCCAGGAAAGTGCTCGACGATGAAATGATGCTCATTATCTCTATCGGGTTGTGTTTCGGCCTGGTGGTGCTGGCTACGAAAGCAGGGCTTTCTGCCGAGCTGGGCGCATTTTTAATGGGCACCATCCTGGGCGAAACGCTCTACTCTGAAAAAGTAGAACACCTTATCAAGCCGATGAAAGACCTGTTCGGTGCAGTGTTCTTTATTTCCATAGGCATGATGATAGACCCCGCAGCCATGCTGGCTTATAAATGGCCCATTCTTATTATTACCTTATTAACACTGGTAGGAAAATTTATGCTCACTACATTTGGGGCTGTGTTGTCGGGCCAGCCTTTCCGGCAATCAGTACAGGTAGGGGCAAGCATGGCACAGATCGGGGAGTTTGCATTCATCGTTGCGGCGCTGGGCTTGTCACTGAATGTTACCAGCGATTTCCTGTTCCCGGTGGCGGTAGGCGTATCTGCCATCACTACATTCACCACGCCGTACATGATCAGCTATTCTGATCATATTCACAGATTCATGGAGAAAATGACGCCAAACTCCATGCTGCGTGCCATTGATAAATATTCAGACCAGTTCCAGACCATACAACAGGAGAGCGGGTGGAAGAAACTGATAAAATCTTATTTCGCAACCATCTTATTAAACACAGTGGTGATAGTTGCTCTTGTACTTGGCGGCCACAATCTTTTAATGCCTTTCCTGGAAGATTATCTTGCCAACAGTATTACAGCCCGCATCATTACTTTGTGTGTGGTTATTCTTGCATCAGTACCGTTTCTCTGGGCCATCACTATTCAGCGTATTCAACCCAAAGTGTATAAAGAACTGTGGAAAGGCAATTATTTTTCCCGCGGGCCTATGGTGCTGGTAGACCTGCTGAGAATACTCATAGGTATTATCATTGTGCAGTTTATTATTTACCGGTTCTATCCAAGCCTGATCGTTTCGGTATTGGGCATACCGCTGACCTTGCTGTTTCTCTATTTCCTCTCTACAAAAATACAATCGTTGCACAACCTGATCGTGAAAAGGTTTTTGTATAATTTTTACGAGAGAGATATATATGCCAAAGAAAAGCTGCGCCTTGAAAAAGATGATAAAGAGAAATACAAGCGAAAGATTGATTCACTCTGGAGCACTTACGTAGCTGAGTTCGAAGTGGGGCAGTATGCAGAATACATCGGCAAGCGGCTGGATGAGCTTGCTTGGCGCGAGAACTTCGGTATCAATGTAGCTTACATCAAGCGCGGTGAGAAAGTGGTATACACACCCAATGCACACGACCGCATTTTCCCTTTTGATAAAATCGGGTTGCTGGGCGATGAAGAACACATCAGGGATTTTGAAAATAAAAAATTCCGCATGGAAGAAGTGGGACAAAATTTTGTGACCCAAACAGGGCTGGAAGATTTTGTACTGATGAATTTCCTGGTTACCCGCAATGCTTCTTTCCTTGGCAAAAGTATCAAGGAGATCGAACTCCGCGAAAAGACAGATGGCCTGGTTGTAGGCATAGAGCGCGATGGCAAACGGCTTTTAAACCCGCCTTCGGCTACGATACTTTTACTGAACGACCTGGTATGGATCGTAGGCAACAAGAAGCTTATCCATCAGTTCATGAAAGAAAACAATTTGTAGCTTAATTACCATACAGGCAAATTCATTGCTTCTAAAAGCCATTTGAGTGCCTGATAAGCTACCCAGAACACCAGTATCATTACTGCGACCAGCGCTACCAGCATAATCATGATGTAGGGCTTTGCGCTGCCAGTGTCTTTGCCTTCTGTGTAATGTTTTCTGAGCAGATTCACGTTTCGCCTGTTGGCTTTGAATTTGAAATCAAATATCCAGCCCAGGACAGGTATGGCTCCAACAACGGCATCCAGCGTAATGTTGCCGATCATTTTCATAGCTACTTTGCCCGAAACGCCGTGTTTAAACATGGTCACCACCAATACAGCAGACATCAGGTAGGTAGCTATATCTCCGGCATAAGGCACAAAGTTCAGCAGCGGGTCAATGCCGAATTTATGGCCTCCAACTGAAAACTGGTCATCCATGAGCTTACTCATACGTTCAACCCATTTTAGCCTGTCATCCTTAATAACTCCTGCATTTGTACCCGGAGGTTTTACGTAGGTAGTATTTTTTTGATTCATGTTGTAATAATGCAGATTGCAGTGCAAAAAATATTCCAAACAAATATTGAAACATTGATGCAAAACAATATTTGTTAAAAGGCTGACTGCAAATCACTTGCGCACGTATATTTCTTTATATTTGAATCGAACTAAAACAAAAACTCCATGAAACATTATTTTTTAATGGCAGGCATTGCTGCGATGTCAATTTTTACCTCATGCGGAGATGCCGCCACCGATAGCACAACAGATTCTTTAAACGGGGATACCACAGCGGTACAGGAACTTCCCAAATCTGCTGAAATTGCCAAGGCTGATCTTTTTCAGACTGCCGACAGCGCTAAAACAATTGGTACGGCTAAATTCTACGATGCAGGAAACGGCCAGATAACCATGGATCTGCAGATCAACTATCCTGAAAGGGCAGACAGCGTGGTGGCAGTACATTTTCATGAGCATGGCGATTGCGGCAACAAAGGTGAAAATACGCATGGCCACTGGAACCCCACCAATGAAAACCACGGTAAATGGGGTACGGCTCCTTTCCACTCCGGTGATATAGGCAATATACAGTTAGATAATAAAGGTATTGGCAGCGTATCTGTCACTACAGACCGTTGGAGCATAGCTGATACGGCCAAAAACAACATCATCGGCAGAGGCATCATTGTACATGGCGGCACTGATGATTACAAAACTCAGCCTACAGGAAACTCAGGGCCAAGAGTTGGCTGCGGTGTAATCAGGAAAATGTAATGGATTTATTCTCTTATATAAGCTCCTGCGACGGAGCTTTTTTTATGCATGTACATATCGGCGTAATTGTTTATTTTGCAATTTAATCTTAACCCCAGCTTTAGTTTTATGTTTTATGCTGTTGTGAAAATACTTGTGAGGCTTGCTATGCATTGGTATGCCGGCAGTTTAAAACTTATAAATGCGCATAAGGCTGACTACAGCAAGCCGTCGCTGATCATTTCCAATCATCCGAATTCTTTCTTTGATGCATTGATCATATCCATACATAGCCCTAAGCCTTTGCATTTCCTGGTGCGCGGAGATATGTTTCGCAAACGATGGGCAGATAAGGCTTTGCGCTCATTGAATATGATACCGATATTCCGCAAACGAGACGATAAAAACTTTGCAGCCCAAAACGAACAGTTATTTAACGATTACAGTGCACTCTTGAAAAAAGGAGCACACATCATTATTTTCCCGGAAGGCAATTCGCATAACCGGTGGCATTTGCAGCCATTGCGCAAAGGCGGCTCGGTAAAATTGATTGAACAATGTGCAGAGAATAATGTGTGGATCAATATACAGCCGTACACCATTACCTACAATTCTTTCAGGCAAATGCCCAAGGCAGTGCATTTGCGTGCCGTTGAACCATTGGCTGCCAAAGATTATTATCAGCATGGCGTATTGAATACAGCCATGCTGGTAGATGCTATGCAACAACGATTGTCAACGAATATGCATGGTCCTGAAACAACCGCACTGAAGAGAAGTTTTGCTGAAAGGGCGCTGTTGTTTGTACCTGCTGTTGTGGGCTACATTACGCAATATTGGTTTTATAAGTTGTGGAAGAATTTCGTAGCCAGGAAAACCAAAGGATCCATATTCTTCGATTCTGTATTATTTGGGGTTTTGTTTGTTACTTATCCATTGTTTGTATTGATCGCCAGCCTTATTATCGGCGGGTTCGCTGGCAACCGGTGGGGACTGGCAGCTTTTGTGTTGCTGCCGTTTACAAGCTACTGTTTATCGAGGTTTCAGCATATTACTGTGGAGAAGCCTGTTGATTCTTAATTTTGTCATATAAGGTGTCTTTTTTTCCATGTCAGGTGTTTTTTCACCTGACATTTTACGAATATAGTGAGCTTATAATATAGTAATGATTCAAAAACTGCTGTAAAAACATTGTGGATGACTATTATGGTGTCAGGTAAAAACACCTGACACGGCGGGAACCTGCTGTGAAAACATTGTGGAATGACTATATGGTGTCAGGTGAAAACACCTGACACGGCGGGAACTGCTGTGAAAACATTGTGGAATGACTATTATGGTGTCAGGTAAAAACACCTGACACGGCGGGCGAAAAAATTACAAATAGATACTACTCATGCCAGGTGAAAAATACCCTGGCACGGCATAAAAGTTAAGTCATCAGGCAAGCATAAAAAAGACACCCGCAAAGGTGCCTTAAAAAATGTTACAAGTAGAAAAGTTATTTCAGTTTAAATGCTGCTTTTACTTTAGAAATATAATCCAGTTTTTCCCAGGTAAAAAGTTCCACTGTTTTCTGGATTTTCTTGCCGCCGGGCAGGTTGTATTCTTTGGTAACCGTCTCTGGAGTTCTGCCCATGTGACCGTAAGCAGCAGTTTCGCTGTAGATCGGGTTGCGGAGTTTTAAATTTTTCTCAATAAAGTATGGACGGAAATCGTAGATCTCGTCTACAATTTTAGCTATTTCGCCATCGCTGAGGTCTACCTTGGCTGTGCCGTAAGTGTTTACATAAATGCCCATAGGCCTTGCAACACCAATGGCATAAGAAACCTGTACCAATATCTCGTCTGCAACACCCGCTGCCACTAAGTTCTTGGCAATATGCCTTGCAGCATATGCCGCGCTCCTGTCTACTTTGCTCGGGTCTTTGCCGCTGAATGCGCCACCGCCGTGTGCACCTTTGCCGCCGTAAGTGTCTACAATTATTTTCCTGCCTGTAAGGCCTGTATCGCCATGTGGCCCGCCGATCACGAATTTACCGGTAGGGTTGATGTGGTATTTGATCTGATCGTTGAAGAAATGCTTGTATTTCGGATATCTTTTTATTACACGGGGAATTAAAATTTCGGTCATATCCTGCCTGATTTTGGCAGCCATGTTTTCATCTGTATCAAAATCGTCGTGCTGTGTGGATATAACGATGGTATCAATTCTTACCGGCTTGTTGTTTTCGTCGTATTCAAGTGTTACCTGGCTTTTGGCATCCGGGCGCAGGTATTTAATTTGTTTGTGTTCGCGTCGCAGCGCAGCCAATTCTATCAGCAGCGTATGCGCAAGGTCTAACGCCAGCGGCATGTAGTTCTCTGTTTCGTTGATAGCGTAGCCAAACATCATTCCCTGGTCGCCGGCTCCCTGGTTTTCCTTATCGCTTTTTTCCACTCCCTGGTTTATATCTGCAGACTGCTCGTGTATGGCAGAAAAGATACCGCAACTGTTGGCCTCAAACATGTACTCGCTCTTGGTATAGCCGATTCTCCTGATCACTTCACGGGCAATTTCCTGCACATCCAGGTAAGCGTTTGACTTTACTTCACCTGCCAGCACTACCTGCCCTGTGGTTACCAATGTTTCGCATGCCACTTTGCTTTTGGGGTCGCTTGCCATAAAATAATCTATTAATGCATCTGATATCTGGTCTGCAACTTTGTCGGGATGTCCTTCTGAAACACTTTCGGATGTGAATAAATAAGCCATAAAGAAAAATATATTCTTTTTAAATAATGATAAAAACTATTGAACAGGGCTGTAAATAATGTTTAAACGGATTTTATGTGCGCTGGCGGCCGTATTGCCGAATAGTTTGGTTCTTTGTATAACAGGTGCATTCAGCTTGGTAAACTGGTTGTTGCCTGCTTTGGCCTGAATAGACACATTCCTGGATAAAACTTCACTGTAAACAGAATCTGCATGCGGGGCAAAAATATCCAGCGGGTAGTTTTGAGTTACACCTTTATTAATATCCTGTACGTGGTTAGTAAGGTTAAAATTGTATTGGTAATATTTCAGGTTATTGGTTGAGTCTACTCTGGCCAGTGGGTATGAGCCAAATGTGGGCAGGTTTGCGGTATAGAAATAATTAGAAGGCTGGAATGGATTCAGCGGGTTGGGAAGATTATCCAGGGATACATCTTTCAACAATATTCTTTTATTGTCTTTTATACCTGCAACAAAAAGATTTGGAACAAATTTGTTGTATTCAGCAGCAGGGATATCGTCTAAAACCAGTTCTGCCCTGTAGATAAGCATCTTGGCGAGCCCTGACAGGCCCGGAATTTTAATGCGTGCATATACACCGGGACCGGATTGCAGGTACACAGTGCTGCTGCCTGTATTTATATCGCCGAGGGGAAGGTTGGCGAGGTGCGTCCCACTGCGTTCTACAGTGATGTGGTTGGCGCTTGCAGAGGTCACCGCAGGTACAAAAGAAGTCAAGGTGGTATCTGCTGAACCATCTTTCTTAGAGATGTATTTGTAATACATGGCAATACCGGCGCCCTGCGGCAGCACAGGTACTAATGCATCTCCTGATGTGGAAGTGATCTTTATACCATTGAATGCCAGCCGGAACAATGAGTCTGAGCGATAGTTGGCCGTATCCATATTAAAGAATTTCTGTGCCAATGCGTTGCTCAGGCGTATACGGATCTGATTGGGAGAACCAACCGTGTCGCCGAATGACTTAATGGTATCATTCACGCTGAGCGGGGATATAAACTGTTCAGCGCCATTGTAAGTAAGTTCGCCGGAAGTAGTAAAACTTTTATCTGTATTGAACGGATAACCTTTTTCCCTGTCGAAAGAAAGATCATTTACTTCATACACCCGGAAGCCCAGGTTTTTTGTGCTATCGCCGTAATACAAGCCATAGGTAGGTATCACCAACACCACTGAATCAATAGCAGTAATGCTATCCTTGCTCACCGGGAACCTGAACGGGTAGGAGCGCGGCTGCACCTGCAGGTACAAGGCTGTAGTTGTATTGCCGAATGCGGTATCGCTGTGTTTTCCTAAAACATTTGTTTCGCTGATCCTGGTAGTTGTAATAGCATCACCATAAGTGTTGATGATCACATCCAGCGTGGTGTCTTTTACCAATACCCCGTCAACAGCAGGAATCAGGTCTCCGATACCGATATCTGTGGAAACTATTTTCGTACAGGCTGCAAAACTAACTATGGCTATCAGCGTTGCAAGGATCCTATTTCTCTTTTTCAAAATCGTTAGATTAATTTAAAATAAAAATTATCACAAAAAAACAAATTTCTAAGGAACAAGCTCATTAAAGAGTTCAAAATACTCTGTTAAATCAGAATCATATCCCTGGAATTTCAGGATCTTTTTTCCTCTTGTTTTAGAAAGTTCTTTTACAATTTTTTCGTCGATATTTTCTGTAGCAAAAGCAATGGCATCTGAATTTACAGCTCCGCCTTTGATGATGGATTCGTAATCGCCTTTTTTATACGGCTCCAGGTCTTTGGGCTTGATAGCTGCATGAATATTGGCCTGGCGTATAAAATCTTTTTCCAGTGTTTCATCAAAAGTTTCGCCACCTATAGAGTATACCACTTTACAATTGCTGAAAACCGGTTCCTTTTTATAAGCAGTTTTAATGTACATCGGTATCAGGGCGGTCATCCAGCCGCTGCAATGGATAATATCAGGAGGCCAGCCGAATTTTTTCACGGTTTCCAGCGCGCCCTTGCAGAAAAACACAGAACGCAGCCCGTTGTCTTCAAACCATTCTTCATTCTCATCTCTGAAAATAAATTTTCTTTTAAAGAATTCGTCATTATCCAGGAAGTACACCTGCAGGCGTGCATTCGGAAGCGATGATACTTTTATCTGTAAGGGGTAATCATCATTGTCTACAGAAACGTTGATGCCTGACAACCGCACCACTTCATGCAATTTATGCCTGCGCTCATTGATAACACCGTAACGCGGCATGATACATCTCACCTCAAAATCATTCTCATTACTTTTTATTGCCAGACTGTTTAATATTTCAGAAAATTCAGTCAATTCCAGGAAAGGGGAAATTTCCGTTGCAATAAATAAAATTCTTTTTTTACTGGACATTCTACCTCTGGTTTCGTTCTTAGATACTTTTAATAAAGTAGGCAAAATTACTAAAAAATAAACTAATATTTGCATTTTTAAATATCTGTGAACAAATGGTTAGTATAACGAAAATAGAAGATGTACAAAAGGTGCTGAACTCATTACGCGTCAATGATAAAAAAACAGGATTCGTACCAACAATGGGTGCATTGCATCCAGGGCATATTTCACTCATCAGCAAATCGGTTGAGCGTGGCGATAATACGGTCTGCAGCATTTTTGTAAACCCAACGCAATTTAATGATAGTGCCGACTTTGAAAAATATCCACGTACGCTTGAAAACGACCTGGCATTACTCGCAAAGAACGGCTGTAACGTAGTATTTATGCCGTCTGTGGAAGAAATGTACCCTGGTGGTTCCACGCTCAGAGAGCATTACGACCTGGGCTTTATCGAGACCATTCTTGAAGGCCGTTTCAGGCCGGGGCACTTCCAGGGTGTTTGCCAGGTGGTGGAAAGGTTGTTGCGCATTGTACAGCCGGATGAATTGTTCCTGGGGCAGAAAGACCTGCAACAGATACTGGTGATCAAAAAAATGATTGAGCTGAAAAATATACAGACAGACGTGATCATCTGTGAAACGTTGAGAGAGCCAAGCGGCCTTGCCAGCAGCAGCCGTAATGCCCGGTTATCTGAAATGCAGAAAGAACAGGCAGCCATTATTTATAGAATGTTGCAATATTGCCGCGAAAACCTGTACAACAGGTCCCTGGAAGAATTGTCTGCCTATGCACAACAACATATTTTGGGTAACGGCTTTGATAAAATAGACTACTTTTCTTTTCACAATGCGGCAACCCTGGCCCCTGTTGAGTTGTGGGATGGCGAGGAAAAATTGTCTGCACTCTTTGCAGGCTATATTGGCGGCGTAAGGCTGATAGATAATATGTTTATGAATTAGCCTGAGAGACAACAATAAAAAACCGTTGCAACTTATAGAACATTTTTGTATTTTTATCCAAACCATATACAGATGCAAAGAATATTTTCACTTACATTAATGCTGGGCATAGCTATGACATTGAATGCACAACGGATCACTTATCCCAATACTGCAAAGGTTGATCATACAGACGAATATTTCGGTACAAGCATCAGCGACCCGTACCGCTGGCTGGAAAACGATACTGCGCAAAACACCGAAGTGTGGGTGCAGGCGCAAAATGCGGTAACCAACGCTTATCTCGATAAAATTCCGTTTCGTAACGCGATAAAAAACAGGCTTACAGAATTATGGGATTATGCGCGATACAGTGCACCGTACAACAAAGGGAAATATTATATTTTCAGTAAGAATGACGGCCTCCAAAACCAGTCTGTTGTTTATTACCAGCAGGGGCTTACCGGTGAAGCTAAAGTATTGATCGATCCCAACAAACTATCTCAGGATGGTACAGTTGCCTTACAGGGTACCTCTTTTTCTCAAAATCAAAAGTATTTTGCTTATTCGGTGTCTGCTTCGGGATCCGACTGGCAGGAGATCTATGTAAAAGACATGGCTACGGGCGCATTGCTGAAAGATAAACTGGAATATGTAAAATTCACCGGCATGGCGTGGCTGGGCGATGAGGGTTTCTTTTACAGCGGCTACACCAAGCCGGCAGATGAAATGACGAAGTATTCTGCCAAGACAGAGTACCAGAAAGTTTTCTACCATAAAATTGGCACTCCGCAATCTGCTGATAAACTTATTTATGAAGATAAAGAGCATCCTTTGCGCTATGTAAGCGCGGGGCTAACAGAAGACAAGCGCTTTTTGATACTGGGTATTTCCGAAGGTACAGATGGGAGCGAAATAAAAGTAAAAGACCTGAAAGATAAGAACAGCAAGGGTTTTATTACTGTGGTAAAAGGGTTTGATACCAATGCAGATGTTATTGACAATGTTGGCGGCAGGCTGCTGGTACAAACAAACCACGGTGCACCGAATTATAAAGTGGTATCCATTGATCCGAAAAACCCTGACCCCAAAAACTGGAAAACCATTATACCCGAGAAAGCATATAAGCTCTCACATGTGGGCACAGGAGGCGGAAAATTATTTGCCAGTTACCTGAAAGATGCCAACAGCTACATAGAACAATACAACTATTCAGGCGTTAGAGACCGTGTGGTAGAATTACCCGGCCTTGGCACAGCAGGCGGTTTTGGCGCGGAGAAAAATAATAAGTTTTTCTTCTACACCTTCACATCATTTACCTATCCTGCTACCATTTTTAAGTATGATATTGCTACCGGGAAATCTACTGTGTACAGGAAGTCTGAAGCAAAGGTAAATCCTGATAACTATGTTACAGAGCAGGTATTCTATCCTTCCAAAGACGGTACAAAAGTGCCGATGTTTATTACCTATAAAAAAGGCCTGAAGAAAGATGGCACTAACCCTGCTATGCTGTATGCCTATGGCGGGTTTAATATCAACCTTACGCCGGGCTTTACGGTGGCCAATATACCATTTCTTGACAATGGCGGGATCTATTGCCAGGCTAACCTGCGCGGTGGTGGCGAATATGGTGAAGAGTGGCATAAAAAAGGTATGCTTGCCAATAAGCAAAATGTGTTTGACGATTTTATTGCGGCAGCAGAGTACCTGGTCAAAGAGAAATACACCTCTTCTGAAAAGCTCGCTATCCGCGGCGGTTCCAACGGCGGGCTGCTGGTTGGCGCCTGTATGACACAGCGCCCGGATCTTTTTAAAGTAGCCATTCCGCAGGTGGGCGTACTGGATATGCTGCGTTACCAGAAATTTACTGTGGGCTGGGGATGGGTGGTAGAGTATGGTTCCAGCGATAAGCAGGAAGATTTTAATTACCTGATAAAATATTCTCCGCTCCACAATTTAAAAAAGGGTACCTGCTATCCTGCAACCCTGATAACTACAGCAGACCATGACGACAGGGTAGTGCCGGCACATTCCTTTAAATTTGCCGCAGCTTTGCAGGAAGCACAGGGTTGCGACAACCCGGCATTAATACGTATTGATACCAAAGCCGGCCACGGTGCGGGAAAGCCGACTTCGAAAACCATAGAAGAGCTGGCAGACATCTGGGCATTTACTTTATATAATATGGGCGAGACCTACAAGTAATATTCATTCACCTGTGAACATACATTTATCCTGATATGAAAACGCATACAACAAACTATTTCAACACTTTCATAGAGGTGGCAGAAGATACCAAAGCTATTTGCGGTACAAAGCCGCCTGCCAAAGAAAATAAGACCGTTGCTGAAATGCAGTACGCGCTGATCGCTGAAAATCCTTATGCCTACACATCAGATGATGTTTTATTTAAAGTGTATGCAGAAAGAAACAACCTTTCGCCGGATACCTATGAAGAAGCAAGAGCGCAATTTTTTTCTAAAGGACAGGCGTGTTTACGTACTTCGCCTTTGGCAAAAACTTATGGCTTTGGCATTCATAGCGATGCTAATGGCAAAGTTGCACTTGCAGCCATGGAATCCAAAGCCTATACCGGCTTTCTGAAAGATGAAAGTGTAAAAAAGGTAAAAGCTATGAAATCTCGTAAATAATTCTTTACCATTTAGGAAGGCCGGCAACAATTTCGTTGCCGGTTTTTTTATGACACTATTATCTTCTTGTTTTGATAGTATATTTGTACATGCTGTGTTTCACGAACAAATGTCCATAAACATTTAGAGTAATTTTTGCCAAACACAATGGAAGTTTTATGGCAAGTTCCATGTCGCCATTGATAACATAAATATACACACATGAAATAACCATAAAGATTAGGAACCTATACCAACCGGGAATGATAATAAAGTATTAAGGTTTCGGTTATTCCGTGTGGCAAACAGAAAAAATTAAATATTAACACATGAAATTTTTAAAACTGGTTTCTGTTAATTTCTTTATCCTGCTTGGCTATCTTACTGTAGGTTTCCTATTTCTTTGTCTCTAACCGCTATCCCAATCCAATTGGTGCAGGATTATTAACTGTGGTGTTTTTTTCTTCTCATTTGCTGATATTTATGTTGTGGTATTATTTTAAAAAAATGAGGGTTAATAAAATAGTGTTCCGGGGTATAGCTTCGATTGTACTGTTGTTTATTGTATACAATTTGTTGTCTGAATATCATTATCGGTTCTTGTGGTATTTAAGGGGAGAATAAAAACAGGGTTTTAATATAGCAACTATTACTGCATGGTTTTGTATATTTGGTGTTTAAACGATTTTACTATTATCAAATAGTCATAAGCACAGTTGCATACCAACTGTTGATCAATAAAAGCTATTCTATGTCACAATTAAAAAAAATAAATATATACACATGCAACAATTAATTATAGGCGCAATGCTGCTGATTTGCAATTTTTCGGCTTTTTCACAAGACAATAAACGAGCCGGCCAGGATACTATCTTACTCACCGGCGCATCGTTTGCATCGCCCGGCAATGGCTGGTTTGAGCTGGGATGTGAAAAATTAAATGCTTTCCCCATAAACAGGGCAGTGGGCGGCGAGGCCATATCTAATGCAGCCAACAGGATGGAGAAAGGAACGCTGTATACCCCGCAGGAACTGGAAAGCATAGATGTGTTCGTGATCATGCAGGTACACGATAAAGATGTATACAACAGCGGCAAGCTACACGAAAAATACACGGATTACAAAATGCCGTTCGACAGGTCAGACTACGCAGCAGCGTTTGATTATGTGATCAAAAAATATTTATCGGACTGCTATAATTTAAAGTTCGATAAAAATTCCCGGTATTACAATTCCAAATACGGCAAGCCTGCCAGGATCGTATTGTGTACCGATTGGCATGATGCGCGATCTGCCTACAATACATCCATCAGAAAGCTTGCAGAAAAATGGGGATTCCCGCTGGTGGAATTCGATAAATACATCGGCTTTTCTAAAAATACCGTACACCCTGTAACAGGTGTTCAGGCTAGTCTTATGTTTGCATTAGACACACAAAATATTGATGGCATAAAGTATGGCTGGCATCCTGAACAAGGTAAGGATAAATACATTCAAAAGCGCATGGGCGCTATATTTGCCGATGTATTATCCCGCATATTATTGTAAGCTTTCCACCATCATGGTAAGCTCATTTACCAGCTCTTCATCGTTATCGCCGAAACCTGATGAGGAGAACTTTATCTTGCCATCTTTACCGATGATGAAGTTGGCAGGTATGCCGTTAATTTCAAAATCATAGTATGCCTTGTCCTGTAGGTCGAACAATAAGTTCAGGTCATATTTATTTTTTGACAAGAACTCATTCACCTTCTTTTTCCGTCTTTCTGCGCTTCCTCGCTCCTGTGTATTTACAAAGTAAAACACTACATCTTTGCGGTGCTTTAAAGCTGCTGCGGCTTTAAGCATTGCCGGCAAAGAGGCCACGCAGGGGCCGCACCAGGTAGCCCAGAAATCTAGTATTACAATTTTGCCTTTCAGATCGTTGCGTGTTATTTTCTTACCGCTTTGGTCTGTAAGGCTGAAATCAGGCGTGTCAATATTAAGCATATCTTTCTGCAGCCTGGCTATTTCATACTTCTTTCCCTGCTTTTTGAGCATAGCAAGCCTGTCAGTAAAGTTATCGCTGTTTTTATGTACAGCCAGGTAGATCACTTTGTACAAAGAGTCAATACCGGCATTGGATTTCCCTTTGGAAATGCAGTCTTCAGCAGTTTCCAGGGATTCTTTTATTTTATCGTTTTCAAAAAGATACAGGATATAACGTTCGTTAGATTCCACATTTTCAACGCCGATGATATCAATTATTTTTTGCTGGTTTGCCAATGCTCCTGCTTTATCACCCAGCGCGTACAAAATAAGTGCATACGTATTTACATATTCGGCAAACTCGCTATCAACCAATCTTTTCCATTCTCTTGCGCTGATGTTAGGTCTGCTGTTAATGGCATACAGGGAATCAACGTTATCAAGTGATAGTTTTGAAAAATGTTTAGCTATATCCAGGTTTTGTTTTGCCTTAGCCATATTAAGGGCCATATCGTTGTAATTATAGGCCTTCTGGCGGAAGGATTCCTCTAATTCTGCGTACTCTTCAAATTTGGTGTAATCTTTTTTTGCCTTATAGGTGTTCATCAGGATGCGGTTTAATTGCTCATCCATATAATCAACATTTTTTACCACTTCCTCTGTTTTTATGCGAAGAGCTTTTTCTATTACAGTATCATATTTTTTTTCTTTTTGTAAATCATACAATTCTTTTAATAATCTATTGCCGTACGAGATTCCTTTAGGGAATTTTTTTACCATTTCATCTTCATAAGCCGCTCTTTTGTCAGACTCTTCATCGTATAATATGCTCGCCAATTGTATTACTTCATTTTCACTCTGGCCTGATTCTAAAGCATTCCTGAACGCCTGTTCTGCTAATGTTTTGGCTTCTGCTTCGCGTTCCGGAATAGCACTCAGTGTTTTAAGGTAATCAATGATGAATATTTTTTTCTGATCAGGGTTGTGGTGGAACTCTTCTTCAAACAATCCTGCGTTTTTCTTATTATCAACGGTCACGCCAAGCTGGTAAGCCCACATGTTTTGCATAGCCATGCCTGCAGATGCACCTTTCACCTGAACGCCGTTTTTATAGACCGGGTAAACAAAATAATTGTTCTCTTGACCAACCTGTTCGCCGATCAAAAACATAATTGTAGTAATAGAGTCTTCGACTTTAAACTTGCCTGTATAACCTGTCTGCGTCCTGACCAGGTGCAAGGTGTCGAAAACCATTAAGTTTTTATTTAAAATGGTTTTCCTTAAAAATGGGGAGGTTTTAAGCGTATCCCTGATATGCGGGCCGGTGTAAACAAAACTTACTTCCTTGCCCGCTTCCGGTTTTGCAGGCGTTAGTACCAGTGCCTGGCTGAAACCGAGGATACAGCTTAGTTGCAGCGTGATGAACAGCATGAATTTTTGCATATCTATATGTAGATTATTTTATAGGGATAGCCGGTGTGATGTAAAAAATATGGCCGGTGTGATGTAAAAAATTTTATTGCAATAATTCCGAAATAGTTTCCATTTCGTCTACAAGGCCCTGTTCATTACCATCGTAGCCAACCAGGTTAAATTTGATATTGCCATCCTTGCCGATGATGATCTTTGCGGGAATGCCGTTTATTTTAAACTTGTCGTGCACAGCATTGTCATTATCCATCAATACATGAAAAGTGTAATTGTTGTCCTGTAGGAATTTGCTCACTGTCTCTTTTTTCTTTTCAGCCGAGCCGGCCTCTCTTGTATTCACAAAATAAAATTGTACATCGTTGTTTGCTTTCAGGTTGTTCAGTGCTTTTTGCATGCCCGGGAATGATGCCCGGCAGGGGCCGCACCAGGTAGCCCAGAAATCAAGTATTACAATCTTGCCTTTCAGGGCGGCCAGCTGTATGGTTTTGCCATCCAGGTCATTCAATGTAAAGTCCGGCGCAGGTTCATTAAGCATTTTCTCTTTAAGTTCTTTCTTATAGGCTTCTTTTATCTGGCTGTTCAGCTTATTTCTTGCAGCAACCCATCCTTCGTTGCCGTTGAGTTTTGTATAAGCCGCTTTGTAGAGTGAATCTATTTTGGTGTTGCTTTTTCTTTTCAGCATATAATTTTCTGCTTCGGACAATGCTTCTTTATTTTTGCCGGCTTCCAGCAGGTAGAGCACCATTTTTTCATTGATGTCCGGGTTAGAAGCTTTGGTAAGCCTGATGGCTGTGTATTGTTTTTCCAGCGCTTCGGTTTTGTTTCCCATACGGTATAAAATGTCTGCGTAGGTATCAGTAAGGTTGCCTTCATTGTATGTGAGGTAGTCCTGCCAGCTATCAGCCGTATGGTAAGGCGGCCGTTGTGTAAGTTTCAATGCATTTAATGCAGCCAGTGATTTCCGGGAATATTCCAGGGCTTTGGGCAGGTTTTTGTCGGCGCTTGCCATAGTAAATGCTATCTGATTGTAGGCATACACCAGCAGGTCGTTGTCAGTAATGTTTTCAATGGTTTTATCGAAATTATCTGTATCAAGTTTGTTGATATAAGCGTTTAACAGCGGTCTTCTCAGGCTATTGGAAACATTTGACGGAAATCCGTTTGGGAAATCTTTTCTCAGGCTATTGTATGCCGTGAGGAATTTTTCAGGATCATTTATGCTATACAGTTCATTAATTTTTTTGTTTTGATAAATGAATCCTTTGGGATATTTTTTCAGTACCACATTTATTAAGGAATCATATTTTTCTTTGTTGCCGGAGGAAGCTACAAATGCTATGTAATCAAGATTGTTTTCGGTAACACCTTTCTGAAGAGAATCATTAAACAGCTTAATAAGCTGTTTTTCTGCGCTTTCTTCCTTTCCTTTAATATTTTTCCGGGTGTTTAGCAATTCTGCATAGTATCTCATTCTGCTTGCAGGGTAAAGGCTTATTTCCGTTTCGTAAGATTTTTCTATGGCAGTAAAATCTCTTTTTATTCCCATTCCCGAGCCATAAGTCTGCATAAAACCTAACCGTGCATAGGCGCCTTTTACAGGTTTGCCGTCTTTGTGAACAGGGTAAAGAAAACCCTGCTCATTGTTATTATCATATTTACCCGCAGATTTTACGAGTATGGCAAAAGCCGCTATGGAATCAGGCAGTATAAAACTACCAGTCAGCTTATCATCTGTGTATTTTGCTTCAACCGGAATTTTAATAACCCGGCTATTCTCCGGGAAGGCATCTACTCCTATTTCAGTATCGGATTTCGCCAACTTCCCTGTATATACAAAACTTAGTTTCTTGCCTGCTTCGGGCTTTGCAGGAGTCAATACCATTGAAGAATTTTGAGCAAATACTGATGAACAAAGGGTTGTAGCTATGAAAAACAGTATTGTGCTGAAAGTTTTACCACAACAATTTTTACGGACTGATGCGGATTTGTCAGAGCAGTGTTCCATAGGTAGGCATTTTAAGGTGAAGGATATTGTAAAACTAATCAATTAGTACCTAATCAGCAAAAAATTTCTTAGTTTATCTTATTGTTATCATTTAACCATAAATTTCCTTTTTTGTTAGTTTTTGTGTCGATGTATTAAAATTAGGCTTAACTTTGCAGCATTCAAAAAACAATTATTTTACACTTAAAAACATAATATTATGAGCTTTATTGCTGATGTTTTTGCAAGACAAATCCTGGATAGCCGCGGCAATCCCACAGTTGAGGTTGATGTGATCACTGAAAACGGAGAATTAGGCAGGGCTGCCGTTCCATCAGGCGCATCTACAGGTATTCACGAAGCAGTGGAACTGCGCGACGAAGATAAGGGTGTTTACATGGGAAAAGGTGTGTTGAAAGCAGTGAAAAATGTAAACGAAGTGATCGCTGAACACCTTATCGGCTGGGATGTGACCGACCAGGTTGGCATTGACAGGATGATGCTTGAGCTTGACGGTACTGAAAACAAAAGTAAATTAGGCGCAAACGCAATATTGGCGGTATCCCTGGCGGTTGCCAAAGCTGCTGCTGCCGAATCGGCTCTGCCGCTTTACAGGTACATCGGCGGTGTAAATGCTACCGTACTTCCCGTTCCTATGATGAATATCTTAAACGGTGGTGTACATGCTGACAACAAGATCGATTACCAGGAATACATGATCGTGCCTCATGGCGCTAAAAGCTTCAGCGAAGGCCTGCGCTGGGGTACAGAGATTTTCCACCACTTAAAATCTGTGTTGAAAAACAAAGGCTACAGCACTAACGTAGGCGATGAAGGCGGTTTTGCTCCCGATATCCAAAGCAATGAAGAAGCTATTGAAACAGTGATCGAAGCGATCAAAGCTGCAGGTTATACGCCGGGTACAGACGTTTCCATCGCATTGGATGCTGCAAGCAGTGAAATGTTCAAGGATGGTAAATATAAATTCTACAAAAGCTCCGGCAAGGAATTAACTTCCGATGAAATGGTAGAGTACTGGAAAGAGTGGACTACCAAGTACCCGATTGTTTCTATCGAAGACGGTATGGCTGAAGAAGACTGGGACGGCTGGAAAAAACTGACTGAAGCTATTGGTGATAAAGTACAGCTCGTAGGCGATGACCTGTTTGTAACCAACAGCAAGATATTAAAAAGAGGTATTGAAACAGGTACTGCCAACAGCATCCTGATCAAAGTAAACCAGATCGGCTCGCTTACAGAAACCATCCAGGCTGTACAAATGGCGCAGCATGCGGGTTACACCACAGTAATGAGCCACAGGAGCGGTGAAACAGAAGATACAACTATCGCTGACCTGGCAGTAGCATTAAACTGCGGGCAGATTAAGACCGGTTCTGCAAGCCGCAGCGACCGTATGGCTAAGTACAACCAGCTATTGCGCATTGAAGAGCAATTAGATACTGACGGACTTTACCCAACGCTTTTTGCTAAGAAATAGTCTGAGTAATAACAACCGAATGAATAAGCCTTGTCTCTAAGACGGGGCTTATTTGTTTAATGTTATACTCGAAGTTGAAAGTTGCGATGGGAGAGAGGCGATGGTAAATGGAAAGGGAAAAGTGGGCAGTGATATGCCTGCGCTTCGCTTCGGGATTTCTAATCTCATTCATCGTTGTGATAACGCAATGGTAATGGTTGTTTAGAATCAACTCTTTGATTCTTTGCGTTCCTCATTTGCGGCCTTTAAACCCGTGTCAGGTGTTTTCACCTGACATCCAGAACGTCTTTGCGGTTAGCCTTTGCGTGAAATAAAAATTATTATTCTTTTTGCCATTGCCGCAAAAGAATCAAAAAGGTCTAGCCCGCCTGAAGGTGACCCCCGCTCAACGGCTCTGACCCGGAAGCAATTTGCACTCAGGAACAATTGCTTCGCCGCAGTTGGT